>NZ_JBEZKP010000033.1:71248-77015 GCF_040706335.1 Streptomyces sp. NPDC048389 | reverse complement strand
GATGTCATTGCGCAGTATCAGCGGGAGAGTCGGAAGTACCGGCGGATCCACAACGGTGTCCAGTCGCTGGTGATGGTCGGGTCGACGACCATGCCCCCACTCCGGAGGAACCCGCGTCGGGCGGCGTCGGCCCGTACGCCCCGGGCCAGGCGACGTCGACCCCGGAGGGCTTGGGCGCGTCGGCCGACGCCCTGCTGACCCCCGGCGTCGGTCCGGCCCCGGGCGGCCCCGTGCCCTCGGGCACCGGCTCCGCCGGTGGCGGGCCCGGCCCGGGTGCGGGTGCGCCAGGCCGTGCCGGGCAGCCGGCCTCGGCCGGCCCTGGGACCGCCCGCGCCGGGGCGGACGGCAGCGCCGCCGCCGGGCAGGCGGGCCAGGACGCGCCCGAACCCGCCCCGCCCGGCAGGGACGCGCGGCGGATTCCCGCGTATCCGGCCGCCGAGCGGGCCGTGCGGGCGCTCGCGGAGGCCGTGAAGTACGGGCAGTGGCGGCGGCAGGCCGCAGAGCCGGGGCGGGTTCCTCAGTACGAGGACATCGACGAGCCCGGGGCCGCCGCGCACATCGAGCGGATCCTCGCGGCGGCGGCGGACAGCAGAGCCTTCGCACTCGGTGCGGCCGACGCGCAGGCGCTCCTCGCGCGCTACGGCATCCACGTACGGCCCACCCTCCCCGCGCCCGACCCCGGCGCCGCCGTGCAGGCGGCCGCGCGCCTCGGCTACCCGGTCGCGCTCAAGACGACCGCCCCCCATCTGCGCCACCGCGCCGATCTCGGCGGTGTCCGGCTCGATCTGGCCGACGAGACCCAGCTCCGCCAGGCGTACCGCGAGCTGACGGAACTGCTCGGCAAGCCCGCCGAGTTGCAGCCCGTGGTGCAGGCCATGGCACCGCGCGGCGTGGACACCGTCGTACGGGCCGCGATCGACCCGGCCGTCGGGGCCGTGCTCTCGTTCGGGCTGGCCGGTGCCGCGTCCGAGCTGCTCGGCGACACCGCCCACCGGCTCGTCCCGGCCACCGACCGTGATGCGGCGGAGCTGATCCGAACCGTCCGCACGGCGCCGCTCCTGTTCGGCTGGCGCGGCTCCGCGCCGGTCGACACGTCCGCGCTGGAGGAACTGCTCCTGCGCGTGTCGCGGCTGGTCGACGACCACCCCGAAGTGGTCGGGATCAGCCTCGAGCCCGTCGTGGTCGCCCAGCACGGCCTGACCGTCCTGGACGCGTCCGTACGGCTCGCGCCGCCGCCGCCGCCCCGAAGCGATCCGGGTCCCCGCAGGCTCCCCAGCTACTGAGCACCGGCGCCTTCGGGGGCCCGTAGGATGGACCGCATGGCGAAGACCGGTACGACGACCCAGGGGCTGCGCGCGGCGATCGAGCGCAGCGGCTACTACCCGGCACTCGTGGCAGAGGCGGTGGAGGCCGCCGTCGGTGGCGAGCCGATCGCGTCGTACCTGGTGCACCAGGAGACCACGTTCGACGCGAACGAGGTCCGCCGCCATGTCACGGTCCTCGTCCTGACGGCGAACCGGTTCATCGTGAGCCACACCGACGAGCAGGCCGCCGACTCCAGCTCTCCGACGCCGTATGCCACGACCTCCACCGAGTCGGTGAAGCTCGGCCGGATCTCGTCCGTCGTGGTCAGCCGCGTCGTCGCCAACCCGGAGGCGTACACCCCGGGCACCCTGCCCCGGGAGGTCGTCCTGACCATCGGCTGGGGCGCCGTCTCGCGCCTCGACCTGGAGCCCGCCGCCTGCGGCGACCCGAACTGCGACGCCGACCACGGCTACACCGGCAACTCCACGGCCGACGACCTGAGCCTGCGGGTCAGCGAGGCCGGCGACGGCCCCGACACCGTCCGCCAGACCCTGGTCTTCGCCCAGGCGCTCTCCGAAGCCACGGCAGCCACCCGCTGATGGCTCAGCCCGCCGTGTGGCCGGACGACCCCGTGTCGCTGGACGTGCACGCCGCGCCCGCGCCCGCGTACGGCAGCGGCTCGCTCGCCGACCTGCTGCCCACGCTCGCCGCCGGCCAGGGCGTGCCCGGGCTCGCACCGTCGATCGCGGAGCTCGCCCCCGCCGACCGGAACTGCGTCTTCCTGATCGACGGTCTCGGCTGGGAGCAGATCAGGTCGCATCCCGAGGAAGCCCCGTATCTGACGTCCCTCCTCGGCACCTCGCGCGGTGGCACGGGGACGCCGATCACGGCCGGTTTCCCCGCGACCACCGCCACCTCGCTCGCCTCCGTCGGCACCGGCCTGCCCCCCGGTGCGCATGGTCTGCCGGGGTACACGGTGCGCAACCCGGAGACCGGCGAGCTGATGAACCAGCTGCGCTGGAAGCCGTGGACCGCGCCGAAGACCTGGCAGCCGTACCCGACCGTCTTCCAGCTCGCCGACCGGGCGGGGGTGCACACCGCGCAGGTGTCGTCGCCCACGTTCGAGCAGACCCCGCTCACCAAGGTCGCCCTCAGCGGCGGCACCTTCCACGGCAGGCTGACCGGCGAGGAACGCGTGGATCTCGCGGCCGAGCAGCTCGCCGCCGGCGACCGCTCGCTGGTCTACACGTACTACAGCGAGGTCGACGGCAAGGGCCACCGCTTCGGCATCGACTCGGACGCCTGGCGCGGTCAGCTGATGTACGTGGACCGACTGGTCGAGCGGCTCGCCGACCGGCTCCCGCCACGCGCCGCGCTGTACGTCACCGCCGACCACGGCATGATCGACATCCCGTTCGACGAGCAGTCCCGTATCGACTTCGACGAGGACTGGGAGCTGCGGGCCGGCGTCGCCCTGCTCGGCGGCGAGGGCAGGGCACGCCATGTCTACGCCGTCCCCGGCGCGGAGAGCGACGTGCTCACCGTGTGGCGCGAGGTGTTGGGCGAGCAGTTCTGGGTGGCGAGCCGTGACGAGGCGATCGCGGCCGGCTGGTTCGGTCCCCGGATCGACGACCGGGTGTACGGGCGGATCGGTGACGTCGTCGCGGCGGCACACGACGACGTGGTGGTCATCGCGTCGGTCAACGAACCGAACGAGTCCGCGATGGTGGGCATGCACGGTTCCATGACCCCCGCCGAGCAGCTCGTGCCGCTCCTCGAAGTACGTTCCTGACCCGCTTCAGCCCAGACCAGAAAGGTCGCGACTTCCCATGCCCGAGCTGGTGTTCTTCTCCGGAACGATGGACTGCGGAAAGAGCACCCTCGCTCTTCAGATCGAGCACAACCGGTCCGCCCGCGGCCTGCAGGGCATGATCTTCACCCGTGACGACCGGGCCGGCGAGGGCAAGCTCTCCTCCCGCCTGGGTCTGGTGACCGATGCGGTCGAGGCGGCGGAGGGTTTCGACTTCTACGCCTATCTCGTCGACCGGTTGTCCAAGGGCGGCCGGTGCGACTACGTGATCGCCGACGAGGCGCAGTTCCTCGCCCCCGAGCAGATCGACCAGCTCGCCCGTGTCGTCGACGACCTGGAGCTGGACGTGTTCTCCTTCGGTATCACCACCGACTTCCGTTCCAAGCTCTTCCCCGGCTCACAGCGGCTCGTCGAGCTCGCCGACCGCGTCGAGGTGCTGCAGGTCGAGGCGCTGTGCTGGTGCGGCGCGCGGGCGACGCACAACGCCCGCACCGTCGGCGGTGTGATGGTCGTGGAGGGCGCTCAGGTCGTCGTCGGGGACGTCAACCAGTCGCCGGACGAGATCGGTTACGAGGTCCTGTGCCGGCGTCACCACCGCCGCCGGATGACGGCGGCCTCGGCCAGGGCGGCCGCTCTCTCCCCGGATGTGCTGCCGGTCGAGACCGGAGTCGAGGCCACCTCCGGCGCCGACCGTGCCGGCCGCGTCAGCGGGGCTCCGACCGTACGATCGTGAAGACCGCGCCCTCCGGGTCGCAGACGGTCGCCTCCCGGCCGCCGCGCCCCGGTCCGGGCGCCTTGATCACCCGGCCGCCCAGCTCCACCGTCCGATGGGCCGCCGCGTCGGTGTCCTCGACCTCGAAGTACGTCATCCAGTGCGGCCCCCGGCCACGCGGCAGCGCCTGGCCCGTTCCGCGCACGGACGCCACCGGCCGGCCGTCGAGGCGCAGGGTGAGGCGGTCGGAGGAGTCGGCCGGCCCGGTGTCGTAGCCGAAGACCGCGTGGTAGAACTTGCCGACCGACGAGGTGTCCACGGTCAGCAGCTCGTTCCAGACCGGCGTCCCGTGCGTGCCGTACACGGCCGTGCCCAGGTGCGCCGCCGCCTGCCAGACGCCGAACACCGCGCCGCCCGGGTCGGACGCGATCACCAGGCGTCCCGCGTCGGCGGCGTCGAGCGGCCCGACACCGACCGTACCGCCGCAGCTGCGGATCGCCTCCGCGGTCGCGTCGGCGTCGTCGCTCGCCAGGTACGGGGTCCAGGCGACGGGCAGATGGCGGTCGGCCGGGAGACGGCCGATGCCGGCGACCTCCCTGCCGTCGAGCATCGCGCGGACGTAGGGCCCCAGTTGGGTGGGCCCGGGGGAGAACTCCCAGCCGAACAGTGCCGCGTAGAACTCCTGTGTCGCGTCAAGGCCGTGAACCATCAGGCTCACCCAGCACGGAGTGCCGGGCGTGTGCCGAGCCGCCTCGGTCATCGTCACTCTCTCCTCGGACCATCGTGGTGGCCGTACGGGGGGACCGGGCGCGCCGGTCGCGTCGGAGGCCGTGGGGAAGGCCGCCCCGCCCGAGCAGATGGTGTCACCACCCGACGCCCGCGGTGCCGGGCCGCGCCGGATATGGCGGGTTCCCGCCGGAGGTTGCCCGTTGTGATGCGACTCATCCGTTTTGGGGGCGTTACGGTGCGCCAGGCCGGTGCGCGAGGATGGCACCCATGAATCCGATCATCTCCGCGGCGGATCTCGCCCACGAACTCGCCGGCCCCACGCCGCCGGTCCTGCTGGACGTCCGCTACCGGCTCGGCGGGCCCCACGGCCGGCCGGAGTACGAGGCCGGGCACATCCCGGGCGCCGTCTTCGTCGATCTCGAGGCGGAGCTGGCCGGGCCGCCCGGGGAGGGCGGGCGCCATCCGCTCCCCGATGTCGCCGCCTTCGGCGCCGTGATGCGCCGCGCGGGTGTCTCGGCCGGCACGCCCGTGGTCGCGTACGACGCGGACAAGGGCTGGGGCGCGGCGCGCGCCTGGTGGATGCTGCGCTGGGCCGGGCACGACGACGTACGGGTGCTGGACGGCGGGCTCGCCGCGTGGCCGGGACCGCTCGAGACCGCGCTTCCGGCCCCGAAGGAGGGCACGTTCGAACCGAAGCCGGGCGCGCTGCCCCTGCTGGACGCCGACGACGCGGCGGCGGCGGCCCGTGGCGGGCTGCTGCTCGATGCCCGTGCGCAGGAGCGCTACCGCGGCGAGGTGGAGCCCATCGACCCGGTCGCCGGGCACATTCCGGGCGCGGTCTCCGCACCGACCACGGAGAACCTGGACGCGCGGGGCCGGTTCCTCGCGCCCGAGTTGCTGGCCGCCCGTTTCCGCGGTCTCGGGGCGGGCGAGCACACCCCGGACGTGGGCGTCTACTGCGGCTCCGGCGTCTCGGCCGCCCAGCAGGCAGTGGCCCTGGAGCTGGCGGGCTTCCGGCCCGCCCTGTACGCGGGCTCCTGGTCGGAGTGGTCGCGCGACCCGGAACGCCCGGTCGCGACGGGGCCCGAGCGGGGCTGACCCGGTCCGGGGGGGGGGGGGGGGGGGGGGCCCGGGGGGCCCCCCCCGCCCCCCGCGGCGCGGGCCGCGACCAAGGAGATAAAGAAGTTTTATATTGGGGGGGGGGGGGAGGA
>NZ_JBEZKP010000033.1:0-71238 GCF_040706335.1 Streptomyces sp. NPDC048389 | reverse complement strand
GGGTGGGCGCGCCGCCCCCGCCCCCCCCCGGGGGCGGGGGGCCCGGGGGGGGCGGCCGCCGGCGGGGCGGGGGGGCCCCCCCCCCCGGCCCCCCCCCCCCCCCCGGACGCTTCTCACCCCTGCAGAACGTTTCTTACTCCTGTTTCTTGCGGCGGGTGCCGAAGACGATCTCGTCCCAGCTCGGCACGGCGGCGCGGCGGCCCGGCCGCACGCCGTCCGCCTCCGCCTGGCGGTCCGTCGTGCCGGTCAGCCGGTCACGGTGGCCGGCCACGGCCCGGGGCATCAGCACGTCCGCGTACGCCGAACCGGCACCGGCGGACGCGGCGGGTGCCACCGGCTCCTCCTCGGCCTCGGACTCCTCGCCGGGCTCGGCGGCGGGCGGCTCGACCGGCACGGGCCGTTCGGGCACGACCATGTCACCGCGGAAGTTGGGCACGGCCTCCAGCAGGCTGGTCAGCGAGTCCCGCTCGCCGTTGCCGTCCGCGTCGGCCGGCGGGGCGGCGGGACGCTCGTTCTGGCGGTCGAGGGTGCGGTCCAACGGCCGGTCCCTGGGCAGCCGTGCGATGCGGGGGACGAACGGGAAGCTCGGCTCCTGCGACGAGGTGATCGTGTCGTCGGTCTCGCCGATCAGTGCCCGGGCCTCGTCGTCGACCGCCTGGACGAGCCGCCGCGGCGGGTCGTAGGTCCAGCTCGCCGAGTGCGGTTCGCCGGCGACCCGGTAGACCAGCAGGACCTCCCAGGTGCCGTCGTCGCGGCGCCACGAGTCCCACTGCGCGGTGTCCTTCTCGGCGCCGCGCAGCAGCAGCCGTTCCTGCACGGCCTCGCCCAGCTGGGGGCCGGTGTTCTCACCGGGGCGGCGTACGGGTGTCTTGCGGGCCCGCTCCGCCATGAAGGCACGCTCGGCGAGCACCGGGCCCTCGAAGCGGCGCACCCGTTCGACGGGGATGCCGGCGAACTGGGCGACCTCCTCGGCGGAGGCACCGGCCCGTATCCGCGCCTGGATGTCACGGGGGCGGAGATGGCTCTCCACCTCGATCTCGATCTGCCCGAGGCGGGCGCGGTCGTTGCGTACGGCGGCACGCAGTCGCTCATCGATCGGAAGGGTGTATTCCGTGCTGTCCGCAGCCTTGAGCACCAGTCGTGTGCCGTCGTTGGAGACGGCCACGACACGCAGTTCGGGCATGGGGACCTCCCGGGTGGTGCCTGCCGACGTCACCTGCGTCGCCGCTTCCGCTAGTCGAGTGTGGCCTGCCCGGGTGCAGCCTGCCACAACCTTGCCGAGATGCCCGGCGTGTCGGGCACCTGCCCTGGATCGCCGTTATGGCACGGTGATCTATTCGCCACTCAGCGTGATTGATCGGTCACTCTGAGCGATAGATCTCCGTGCTTCACCGCGGCGCCGCCGGATCGAGCGCCGTTTTCGGCCCCCAACCTGGGGTCCGGACACCACGAAGGAGGCCGGACCCAGGGCTCGCCACAGTACTCCATTCGGGCCATCAGGGTGGACCGCCGCGCCGCCGAAGTTACGCGGCGGGGCGGGAGTTGTGCGCCCGGACGCCGGGTGAGGGAGTCCCGCACTTCACCGAAACGGCACAAATAGAACTACTGGCCTCCCTGGTGCGGCGTGTGGCGGCCGGTCAGTCGCCCAGCACACGGCGCAGATACGCGTTCTGGAAGACCCGGTCCGGATCCAGCCGGTCGCGCAGCGCCGTGAACTCGCCGAACCGGGGATACGCCTCGGCGAAGTACGCCGCGTCGCGGGTGTGGATCTTGCCCCAGTGCGGGCGCCCGCCGTGCGCCGTCATGATGCGCTCCACGGCGGTGAAGTACGAACGATAGGGCGTGCCGCGGTACATGTGCACCGCGAGGTACGCGGTGTCCCGGCCCGAGGCCGTCGACAGAGTGATGTCGTCAGCGGGGGCCGTGCGCACCTCCACGGGGAACCCCACCCGCAGCGGTGAGCGTTCGAGCATCGCCCTGACCTCGCGCAGCGCCGTGACCGCGGCCTGTCTCGGCAGGGCGTACTCCATCTCCACGAACCGCACTCGGCGCGGAGATGTGAAGACCTTGTAGGGAATGTCCGTGTAGGTGCGGGCGGACAGTGCGCGGCTGGAGATCCGCGCGATCGCGGGAACGGCCGCGGGCACCGCGCGGCCGAGCGAACAGGCGAGCTGGAAGGCCCCGTTGGAGAGCAGCTCGTCCTCGATCCAGCCGCTCATTTTGCCGGGCGGGGCCGGTGGACCGGCGCTGCGGTTGTTGCGCTTGGTGTTGCAGTTGCCGGTGTGCGGAAACCAGTAGAACTCGAAGTGCTCGTTCTCCGCGTGCAGCTCGTCGAAGTCGGCCATCACCCGGTCGAAGGCCATCGGCTCCTCACGGGCGGTCAGCAGGAAGACCGGCTCCACGGCGAACGTGATCGCCGTGATGATGCCCAGGGCGCCCAGACCGATCCGGGCGGCCGTGAAGATCTCCGGATTCTCCTTCTGGGAACAGGTGAGCACGCGGCCGTCCGCCGTCACCAGCTCGAGGCCCCTGATCTGGGCGGCGACGGAGGCCGAGTCGCGGCCCGTGCCGTGCGTGCCGGTCGATGCCGCGCCCGCGACGGTCTGCTCCATGATGTCGCCCATGTTGGTGAGGGACAGACCCTCACGGGCGAGCGCCGTGCTCAACCGCTTGAGCGGGGTGCCCGATTCCACGGTGACGGTCATCGCGGAGCGGTCGATCCGCCGGATCCCGGTCATCAGATCGGGCCGTACAAGCAGCCCGTCGGTGGCCGCCACGGCGGTGAAGGAATGGCCCGTGCCGACCGTCTTCACCCGCAGGCCGTCCGCGACGGCCTGCCGCACGGCGTCCGCCAGTTCCTCCACGGACGCGGGGCGCGCCTGTCTCGCCGGCCGCGAGACGACCGTCCCCGCCCAGTTACGCCACGGCCTGCTCTCGCCTCTCCGGGTCCTGATCACGCTGCTCACGCTGCCCCTCCCGCGTCGGCACCGGCCTGCGCAGCCGGCGGTACCCCAGGAACGCCACCACGGCCGCGACCCCTCCCGCCACGCCGGGCACCGCGTACCCCGCGGCGGCGCCCTCGGAATCGACCACCCAGCCGGCGGCCGACGACCCCAGTGCGACACCGACCGCGAGCCCCGTACCGGTCCAGGACATGCCCTCGGTCAGCTTGCTGCGCGGTACGTGCGCCTCGACGAGGGCCATGGTCGTCACCATCGTCGGCGCGATGGCAAGGCCCGCGACAAAGAGCGCCACGGCCAGGAACGGCAAACTCCCGGCCAGTTGGAGGGGGATCATACTCACGGCCATCGCGCAGACGCCCAGCACCCACCTCCGCGCGGGATCACCCTTCAGGTGCAGCAGACCGAAGACGGCGCCGGCGAGGCACGAACCGAGCGCGTACACCGCGAGCACCCAGCTCGCCGCGGCCTTTCTCCCGCTCTCCTCCGCGAACGCCACCGTCACGACGTCGACCGCGCCGAAGATGACCCCGGTGGCGACGAACGCGGCGACGAGCACCTGCAGACCCGGGGAGCGCAGCGCGCTGCCTCCGGTGTGCTGCCCGGCGGGATGCGGCTTCGGCTCCGTCGCGCGCTGCGCGGTCAGCCACCAGACACCGACCAGCAGGAACGCGGCGGCCAGCAGCGGACCCGCCTCCGGGAACCAGAGGGTCGACAGCCCGATGGAGACGATCGGACCGAAGATGAAACACACCTCGTCGATGATCGACTCGACCGAGTAGGCGGTGTGCAGTTCGCGCGGTGTCCCCTGAAGCAGCGAGGCCCAGCGCGCCCGGGTCATCGCCCCGACACTCGGCACACAGCCGGCGGCGGCCGTGAAGGCGAACAGCGTCCAGTCGGGGGCGCCCTGCTGAGTGCAGACCAGCAGCCCGGTGACCGCCGCCAGGGCGACCAGAGTGGCGGGCCGCAGCACCCTGCGCTGGCCGTGGCGGTCCACGAGGCGGGAGATCTGCGGGCCGAGCACCGCCGCGGACAGCGCCAGGGTCGCGGTGAGCGTGCCGGCCAGTGCGTACCGGCCGGTGATCTCCGAGATCATGGTCATGATGCCGATGCCCATCATGGACAGCGGCATCCGGCCGAGGAAGCCGGCGGCGGAGAACCCCAGGGCGCCGGGGGTGGCGAAGATCGCGCGGTACGGACTGGGCAACGGGGTCTCCGGGTCGGGCTCCGGTAAGGCGTATGGACAGCCTTCAGAGATTACGCGCCGGGCCTCGGCGGATGCACCGCGTTTTCCCGGTGTCCAAGGCGGGTGGCAGGATCGACGGCATGTCCGATCTGCGCGATCCAGCTCCTTACGACGCCCTTCTGCTGCTCTCGTTCGGCGGCCCCGAAGGCCCGGACGACGTGGTCCCGTTCCTGGAGAACGTGACCCGTGGCCGCGGCATCCCCAGGGAAAGGCTCGAGGAGGTGGGGCAGCACTACTTCCTCTTCGGCGGCGTCAGCCCCATCAACGACCAGAACCGCGCCCTGCTGGGCGCCCTGCGCAAGGACTTCGCCGAGCACGGCCTGGACCTCCCCGTGTACTGGGGCAACCGCAACTGGGCGCCCTACCTCACGGACACGCTGCGCGAGATGAGCGACGCCGGCCACCGGCGCATCGCCGTCCTCGCCACCAGCGCGTACGCCTCGTACTCGGGCTGCCGCCAGTACCGGGAGAACCTCGCCGACGCCCTCGCCACCCTGGCGGAGGAGGGGCGGGAGCTGCCGCGCGTCGACAAGCTGCGGCACTACTTCAACCACCCCGGGTTCGTACGTCCCATGATCGACGGCGTTCTCGCCTCGCTCGCCGACCTGCCGGAGGACGTCCGCGCCGAGGCGCACCTCGCCTTCACGACGCACTCCGTCCCGACCTCCGCGGCCGACTCCTCCGGTCCCGCCACCGAACACGGCACGGGCGGCGCGTACGTGCGCCAGCACCTCGACGTGGCCCGCCTGATCGCCGGCGCCGTCGCCCGGGAGACCGGCGTGGAGCACCCGTGGGAGCTCGTCTACCAGTCCCGCAGCGGGGCCCCGCACATCCCCTGGCTGGAGCCGGACATCTGCGACCACCTGGAGGCGCTGCACGGCTCCGGGGCACGCGCGGTGGTCATGGTCCCCATCGGCTTCGTCTCCGACCACATGGAGGTCCTGTACGACCTCGACACCGAAGCCGCCGCCAAAGCCGCCGAGCTGGGCCTGCCGGTCCGCCGGTCCGCCACGGTGGGCGCCGACCCGCGGTTCGCCGGGGCGGTGCGTGACCTCCTCCTGGAGCGGGCCGCGACCGAGCGGGGCGTCCCGGCGGAGCGCTGCGCCCTCGGCGCGCTCGGCCCGAGCCACGACCTCTGCCCCGTCGGATGCTGCCCGGCCCGCGCGCCGAGGCCCGCGGCGGCCGGCGCCGACAGCCCCTACGCGTGAAGGAGACATCTGTGACCGCCTCTGTGACCGACCCGCTCGTCCATGAACTGCTGCCCCTCGCCCTGGAGGCCGCCCGCAGGGCCGGCGCACTGCTGAGGGACGGCCGGCCGGACGACCTGGGTGTCGCGAGGACCAAGTCCAGCCCCATCGACGTCGTCACCGAGATGGACATCGCGGCCGAGAAGCTGATCACCGGCTTCCTCACCGAGCACCGCCCGGACGACGGTTTCCTCGGCGAGGAGGGCGCCGCCACCGTCGGCACCAGCGGTGTGCGCTGGGTCATCGACCCGCTCGACGGCACGGTCAACTACCTGTACGGACTGCCCACCTGGGCGGTGTCGATCGCCGCGGAGATCGACGGGGAGACCGTGGTCGGCGTGGTCGAGGCCCCGATGCGGCGGGAGACGTTCCGCGCGGTACGGGGCGGCGGCGCGTTCCTGAACGACCGGCCGGTACGGTGCCGGCCGGCGCCCCCGCTGGAGCAGGCCCTGGTGTCCACCGGCTTCAACTACGTCCACACCGTCCGCAGCCACCAGGCGGACGTCGCCCAGCGGCTGATCCCGCGGCTGCGGGACATCCGGCGCAGTGGCTCCGCGGCGATCGACCTGTCGGACGTGGCGGCCGGGCGCCTGGACGGCTACTACGAGCGTGGCCTCAGCCCGTGGGACCTGGCGGCCGGCGACCTGATCGCCCGCGAGGCGGGCGCCCGGACCGGGGGCCGCCCCGGCGACCCCCCGTCCGGCGACCTGACCGTCGCCGCGGCGCCGGGCGTCTTCGAGCCACTGCAGGCAATGCTGGAGGAACTGGGCGCGTGGCATGACTGAGACGTGAGGCCGGGGGCGGGGCGGAGCCTGCTCCCCGCCCCGCCCCTTCCCGCACCGGAGGCTCTGCCCCGGACCTCCGCGCCTCGGTCTTCCCTACGTCCGCCAGGCCGTGGGGAAGACCGAGGACACCGTGCGAAGCGCGGCACGGTCCGGGCGGAGCCCGGTCTCGGGAAGACGCGGGGCGGGCAAACGGCTCCGCGCAGCTGCCCGACCCTCCCGCACGCCTCCGAGCCCGCACAGCAAGAGACCCGGCACCGCTTTCGCGGTGCCGGGTCTCCGACGCGTGCACAGCGCACGCCCGGCATCACGCCGCCGTGAGGTTCACCCCGTGCTCGGCGGCCAGACGGTGGAGATCGTCAAGCTCCGCCTGCTCGACGTCCGCGAGGAAGTCGTCGCCCGTCTCCCTGGCGATCGTGAGGTCGGTCTCGGCGGCCCTTATGCGCTGCATCAGTCCGGCGGTGAAAGCGTCCATGGTGCGCCCCCTCGTCGTGGGTCGGTGGCACGGGGGTGTGCCGACGGTGGGTTGATCAACCCTGGAACAGGTCGTGGTGTGCCACATACAGGGCGTGATCGGGATGTGCAGTCGTCCTCCCCCGGCCTTCCCCGGTGGAAACCTCAACCCGCACACGAGTCCGGTCGTTCCCAGGCACCCGCCACCGGGCCCGGCCCGTAGCGGGTTCGACTTACCGCCGGTTTACGCGCGTAACGGGCAGGATGGAGCCGCACAGTCAGTGCGCAGACCCGCCCTGTCACACGATCGGGGCTCGCGAGAGAGGAACAGCGACGTGCGCGTACTCGTCGTCGAGGACGAGCAGCTGCTCGCCGATGCGGTGGCCACCGGACTGCGCCGGGAGGCCATGGCGGTCGACGTCGTGTACGACGGAGCCGCCGCCCTGGAACGCATCGGGGTGAACGACTACGACGTGGTGGTGCTCGACCGCGACCTGCCGCTGGTCCACGGGGACGACGTCTGCCGCCGGATCGTCGAGCTGGGCATGCCCACCCGGGTGCTGATGCTGACGGCCTCGGGGGACGTCAGCGACCGCGTGGAGGGTCTGGAGCTCGGCGCCGACGACTATCTGCCCAAGCCGTTCGCGTTCACCGAGCTCACCGCCCGGGTGCGCGCCCTGGGGCGACGTACCACGGTGCCGCTGCCGCCCGTCCTCGAGCGCGCGGGCATCAAGCTCGATCCGAACCGCCGTGAGGTCTTCAGGGACGGCAGGGAGATCCAGCTCGCCCCCAAGGAGTTCGCGGTCCTGGAGGTCCTGATGCGCAGCGAGGGCGCGGTCGTCTCGGCCGAGCAGCTGTTGGAGAAGGCGTGGGACGAGAACACGGACCCGTTCACGAACGTCGTGCGGGTGACCGTGATGACGCTGCGCCGCAAGCTCGGCGAACCGCCCGTGATCGTCACGGTGCCCGGTTCCGGCTACCGGATCTGATCGCGGTGGCCACCGTACCCGCGCCGCCAGAGGCGCCTCCGAAGCCCACCTGGGACCCCCGGGAGCCGGTCCGCCCGTGGCTGCGCCCGACGATCCGGATAAGGCTCACCCTGCTGTACGGCGGGATGTTCCTGATCGCGGGCATCCTGCTGCTGTCGATCATCTATCTCTTCACCGCGCAGGCCCTGAACGTCGGTGTCACCGAACTGCCCTTCAAGATCGTCGAGGGCAAGGTCCAGCCCACCACGGACTGGTGCACGCTCCCCGAGGAGGGGTCGGGCGAGCAGTTCAGCCAGGCCGTCTCCACCTGTCTCCAGCACCAGCGCGAGCTGGCCCTGGACGACTTGCTGCGCCGGTCCCTGTTCGCCCTGCTGGGCCTGAGCATCATCGCCTTCGCCTTCGGCTATGCGATGGCCGGCCGGGTCCTGTCGCCGCTCGGCCGGATCACGCGGACCGCGCGTCAGGTCGCCGGGTCGGACCTGTCGCGCCGGATCGAGCTGGACGGGCCGGACGACGAGCTCAAGGAGCTCGCCGACACCTTCGACGAGATGCTGGACCGCCTGGAGCGGGCCTTCACGGCCCAGCAGCGGTTCGTCGCGAACGCGTCCCACGAGCTGCGTACCCCGCTGGCGATCAACCGCACGCTGCTGGAGGTCCACCTCTCCGACCCGCAAGCGCCTGTGGAGCTCCATCAGCTGGGAAAGACTCTGCTGGCCACGAACGAGCGGAGCGAGCAGCTCGTGGAGGGGCTGCTGCTCCTCGCCCGCAGCGACAACCAGATCGTCGAGCGCAAGCCCGTCGACCTGGCGGAAGTGGCCTCGCGCGCCATCGACCAGACGCGCACGGAGGCCGAGGCGAAGGGGGTGGAGGTCCGGGGCGGGCGTGAGCCCGCCGTCGTCCAGGGCAACGGCGTCCTGCTCGAGCGGATCGCCCTCAACCTGGTCCAGAACGCGGTCCGGTACAACGTCCCGGAGCAGGGATGGGTGGAGGTGACCACGTCGGTCGAGCACGGCCAGGCGGTCCTGCTGGTCTCGAACACCGGGCCGGTCGTTCCGGCCTACGAGATCGACAACCTCTTCGAGCCGTTCAGGCGGCTCCGGCAGGAGCGCACGGGCAGTGACAAGGGCGTCGGCCTGGGGCTCTCCATCGCCCGGTCCGTGGCCCGCGCCCACGGCGGGCGCATCTCGGCGGTGCCCCGTGAGGGCGGCGGCCTGGTGATGCGTGTCACTCTTCCGGTGTGAGTACGGGTATCGATGTTCGCTTTAAGCGGAATTTTCGGAAACGACATCCGTCGAATCCATGTGCGATCCATCACATGGCCACTACCGGGCGCACCCACGCTCCGTGATCGATAATCCGGTGGAAAGTCGGGAAAAGCCCGGGTTTCCAAGGGGTTGCATCACGGGAAGTACACGGGGTGGCGCTCGTGAAGCGCCTCGGCGGACCGTGTACGGTCCCCATCGCCATCCAACCCGATCACTCTCGGGAGGTCCGGTTGGGTGTCGATTGAGTAACAGACCTTGATGTGAGGCAAAATCTCCGCCTCAGGTCGGGCACAAGTCCGGCCTCTCACGCGTTACGTGCGCTGAGACACCGCAACCACCCAGAGGGGGAGAGCGACATGGCAACGGACTACGACACCCCACGCAAGACCGATGACGACGTCGATTCGGACAGCCTTGAAGAACTGAAGGCCCGGCGGAACGACAAGTCCACCTCGACCGTCGACGTCGACGAGTTCGAGGCTGCCGAGGGCATGGAGCTCCCGGGAGCAGACCTGTCCAACGAGGAGCTCGCCGTCCGGGTCCTGCCGAAGCAGGCCGACGAGTTCACCTGCATGAGCTGCTTCCTCGTGCACCACCGCAGTCAGCTGGCGCGCGAGAAGAACGGTCAGCCCATCTGCCGCGACTGCGACTGAGGAGTCGGCAGTGGCAGGCGGGACACCGTCCGGGAAGCGGCGCTTTCGGCGCGGTAAACCGCCGGAGGCGCACCACGGCGGTACGGGCCACGGATCGGACGCCACGGCGTCCGCCGAGGACCGGGCCGCTCTACTGCCGCACGACGCGAGCGAGGGTGTGGAGCGGGGCCTCGCGGCCTCGCTCGAGACGGCCGGCCAGGCCGGGCCCCCAACCAGGGCCCGACGCCTGGCGACGGTCACGAAGGGCGTCGCCGTGAGCGGCCGCAGTGCACGGGCGGGCCTCACCCGAGGCGGTCACAGCGCCCGTACGAGGCTCGTGAGGAGCAAGGAGAGCGCCAAGGCGGCGCTGGCCCACCTCGCCGACGCTCTGATCGACAACGCACCGCGTGTCCCGGTGCGCGACCTGGACAAGCTGCGCCGCCAGTTTCCCGGCCTTCCCCCCGAGCAGCTTGCCGACAAGCTGGTCGCGGGCGCGGCGAACGCCACCTCCACCGTCGGTGCCGGTATCGGCGCCGCCGCGATGATGCCCGTGCCGCCGGCGATGCCGGCCGAGCTCACGGCGGAGATCATCGGCGTGGCGGCGATCGAGCTCAAACTCATCGCCGAACTGCACGAGGTCTACGGAGTACGGCCGCCAGGCGGCCTCAAGGACCGCAGCACCGCCTATCTGAACTCCTGGTCCCAGGAGCGCGGGATCGAGTTCACCAAGCCCTCGACCTTCAACGCCGCGATGGGCGGCCAGCTCAAGCGCCAGCTGCGCCAGCAGATCACCAAGCGCATGGTGCGCAACCTTCCGAACCTGCTGCCGTTCATGGTGGGCGCGGCCGTCGGCGCCGTGATGAACCGCCGTGACACCAGGAGGCTCGCGGACCGGATCCGCGCCGATCTGCGGCGCAGGCAGGTCCCCTGGGACGCGCTTCCCGCGCTCCCTCCGCTGGAGCAGCCGGAGAACCCGCTGGGACCCCGTGAGCTCCCCCCTGGGCAGGACGCCTGACCGGGCCCGATCAGAGCAAGGCCGCCGAAGAGGCACCGATGAAGCCGAAGAAGAGGCGCCTGCCCTCCGCCGGCGCCTGCCGTCCGGCGGCCTCCCGGGCTCAGGCGGTACGCACGGCCGTCAGCGCCGCGGCCAGCGCCTCGGGGTCCCGCGTCGACAGGTAGACGTACGGCGTCGGATCGTCCGGGTCGCTGACCTCGATCCGTACGGCTGTCGGAACGTAGCTGCGCAGCAGCATGAACGCCCGCGGATCGGCCTTGTGGAGGCGCCAGTCCCGCGCCTGCTTCGCGTCCAGCACCTCGGCCTCGCCGAGCGCGGAGACCGGGATCCTCGCGTCCCCCGCGACCAGCGACCCGGCCACCACCCGGATACGGGCCGACCCGTACGAGCTGACCAGCGCAGACGCCAGGGCGCCCGCGGCGATCACACCGCCGAGCATCGGCAGGACGCCCAGCGGCAGCATGATCAGACCGCCGGAGAGGGCGACGAGGGCGGTGACGGCCCACCACGAGCGGGGCGCGGTCAGACGTTCTGCGTACTGCGGGGCGGAAGGCTGCATGAATCCAAGCTTGGCACGGTGCGACCCGCGGGTAGCCGCGCGGGTAAGGTCTGCGCCTGTGAGTAACGCGAACTCCCGGGAGGCGACCCCCGGACCCCCCGCCGGTTCCTCGGCGCTGACCCCGCCGGCCGGCGCCGCGGCGCCGGTGCGGCACCCGGGCGCGCCCGCCCCGGGTGAACTCCTCGGCGCGCACTACGGGCACTGCTTCGGATGCGGAGGGCAGCAGCCGCACGGACTGCACCTCGCGGCACGGGCCGAGGAGGGCGTCCGCGTCACCGCCGAGTTCACCGTCAAGGCCGCGCACCAGGGTGCCCCCGGCCTCGCACACGGCGGCATCCTCGCCACCGCGCTGGACGAGACGCTCGGCTCGCTGAACTGGCTGCTGCGCGTCATCGCCGTCACCGGCAAGCTCGAGACCGACTTCGTACGCCCCGTCCCCGTGGACACCGTGCTGCACCTCGACGCCCACGTCACCGCGGTGGCCGGACGCAAGATCTACTCGACCGCCACCGGCCGCATCGGCGGCCCCGACGGCCCGGTGGCCGTGCGGGCGGCTGCGCTGTTCATCGAGGTCAAGGTCGACCACTTCGTCGAGAACGGCCGCCCCGCCGAGATCCAGGCCGCCATGGCCGACCCCGACCAGCTCAGGCGCGCCCGCGCCTTCGAGGTGAACCCGTGATGCGTGAACCCGTCGACGTACTGATCCGCCGCGTGGACCCCGACGTGCCGCTGCCCGCATACGGGCACCCCGGCGACGCCGGAGCCGATCTGGTGACCTGCGAGGCCGCCGAACTCGCCCCCGGGGAGCGGGCGGTGCTGCCCACCGGGATCTCCATCGCCCTCCCCGACGGGTACGCGGCCTTCGTGCACCCCCGGTCCGGGCTCGCGGCCCGCTGCGGTATCGCCTTCGTGAATGCCCCGGGGACGATTGATGCCGGGTACCGTGGGGAGATCAGGGTGATCGTGGTCAACCTCGATCCACGCGAGAGCGTGCGGTTCGAAAGGTTCGACCGGATTGCCCAACTGGTCGTCCAGCAAGTCGAGAAGGTGCGCTTCCACGAGGTCGCGGAGCTTCCCGGCTCGGCGCGGGCCGAGGGGGGCTTCGGGTCCACCGGCGGTCATGCCGCCGTGGACGGCTCTACGGGTGGGAATCGATACGCTTCGGTCGTATCCGACCGGGAAGGACAGTGACGTGTTCGGACGTCGCAAGAAGAGTGGTTCCGCCGAGGACGCGGCGGACGCAACGGGCGAGGCCGAGCAGGTCGACGAGCTCGGTACGGACGCCGAGGAGAGCGAAGCCCGCAGGGTGAACCTCCCGCCGGCGCCCCGGCCCGACGGCCCCTGGGACGTGTCCGAGGTCTCCAGGCCCGGTGAGGGCCGGGTCGACCTCGGCGGTATCTTCGTGCCCGGGGTCGAGGGCATGGAACTCCGTGTCGAGGTCGCCGGCGACGCGATCGTCGCGGCCACCGTGGTGCTGCGCGACAGCGCCGTGCAGCTCCAGGCGTTCGCGGCGCCCAAGAAGGAGGGCATCTGGGGCGAGGTGCGTGAGGAGATCGCCTCCGGAATCACCCAGCAGGGCGGCATCATCGACGAGGTCGAGGGCCCGCTCGGCTGGGAGCTGCGGGCCCAGGTGCCCGTGCAGCTGCCCGACGGCACGGGCGGCGTACAGCTGGTGCGCTTCGTCGGCGTCGACGGCCCGCGCTGGTTCCTGCGCGGTGTGATCTCCGGTCAGGGCGCGGTGCAGCCGCAGGCGGCCGGTCTGCTCGAGCAGATCTTCCGGGACACCGTCGTGGTGCGCGGCGACGGACCGATGGCCCCGCGCGACCCGATCGTCCTCAAGCTGCCGGAGGACGCGCAGATGGTGCCCGAGGGTGTTCAGCAGGAGGAGCAGGAAGGCTCCCGGTTCTCCGGAGGCATGGGGCAGCTCCAGCGGGGGCCGGAGATCACCGAGGTCCGCTGAGGCGCCGTCCCGGCGACAGCGCCACACGGTGGGCCGTGCTCCCCGAGGGGGAGCGCGGCCTGCTCGATTCCGCAGCTCGGCGCAGAACCGTTGCCCGCCCGTGTGCACCCTGCACATACCGAGCCGGACACGATCCGCAGCGGGGGACTCCTGATGAGCCAGGGCGGCAGCGGGCAGTCCGGTACGGCCGTCGTCGACGACCCCCGGCGGGCGGGCCCATGGTGCGGGTCGAGAACCTGCACCGCTCGTTCGGCACGGGCGCCGCGGCCGTCCACGCGCTGCGCGGCGTCTCCTTCGACCTCCCGCGGGGCGAGCTGGTGGCGATCGAGGGCCGCTCGGGCTCGGGCAGGACCACACTCCTCGATCTCGTCGGCGGTCTGGACTCCCCGGACCGGGGACGTATCACCGTCGACGACGTCGAACTCTCCGGACTCGGCGAGGGCGGGCTGCTGGAACTGCGGCGCGACCGGCTCGGCTCGTGACGTCGTCGAGACGATCACCGGTGTCCCCCAGCACGAGACGATCCCCGACGAGGTGGTCCGCCGCGCGGACCAGATCGAACTCGTCGACATGGCGCCCCAGGCGCTGCGCCGCCGTATGGCCCACGGCAACATCTACCAGCCCGACGAGGTCGACGCGGCGCTCTCCAACTACTTCCGGCCCGGCAACCTCACCGCCCTGCGCGAACTCGCCCTCCTCTGGCTCGCCGACCGGGTCGACGAGTACCTCCAGCAGTACCGCGGCGAGCACGGCATCCGCTCCACCTGGCAGGCCCGCGAACGCATCGTCGTCGGGCTCACCGGCGGACCCGAGGGCCGCACCCTCATCCGGCGCGCGTCCCGGTTGGCGGAGAAGGGTGCCGGCGGCCAGGTCCTGGCCGTCTACATCGCCCGCAGCGGCGGACTGACCTCGGCCTCGCCCAAGGAACTCGCCGTCCAGCGCACCCTCGTCGAGGACCTCGGCGGCACCTTCCACCACGTCATCGGCGACGACGTGCCCTCCTCGCTGCTGGATTTCGCCCGCGGCGTCAACGCCAGCCAGGTCGTGCTCGGCTCCAGCCGCCGCAGGACCTGGCAGTACCTCTTCGGTCCCGGCGTCGGCGCGACCGTCGCCCGCGACTCGGGGCCCGACCTCGACATCCACATCGTCACCCATGACGAGGCCGGCCGGGGCCGGGGCCTGCCGGGTGCGCGCGGCGCCCGGCTCGGGCATGCCCGGATCGCCGGAGGACGGCTGGTCGGCGTAGCCGGGCCCGTGCTGCTCGCGCTGCTGCTCACCAGCCTCGACGACGACGGGCCGGGCCTCGTCGACAACGTGCTGCTCTTCCTCTTTCTGACCGTGATCGCGGCACTGCTCGGCGGGCTGCTGCCCGCGCTCGCCGCCGCCGCCGTCGGTTCGCTCCTGCTGAACCACTGCTTCACCTCGCCCACCCACACCCTCGACACCGCGGAGCCGAGGAACCTCGTCGCCGTCATCATCTTCTTCGCGGTGGCCGTGGCCGTGGCCTCCGTGGTGGACCTCGCCGCGCGCCGCACCCATCAGGCGGCCCGGCTCAGGCCGAGTCCGAGATCCTCTCGTTCCTCGCCGGCAGCGTCCTGCGCGGGGACACGGCGCTGGACGCCCTGCTGGAGCGGGTGCGCGAGACGTTCGCCATGGAGTCCGTCGCGCTGCTCGAGCGCGACAGCGACGTCGGCCCGTGGACCCGCACCGCGAGTGTCGGCCCGCGGCCCGCCACCCGCCCCGACGACGCGGACGTGCACATGCCCGTCGGGGACCACATGGCGATGGCGCTCTGCGGCCGCGTCCTGCCCGCAGAGGACCGGCGCGTCCTCGCGGCGTTCGCCACCCAGGCCGCCGTCGTCGTGGACCGGCAGCGCCCGGTCGGCGAGGCGGAGCAGGCCCGGGAACTCGCCGAGGGCAACCGGATACGCACGGCCCTGCTCGCCGCCGTCAGCCACGACCTGCGCACCCCGCTGGCCGGCATCAAGGCGGCCGTCACCTCGCTGCGCTCCGACGACGTCACCTGATCCCAGGCGGACGAGGCCGAGCTGCTGGCAGGCGTCTAAGCGGGCGCCGACCGACTCGATGCCTGGTGGGCAATCTGCTCGACATGTCGCGGCTGCACACCGGGACCGTCACCCCATGATCCGCGAGACCGGTCTCGACGAGGTGATCCCCCTCGCGCTCGCCGGCGTCCCTGCCGAGAGCGTCGAACTGGAGATCCCGGAGACGCTGCCGATGGTTGCCGTGGACCGCGGGCTGCCGGAGCGGGCCGTGGCCAACATCGTCGAGAACGCCGTCACGTACGGCCCCGACGGCATTCCCGTCACCGTCGCCGCGAGCGCCCTGGGCCCGCGCGTCGAACTGCGCGTCGTGGACCGCGGCACGGGCGTGCCCGACGAGGCGAAGGAGCGGATCTTCGAACAGTTCCAGCGCCTCGGCGACGCCCCGCGCGGCGCGGGCGTCGGCCTGGGACTCGTCGTCGCCCGCGGGTTCATGGAGGCGATGGGCGGGACGCTCACCGCCGAGGACACCCCCGGCGGTGGCATGACGATGGTGCTCACCCTCGCGGCCGCCCCCGGTCCCACCGGAACACTCCCAGCAGCGGCCCGCACGGGCGGAAAGGCGGGCAGCGCATGACCCGGGTGCTCGTGGTCGACGACGAGCCGCATATAGTAAGCGCCCTCGTGATCAACCTGGAGGCGCGCACGTACGAGGTGGACTCGGCCTCCGACGGCGCCACCGCCCTCGAACTGGCCGCGGCCCGCCACCCCGACGTCGTCGTGCTCGACCTCGGACTGCCCGACATGGACGGCATCGAGGTGATCAGGGGGCTGCGCGGCTGGACGCGCGTACCCGTTCTCGTCCTGTCCGCCCGTCACTCCTCCGACGAGAAGGTCGAGGCGCTGGACGCCGGCGCCGACGACTACGTCACCAAGCCGTTCGGCTACGTCACCAAGCCGTTCGGCATGGACGAGCTCCTCGCCCGGCTGCGCGCCGCGGTCCGCAGGGCGGAGCCCGTCGGCGGCGAGCAGGAGGTGAGCGTGGTCGAGACCGAGGGCTTCACCGTCGACCTGGTCGCCAAGAAGGTGCACCGCGAAGGCCGTGACGTACGGCTCACCCCGACCGAGTGGCATCTGCTCGAGGTCCTGGTGTGCAACACCGGGCGCCTGGTGAGCCAGAAGCAGCTGCTCCAGGAGGTGTGGGGGCCCTCGTACGGCACCGAGACGAACTACCTGCGCGTCTACATGGCGCAGCTCCGCCGCAAGCTCGAGGCCGACCCGTCGCATCCCCGGCATTTCGTCACCGAGCCCGGCATGGGATACCGCTTCGAACGTTGATCCGGGGCTGGTGGCGGCCGGTAGGCTTGCTGTATGAGTGCTCGACCCCGTTCCGCGAAGGCGGCGAAGGAGGAATCGGTGGCCAGACAGGCCGGCCGCTTCCGGCGCATGCTGGACCGGCTCTCCAGCTCACAGCAGGACCTCGAGTCCGAGGAGCTCCAGGAGGACGCACAGGCATCGGGGTGCACCCGGATCTGCGACTGCGGTGACCGTCAGATCGTCAGAGTCGCTGGTACGTTGCGCACGGTCACCCTGCGCCCGGTCGCGGGCGTGCCCGCGCTGGAGGCGGAGCTCTTCGACGGCACGGCTCCGCTGGACGTGGTCTGGCTGGGCCGGCGTTCCATCGTCGGCATAGAGCCAGGCCGCAGAATGATCGCCTCCGGCCGGGTCTCGATGAGCCAGGGCCGCCGGGTGCTGTTCAATCCCAAATACGAACTCCGACCACTCGGACAGGAGTAGCCGGTGGCGTCTGTCGACAAGCCGACCCCCACTACCACGACCGGCGACGCGCAGGAGCCTGCCCCTGGCCCCGTTTCCGCCGTCGGCCCCGCTTCCGCTTCCGACCCCGCTTCCGCTCCTGCTTCCGGCGACGTGAAGGCGGTCACGGAGGCGGCTCTGTTCGAGGCATTCGGCGGTGTCCGCGGCATGGTGGAGACGGTCCTGCCGGGGCTGCTCTTCGTTTCGATCTACACCGTCAACAAGGACCTGCACCTCTCCGCGATCGCGGCCCTCGGCGTCGCCCTGTTGATGGTCGTGGTCCGGCTCCTTCGCAGGGACACCGTCAAGCACGCGTTCAGCGGTGTCTTCGGTGTGGCCTTCGGTGTCGTGTTCGCGATGATGACCGGCAATGCGAAGGACTTCTATCTGCCGGGCATGCTGTACACGCTCGGCCTGGCACTGGCGTACATCGTCACGGCGATCGCGGGCGTCCCGTTGATCGGCCTGATCCTCGGGCCGGTCTTCAAGGAGAACCTCTCCTGGCGGACCCGCAACCCCGGCCGCAAGAAGGCGTACACCAAGGCGAGCTGGGCGTGGGGGCTGATCCTGCTCACCAAGTGCGCGATCCTCTTCCCGCTGTACTGGTGGGCCGACACGACGCAGCTCGGCTGGGTGCTGGTGGCGCTGAAGATCCCGCCGTTCCTGCTGGCGGTCTACCTGACGTGGGTCTTCCTGGCGAAGGCGCCGCCGCCGATCGACGTCTTCGCGGAGATGGAGGCGGAGGAGGAGCGGCGCAAGGCGGAGAAGGCGAGCTGACGAGGAGACCGGGGCGGGGCCGGTGGGGCGACGTCCCCCGTCCCCCTCACCGCCCTTCGCACCGAAGCCGAAGATCCCACCCCGGGACCCCGACGCCCGGCGCCGTCGGCCTTCTGGGCCGCGGCCTCGCCTCCCGACGCCTGCCGTCGGTGCCCCTTGGGAGCGTGGGATCCGCCCTGGGCCCGGGGCGCAACGTCGCCGCCCTGGCGGCAGCCCCCTGACGACCACGTCAGTGTGGCCCGCGACGGGCCCCGGGCCACATCCCCGCAAGGAGCGTGGCCCGGGAGGTTCAGCCCGCCTGGGGCGGGCTCTCGCGGCGGACCGAGAGGAGATCCTCGAGTTGTTCCTCGCGCGCCTGCGCCGCCACGAACAGCAGCTCGTCACCCGCCTCGAGCGTCTGCTCCGGGCTGGGCGTCAGGACGCGCGACCCGCGGATGATCGTGACCAGTGACGTGTCCTCGGGCCAGGCCACATCCCCCACCAGCGTGCCCGCCAGCGCCGACTCCGGCGGCAGCGTCAGCTCGACGAGGTTCGCGTCGCCGTGGCTGAAGCGCAGCAGGCGTACGAGATCGCCGACGCTCACCGCTTCCTCCACCAGCGCCGACATGAGGCGCGGCGTGGAGACGGCGACGTCGACTCCCCAGGACTCGTTGAAGAGCCACTCGTTCTTCGGGTTGTTGACGCGCGCGACGACCCGCGGCACCCCGTACTCCGTCTTGGCGAGCAGCGACACGACGAGATTCACCTTGTCGTCGCCGGTGGCGGCGATCACCACGCTGCAGCGTTGCAGCGCCGCCTCGTCCAGGGACGTGATCTCGCAGGCGTCGGCGAGCAGCCACTCCGCCTGCGGCACGCGCTCCACCGAGATCGCGGTGGGTGTCTTGTCGATGAGGAGGACCTCGTGCCCGTTCTCCAGCAGCTCCCCGGCGATGGAACGGCCCACCGCACCGGCGCCCGCGATAGCGACACGCATCAGTGCCCGCCCTCCTCTGGACCCTCCGCGAAGGCCGCCTCGACCTTCGCGATCTCGTCCGTGTGCATCATCACATGCACGAGATCACCTTCTTGCAGGACGGTCTGGGAAGTCGGCAGGACCGCCTCACCCAGCCGGGTCAGGAAGGCGACCCGTACGCCCGTCTCGTCCTGGAGCCGGCTGATCTTGTGGCCGATCCAGGACGGCGAGGTGTGGACCTCGGCCAGCTGCACGCCGCCGCTCGGATCGCGCCACAGCGGCTCCGCGCCGGAGGGCAGCAGCCGCCGCAGCATCTGGTCGGCGGTCCATCGGACGGTGGCGACCGTCGGGATGCCGAGACGCTGGTAGACCTCGGCCCGCCGGGGGTCGTAGATCCGGGCCGCGACGTTCTCGATGCCGAACATCTCGCGTGCCACCCGGGCCGCGATGATGTTGGAATTGTCACCGCTGCTGACGGCGGCGAACGCGCCCGCGTCCTCGATGCCCGCCTCCCGCAGGGTGTCCTGGTCGAAGCCGACACCGGTGACGCGGCGGCCGCCGAATCCGGATCCCAGGCGCCGGAAGGCGGTGGGGTCGCGGTCGACCACGGCGACCGTGTGCCCCTGCTGCTCCAGGGTCTGCGCGAGAGCGGCTCCCACTCGCCCGCATCCCATGATGACGATGTGCACGACCGTCCTTCCGGCTATGTCTTCTGCGGTACCGCCCTGAGGCACTGCTCCGCGGTACCGGTCACTGAGGCACTGCACTCCAAGTGCACCACAGGGTCTCAGACCACGGCAGGGTCTCGGACCACGGCCCGGACAGGGTACGCACCGCCCGACAAGAGGGCCCGGCGAGGCACCCGCGTCAAGATCCCGCAGGTTGTGCGCTGCTGGTTGGGCTTGGCTCATATCGAGCGCTTACGATCCTCAGCGTGTCCAAACTGACCGACGTTCCCAAACGGATCCTGATCGGCCGGGCGCTGCGCAGTGAAAAGCTGGGGGAGACGCTTCTCCCGAAACGCATCGCTCTCCCCGTCTTCGCTTCCGACCCACTGTCCTCCGTGGCATACGCGCCGGGCGAAGTGCTGCTGGTCCTGTCCCTGGCGGGTGCGTCGGCGTATCACTTCAGCCCGTGGATCGCGGCCGCCGTGGTCGTGCTCATGTTCACGGTCGTGGCCTCGTACCGGCAGAACGTGCGCGCGTACCCGAGCGGCGGCGGCGACTACGAGGTCGCGGGCACCAACCTCGGCCCGAAGGCCGGTCTGACCGTCGCCAGCGCCCTGCTGGTCGACTACGTCCTCACGGTGGCCGTGTCGATCTCGTCCGGAGTGGAGAACCTCGGCTCGGCGGTCCCGTTCGTCGTCGAGCACAAGGTGTTCTGCGCGATCGGGATCATCGTCCTGCTCACCCTGATGAATCTGCGTGGCGTGAAGGAGTCGGGCAAGCTCTTCGCGATTCCCACCTATGTCTTCGTCACCGCCGTTTTCATCATGATCGTCTGGGGCTCGTTCAAGGGAGTCGTCCTCGACAACACCATGCGCGCCCCGACCGCCGACTTCGAGATCAGGGCGGAGCACGAGGGCCTCGCCGGCTTCGCTCTGCTCTTCCTGCTGCTGCGCGCGTTCTCGTCCGGTTGTGCCGCGCTGACCGGCGTCGAGGCCATCAGCAACGGCGTCCCCGCCTTCCGCAAGCCGAAGAGCCGGAACGCCGCGACGACGCTGCTGATGATGGGCGCCCTGGCCGTCACCATGTTCTGCGGCATCATCGGCCTGGCTCTGGCCACCGACGTCAAGATGGCGGAGTTCCCGGCGAAGGACCTGCTCGCGAACGGCGCCCCGGTCGGCTCGGACTACGTCCAGCACCCGGTGATCTCGCAGGTCGCGGCCGCCGTCTTCGGGGACGGAACGTTCTTCTTCGTGCTGCTCGCCGCCGCCACCGCCCTGGTGCTGTTCCTGGCCGCGAACACCGCGTACAACGGCTTCCCGCTGCTCGGCTCGATCCTCGCGCAGGACCGCTACCTGCCGCGGCAGCTGCACACCCGCGGCGACCGGCTCGCCTTCTCCAACGGCATCGTGCTGCTGGCCGGCGCCGCGATCCTGCTGGTCTGGGTGTACGAGGCCGACTCCACGAAACTGATCCAGCTGTACATCGTCGGCGTCTTCGTCTCCTTCACCCTCAGCCAGACCGGCATGGTCCGGCACTGGAACCGGCATCTGAAGACCGAGAGGGACAAGGCCAAACGCCGCCACATGATCCGCTCCCGGGCGATCAACGCCTTCGGTGCCTTCTTCACCGGCCTGGTGCTGGTCGTCGTGCTGGCCACCAAGTTCACCCACGGCGCGTGGGTGGCCCTGCTGGGCATGGTCATCTTCTACGGGACGATGAGCGCGATCCGTAAGCACTACGACCGGGTCGCCGAGGAGATCGCGGCACCCGACGAGCCCGGCGAGGACAGCGTCCGGCCGTCACGCGTCCACGCGATCGTGCTCGTCTCCAAGGTCCACCGGCCGACGCTGCGCGCCGTCGCCTACGCCAAGGCGATGCGCTTCGACCGGCTCGAGGCCATCAGCATCAACGTCGACCCGGCCGAGACCAAGGCGCTCCAGCAGGAGTGGGACCGGCGGGCCATCAACGTCCCGCTGAAGATCCTCGACTCCCCGTACCGCGAGATCACCCGCCCCGTCATCGAGTACGTGAAGGGCCTGCGCCGGGAGAGCCCGCGCGACGTGGTCAGCGTGGTCATCCCCGAGTACGTCGTGGGCCACTGGTACGAGCACTTCCTGCACAACCAGAGCGCCCTGCGACTGAAGGGACGGCTGCTGTTCACCCCCGGCGTGATGGTGACCTCGGTGCCGTACCAGCTGGTGTCCTCCGAAGCGGCCAAGGAGCGGGCCAAGAAGCGCCAGGACTGGAACGCCCCCGGGTCGGTACGGCGCGGCATGGTGGACGGCCGGCCGAAGGAGCCGACCGGGAAGGCGTGACGCGCCTCAGGACCGACGTAGACTGGTCGGTCGTTGTCCTGCGTGACGCGGCCGCCGGAAGGACAACTGCTTCCGGCAGTCCGCCGGGTCCCGCGCACCCCCTTGATCTCTGGAGTCACCCCACCATGCAGAACGCACCTGAGTCCTCGCTGGTCGGGCAGGAGCACGAGGTCGAGGTCGGCCCGGTCGCCCACGGCGGCCACTGCGTCGCCCGTACCGAGGACGGGCGGGTGCTGTTCGTACGGCACACGCTGCCCGGCGAGAAGGTCGTCGCCCGTATCACCGAGGGCGATGAGGACTCCCGTTTCCTGCGCGCCGACGCGGTGCGGGTGCTCGAGCCGTCCAAGGACCGGGTCGAGGCCCCGTGCCCGTACGCCGGCCCCGGCAAGTGCGGCGGCTGCGACTGGCAGCACGCCAAGCCGGGCGCCCAGCGCCGCTTCAAGGGCGAAGTGATCGCGGAGCAGCTGCAGCGCCTCGCGGGCCTCACTCCCGAGGAGGCCGGCTGGGACGGCACCGTCATGCCCGCACCGGGGGACAAGCTGCCCGCGGGCGAGGTGCCCGGATGGCGGACCCGCGTCCAGTACGCGATCGACGAGGACGGCCGGGCCGGACTGCGCAAGCACCGCTCGCACGACGTCCAGCCGATCGACCACTGCCTGATCGCCGCCCCGGGCGTCAGCGAACTGGGCATCGAGAAGCAGGACTGGCCGCAGATGGCCACGGTCGAGGCGATCGCCGCGACCGGCTCCAACGACCGCCAGGTCGTCCTCACCCCGCGCCCCGGCGGCCGGCTCCCGCTCGTCGAACTCGACAAGCCCGTCTCGGTGCTCCGGGTCGAGGAACGCGACGGGGGAGTGCACCGCGTCCACGGCCGCGCCTTCGTCCGCGAGCGCGCCGACGACCGTACGTACCGCGTCGGCATGGGCGGCTTCTGGCAGGTCCACCCGCAGGCGGCCGACATGCTCGTCAAGGCCGTGATGCAGGGACTGCTGCCGCGCAAGGGCGACATGGCGCTCGACCTCTACTGCGGCGTGGGTCTCTTCGCGGGCGCCCTCGCCGACCGGGTGGGGGAGAAGGGCGCGGTGCTCGGCATCGAGTCCGGCAAGCGCGCGGTGGAGGACGCCCGCCACAACCTCCAGCACTTCGACCGGGTCCGGATCGAGCAGGGCAAGGTCGAGTCCGTACTGCCGCGCACCGGCATCGAGGACGTCGACCTGATCGTCCTCGACCCGCCCCGCGCCGGCGCCGGCAAGCAGACCGTCAAGCACCTCGCCTCCCTCGGCGCCCGCCGCATCGCCTACGTCGCCTGCGACCCCGCGGCCCTGGCCCGCGACCTGGCGTACTTCCGCGACGGCGGCTACCAGCCGCGGACGCTGCGGGCGTTCGACCTGTTTCCGATGACGCACCATGTGGAGTGCGTGGCGATTCTGGAGCCCGCCGAAAAGGGCCGCTGACCTGCGGCTTTGGGTGATGTGCGTTACGTGCGTTACATGCGTTGCATGCGATATCTGACGCGCGTGACGCACGTTTGACGCACGGGCGGTGCGATTTCTGATGGGTCGTCGTGCGTGGTTCTGCTGCAGACGGAGGAGCCCACAGCCGGGTGGCGGTGGGCCCTTTGAAGGGGTGAGGAGGCCGGCTGGTGAGTCGGTGGCCGACCTCCTGGTTCGCCTTTCAGTAGTGACGTTCCGTGACGCCGGGCGAGGCATCGGGCGGACGTCGATCGTGCATGGTGCGGGTGCTGCGAGGCGCGCTCCTGAGGGCTGGTCTTGCCTGAGCTCGAAGGGAGCTCGGCCGGAGCGCCGTTGACGGCGGCGGCAGGCCGCGCTGCCGCCGTACTTCGGCCAGGCTTGGGCCGCATGCCTTCGCCGACGCTAAGGTATGGCGCCGTACTCGGCGGATCGCTCTCCTGAAGAGGTGGGAATGGGGCTCATGGACGCGGATCACGCGGAGCTGGTTGTCGCGGCGCAGGCCGGTGACGATCGCGCGCGCGAGAAGCTGATCGCCGCGTACCTGCCGTTGCTCTACAACATCGTTGGGCGAGCGCTGAGCGGACATGCCGACGTCGACGACGTCGTCCAGGAGACCCTGCTGCGCGTGGTGCGCGACCTGCCGGCCCTGCGTGCCCCGGAAAGCTTCCGGTCCTGGCTGGTGTCCATCACGCTCCGCCAGATCAATACCCACTGGCACCGGCAGCGCACTCTCGCCGACAGGACCACGGTCATCGACGAGGCGCTCCGGGTACCGAACGTCGGCGGCGCGCTCGAGGATGTGACGATCCTGCGTCTGCACATGTCGGACGAACGCCGTCATGCGGTCGAAGCCGGCCGGTGGCTCGACCCGGATCATCGGGTGCTGCTGTCGCTGTGGTGGCAGGAATGCGCCGGCTTGCTGAGCCGCCAGGACATCGCCGACGCGATGGGGCTCAGTGTCGCCCACGCCGGAGTCCGCCTGCAGCGCATGCGCGAGCAATTGGAACTGAGCCGGACGATCGTCGCCGCGCTGGAGGCGGACCCGCGCTGTCCGGGGCTGAACGAGACCGTCGTCGGCTGGGACGGTCTGCGTACATCCGTGTGGCGCAAGCGGATCGCGCGGCACACCCGCGACTGCCCCATCTGTACGTCGACGACGACAGAACGGGTTCCGGCCGAACTGCTGCTCCTCAGCCTCACACCGCTGGCCGTCCCGGCCGCACTCGTCGCCGCGCTGGCCGCCAAGGGCCTGCTGTCGGGTACGGCCGCGAGCGCCGCCGGGCTGGCCACGGCACACGTCGCCGCCGGCGCGGCGACAGGGGGAGGCGGTCTGCACGGCTCGCTGCTCGGCAAACTCCACGCGGTGACCGCCCATCCGATGCTCAGCCTCGCCACCGGCGCGGTGCTCGTCGTCGGGACCGCCACCTACGCGGTATGGCCCGAACAGGCGCCTCGGGTGCCCGGCGTTAGCGCCGCTCCCACGGTCGCCGCCTCCACGAGCGCCGCTCCCACGGTCGCTGCTCCCACGCCGATCCCGTCGCCCACCACCTCGCCGGCCACACCGTCCCCGGTGGGTCCGTCCGCCGTCACCGACACTGTTCCGCTGGGCGCGCAGTCGCTGGAGTCCGTGGACCAGCCCAGCCTGTTCGTCACGTATGACGGTGATTTCGCGGCGCTCGGTCCGGTCTCGGCGTCAAGCGGCGAGCGGACACGGCAACGGGTCACCTTCACGGTCGTCAGGGGGCTGGCCGACACACGGTGCGTCACCTTCCGCGCCGCGGACGGCCGGTATCTCCGCCACCAGTACCTGCGGCTACGGCTGAGCACCGACGACGGCAGCGAACTGTTCCGGGAAGACGCCACCTTCTGTCCGCGCCCCGGGGCGGTCGCCGGGTCGGTGACCCTGCACGCGCACAACTATCCCGGATCGGTCATCCGTCACCGCGACGGCGGCATCTGGCTCGACGGCTCCGACGGCACTCGTGCCTTCGCCGGCCAGGCTTCCTTCATCATGCGCCGGCCCTTGGCCTGAGAACCGCTCCCCGCTCAGCGGGGATCAGGCCGTCTCAGTGACAGCGGGTGATCCCGCACTACGGTCCCGCACCGCGCCTTCTCCACCCGGTGGTGAGCCGGGTGCCGCGCCCGAACCCGGCTCCGATCCTCATGGCGTCGACGGCTGCCTCCCCGTGAGCGGATTCCGTCAGTGATGAGCGGTGCGGTGCGCCGTTCCCCAAGGGACGTCAGATTTCGGGGCCTGGCATAACGCTTTCCACCTGCGAGATGCATCACCGAGCGATCGTCCGGACGGCGCGACTTTTCCGTTACGAGACCGCGAGTCCTCAAGCCTCCACTTCAGGGGTTCCCTTCCCGCCGCTCACCTTGACGTGCTGGCGTGGCGGGTTTCCCGGCTTCCCCCATTGACCTGTCCCCTGAAGAAAGTCACTCCCATGACCCGACACACCGACGAACCCGGTGCGACCGGTGCGCAGGAACGGCCACGCGTCCCGCACCGCGCCCACCTCGCGGCAGATCAGGCCACCCTGGCCGACGCCCGCACGATCACGGCACCCGGGATGGCCCGCAACCCCCGAGGAGAATCATGAAGGGCCTGCACCGGCTCCGCCGGCGTCGCTGGACACTGATGACAGGACTGTCGGCCACGGCGCTGGTGGCCGGTGTCGTGACGTTCCTCCCCAGCTCCGCCGGAGCCGCGGGCCTGGGTACCCAGGCGGCCTCCTCGGGCAGGTACTTCGGCACCGCCGTGGCCGCCGGCAGGCTCGGCGACCCGACGTACACCGCGATCGCGGACCGGGAGTTCAACATGATCACCCCGGAGAACGAGATGAAGTGGGACGCCATCGAACCGTCCCGCGGCAACTTCCAGTTCGGCCCCGCGGACCGGATCGTCGACCGTGCCCTGGCACGCGGCCAGCGCCTGCGCGGCCACACCACGGTCTGGCACTCGCAGCTCCCCTCCTGGGTCAGCGCCATCCGCGACGCGGGCACGCTGCGCAGCGTGATGAACCACCACATCACCACCCAGATGACCCGCTACAAGGGCAAGATCTATGCCTGGGACGTCGTCAACGAGGCTTTCGCCGACGGCGGCAGCGGCCAACTCCGCGACTCGGTCTTCCAGAAGGTGCTCGGCAACGCCTTCATCGAGGAAGCGTTCCGCACCGCCCGGGTGGCCGACTCCTCGTCCAAGCTCTGCTACAACGACTACAACATCGAGAACTGGTCGGACGCCAAGACCCAGGGCGTCTACCGGATGGTCAAGGACTTCAAGTCCCGCGGCGTGCCCATCGACTGCGTCGGCTTCCAGAGCCACTTCGGGGCAGGCGGCCCGCCGGCGAGCTTCAGGACCACCCTGGCCGGCTTCGCCGCCCTCGGCGTCGACGTCCAGATCACCGAGCTGGACATCGCCCAGGCGTCACCCACCCACTACGCGAACACGGTCAACGCCTGCCTGTCCGTGGCACGGTGCACCGGCATCACGGTGTGGGGCGTCCGTGACAGCGACTCCTGGCGCAGCGGCGAGAATCCCCTGCTGTTCGACAGCAACGGCAAGCCCAAGCCCGCGTACACCGCCGTCACGCATGCGTTCAACTCCGGCTCAGGTACCCCGCCGGTCAACCCGGCCGACAGTACCGGGGAGATCAAGGGCGTGGCCTCCGGCCGCTGTATCGACATCCCCGGCTCCGCCACGGCCAACGGCGCCCAGGCGCAGCTGTGGGGCTGCAGCGGACAGGCGAACCAGCGCTTGACCTACACCGCTGCAAAGCAGTTGAAGGTCCACGGGAACAAGTGCCTGGACGCCAAGAGCAAGGGCATCACCAACGGCACCTCGGTGATCGTCTGGGACTGCAACGGCGGCGCCAACCAGCAGTGGAACATCCACACCAACGGCACGATCACCGGCGTCCAGTCCGGGCTGTGCCTCGACGCCGTCGGCGCCGCCACCGCGAACGGCACCCGGATCCAGCTGTACGCCTGCGCGTCCGTCGGCAACCAGAAGTGGATCGCCCCGTCCGGGACGGGCCGCGGTACGTGTGCTCTTCCGTCGACGTACAAGTGGAGTTCGACCGGTCCCCTCGCGCAGCCGTCGAACGGGTGGGCCGCGCTGAAGGACTTCACCCATGTGACGCACAACGGCAAGCACCTGGTCTACGCGTCGAGCGCGTCGGGCACCTCCTACGGCTCGATGGCGTTCAGCCCCTTCACGAACTGGCCGGACATGGCGGCAGCCGGGCAGGCCAGGATGAACCAGAACGCGGTGGCGCCCACGCTGTTCTACTTCGCGCCCAAGAAGATCTGGGTGCTGGCGTACCAGTGGGGGGCATCGCCCTTCAGCTACCGCACGTCGAGCGACCCCACCGACCCCAACGGCTGGTCCGCGCCGCAGCCGTTGTTCACCGGCAGCATCCCCCGCACCGACTCCGGCACGGGCCCGATCGACCAGACACTGATCGCCGACGAACGGAACATGTACCTCTTCTTCGCCGGCGACAACGGCAAGATCTACCGAGCCGGCATGCCGATCGGGAACTTCCCCGGCAGCTTCGGCTCGTCGTACACGACGGTCATGAGCGACACGGCGAAGAACCTGTTCGAGGCGCCGCAGGTCTACAAGGTCCAGGGCCAGAACCAGTACCTCATGATCGTCGAAGCTCGGGGTGCGCATGAGCAGCGCTATTTCCGCTCCTTCACGGCCACCAGCCTGAGCGGCTCGTGGACCCCGCAGGCCGCCAGCGAGAGCAACCCCTTCGCGGGCAAGGCCAACAGCGGTGCCACCTGGACCAACGACATCAGCCACGGTGATCTGATCCGCACCAACCCCGATCAGACCATGACCATCGACCCCTGCAACCTGCAGTTCCTCTACCAGGGCAAGTCCCCGCAGGCGGGCGGACCCTACGACCAGCTGCCGTACCGGCCGGGTGTCCTCACCCTGCAGCGCTGACCAGCCCGACCCACGGTTGCACAAGGAGAAACACCCCCATGAACAACCCCACGAACGGCGGGCGCCGCGGACGTCACCGCCGTCGCAGGACCGCCACCGCCCTGCTGCTCGGTGTGCCCGCCACCGTCGTGCCGTACCTCCTGTTCGTGCAGGACGACTCGCAGGCCGCGACGGTCGACGGCAATGCCTACTACCGGCTGGTCTCCGTACGCAGCGGCAAGGCGCTCGACGTCAACGCCTTCTCCACCGCCGACGGCACACGCATCCAGCAGTGGACCGACCAGAACACCGCCAACCAGCAGTGGAGGCTGAGGTCCACCGGGAACGGCTTCTACGAGCTGGTGAACCGCAACAGCGGCAAAGTGCTGGGCATAGCCGGCGGCTCGACCGCCCGGTCGGCCGCCGCCGAGCAGCAGACCGACAGCTCGTCGCCCTCCCAGGAGTGGCAGATCGACACGGTGAGCGGTACCGACGCCGTCACCTTCACCTCCCGCGCCAGCGGCCTGGTTCTGGACGTCTTCGGAGGCTCCAGGGCCCAGGGCGCGGCGATCATTCAGTATCCGGACAGGGGCAGCACCAACCAGCAGTGGAAGCTGGTGAAGGTGGCCGCTGCCCCGTCAGCCGCGGCCGGCCCGTACACATGGCGGAACGCCCAGGTGGTGGGCGGCGGTTACGTCACGGGGCTGGTGTTCAACCCGCGGGAGAAGGGTCTGCTGTACGCGCGTACCGACATGGGCGGCGCCTACCGCTGGGACACCGGTGCCGAGCAGTGGATCCCGCTGACCGACTGGCTCGGCGAGAAGGACTGGAACCTGCTCGGCATCGACGCGCTGGCCACCGACCCCGTGGACCCGAACCGCCTCTACCTCGCGGCGGGCACCTACACCAACGAGTGGGCCGGCAACGGTGCCGTCCTGCGCTCCACCGACCGGGGCCGCACCTTCCAGCGCACTGAGCTGCCGTTCAAGCTGGGCGGCAACGAGGACGGCCGCGGGGCGGGCGAGCGGCTCGTGATCGACCCCTCGGACAACCGCACCCTGCTGCTGGGCACCCGTAAGAACGGCCTGTGGCGCAGCACGGACAGTGGTACGACATGGCGGCAGGTCTCCTCGTTCCCCGTCAAGGACGGGGCGAGCAGCGGCGCGGGCGTCTCCTTCGTGACATACGGCCCGGCCGGCAGCAGGACGATCTACGTCGGCGTCGCGGACAAGTCCACCTCCCTCTACCGCTCCACCGACGGCGGCGGCACCTGGCAGGCCGTCCCCGGGCAGCCCACCGGCCAGCTGCCGCAGCACGGCGTGGTCTCCGGTGACGGCTCGCTGTACCTGACGTACACCAACGCCCTCGGACCCAACGGCGTGACGGCGGGCTCGGTGTGGAAGTACACGCCGCGGGGCGGGACGTGGAAGAACATCTCCCCCTCGCGGGGCGGATACGGGTTCTCCGGCCTGGCCGTCGACCCGCGCAGGCCCTCCACGGTGATGGTCACCACCCTCGGCCGCTGGTGGCCCGAGGACGAGATCTACCGCACCACCGACGGCGGCACGACCTGGGAGGCCCTGGCTGACAAGTCCGTGCGCAACGCCTCCGCCGCTCCGTACATCGGCACCCACACCGGGCACTGGATGACGGCCCTGGCCATCGACCCCTTCGACTCCGGTCATGTGCTGTACGGCACCGGCAACGGCATCTGGCGCAGCAAGGACGCCGACGCCACCGACAGCGGCGGCACCAGCCACTGGACCGTGGGCGCCCGAGGGCTGGAGGAGACCGCGCTGATGGACGCCATCGCCCCGCCCGGCGGTGCCACCGTCATCACCGCCATGGGCGACCAAGGCGGATTCCGCCACGACGACCTGACCAAGGTGCCCTCCGGGCGGCTGAGCAACCCGATGATGACCAACAGCACCGACATCGACTTCGCCCAGTCCAAGCCCTCGGTGATGGTCCGTGTCGGCCGTGGCGGCGCGCAGGACGGCGCTTACTCCACCGACGGCGGCATCAGCTGGAACGGCTTCAAGGCAGAGCCGGTGACAGGCGCCCAGGACGGGCGTGTCGCGCTCTCGGCGGACGGCTCCACCATCGTCTGGACCCAGGCCGGCCAGGCCCCGTACCGCTCGACCGACAAGGGGACGAGCTGGACGAAGGTCAGCGGCCTGGGCACCGGCGCCGTGGTCGTCGCCGACCGCTCCTCGGCCAGGACCTTCTACTCGCTGGCCGGCGGCACGCTCTACGCCAGCACCGACGGCGGAGCGACCTTCACCGCCCGTGCCAACGACCTTCCCGCCGATGGCCGGCTCACGGCCGTCCCCGGCGTCGCGGGAGACCTGTGGATCGCCAGCAGCACCAAGGGGCTGCTGCACTCCACCGACGGCGGCCGCGCCTTCACCACGCTCACCACGGTGAAGTCCGCCTCCGCCCTCGGCTTCGGAAAGGCCGCACCCGGCGCCTCCCACCAGGCCCTGTACATGATCGGCACAGTCAAGGACGTCACCGGCGTCTTCCGCTCCACCGACAAGGGCGCCACCTGGCTCCGCGTCAACGACGACGCCCACCAGTGGGGCAGCATCGGCGGCGTCGGCGTCATCACCGGCGACCCCGACACCTTCGGTCGCGTGTATGTCGGCACCAACGGACGCGGCCTCCAGTACGGCGACCCGTCCTGACCCGGACGCCGGAGCGGACGCACGTCCAACGTATGAGCTGACGCACTATCAGTAGCAGAAGGCCGCCCTCCTGACCGATGGGACATTTCGGTTGGAGGGCGGCTTCCCGAAGGACCCGGCCTCCCATGTCGACCATGGCTTTCCTCTCCGCTGACGGTTCTCGTTCGGGAAGGTGGCAGGCGAGCACGGCCGGCGGCGGCACAGCATCCGCCCAGAGAGTCAGCCCTCAGGCGGACGCAGGCGGTGGTGCCATCCTTGACCGCGATGCCGCCGCAGGGGCCGGCTCTCGGCTCCGCCGTCACCACTACGCCTCCTTCGCCGGCTTCGTTCGGCGCCGGCACCCAGAGGTCTGGTCGAAGATTTGGGCGAAGGCGAAGAAGGAGGGCGGTGAGATCCTCTTCGCCGATCAGGTCGGCGTCCGCTCCGACCAGGTCACCGGCCGTACCTGGGGGGAGAAGGGCCGGAACCGAGAGCGTGGCCCGTCCGGCCACCGAGTGCCGGCGCCCGAGGCCCCGAGTGGCCAGTATCACCTCGCCGACCAGATACCAGTCCGGTATCATAGCTGTATGGCGATGACACTCCGACTCCCCGACGACCTCGACGCAAAGCTCACCGAGCGTGCTCGCCGCGAGCGCCGCAGCAAGCAGGAACTCGCCATCGAGGCCATCCGGGACGCCCAGAATCGGGCCGAGCTGAAAGTCGATGACGTCCTGGCCGAACTCATGGACAGCGATGCGGAGATCCTGGACTACCTGAAGTGACCGAGGTGCGCTACATCCAGATCGACGAGATCCTGGCCATCGCCCGCGCGGTCAATGGTACCGAGCACAGCGTGCGGGACATGGGGCTTTTGGTGTCAGCGATCGAACGGCCCCGGACCAACGTGTTCGGGGCCGAGCTGTATCCCACGCTGCACGAGAAGGCGGCGGCACTGCTGCACTCTGTTGCCCGAAATCACGCGCTGATCGATGGCAACAAGCGCACCGCCTGGCTCGCCATGCGCGTCTTCCTGCGGCTCAACGGCGTCAGCGCCGGTATTGCCCCGCCGCCCGTCTCCATGGCCGGACCGTTCGTCGAGGACGTCGCGCAGGACAACATCGATGTCCCGATCATCGCCAAGCGCCTCTCGGCCTGGTTCCCCGCTTCCTGACGCACGACGACGTGAGGGCCGGGACCCGCGTGCCCGGCGCCATGCCGGCCGGAGGAGTGGTGCGGGGCCCCTCAATGACGTACGCCAGGTCGGTCGCGGACACGCCCGTCGCCGGTGCCGTGACCGGCCGAGCGGCGATGGCCTCGTGCTCGGCGTCCAGATCGACGACCCGTACGTCACTGACCGGCAGCCCGGTGCTCAGTCCTCGGTGGGTGACGAGGACTGTGGCGCCGGAGTCCTCCAGCATGTAGGCGAGGCGGTCGGCGGGGTATGCCGGGTCGAGCGGTACGTAGGCGGAGCCGGACTTGAGGATGCCGAGGAGTCCGACGGCCATCTGGGTGCCGCGTTCGATGGAGAGGGCGACCAGTCGGCCGGGGCCGGCGCCCAGGGACACCAGGTGGTGGGCCAGGCGGTTCGCGGCCTCGTCGAGTTCGTGGTAGGTCAGGGACTCGCCCGCGCAGGTCACGGCCGGCGCGTCCGGCGTGGTCGCGGCGCGCGCGGCGACCCGCTCGTGGATCGTGCCCTCCCACGCGGTGACCCCGGGCGTGACCGCCCAATCGTGCACCAGCCGCTCCCGCTCACCCGGGGCCAGCACCGGCAGCGCGGAAACCGGCCGGGAAGGCTCGGCTGCCATGCCGGTGAGCAGGGCGTCCAGGTGGCCGGCCATCCGCTCGACCGTGGCCGCGTCGAACAGCTCGGGGTCGTAGGCCAGGGCGTACGCCAGCTCGTCACCCGCGTAGGCGACGAGGTTCAGCGGGAAGTTGGTGACGTCGGCACCCTCCAGGCCGTGGAGCCGCACGCCGCCGTCGGAGTGGCCGCTGTCACCGTCCACGGGAAAGTTCTCGAACGCCACCAGACTCTCGAAGAGGTTCGTACCGCGCTCGACGCCGCTCCAGCCCTGGAGGCGCGACAGCGGCACATACTCGTACTGGCGCGCCTCGACCTGGGCCTCCTGCACGCGGGCCAGCCACTCAGAGACCGGGGCGTCGCCGTCGACGGTCACCCGCACCGGCAGGGTGTTGATGAGCATGCCCACCATTGAGTCGACACCCGGCAGGTCCGCCGGGCGGCCCGAGACGGTGGCGCCGAACACGACGTCCCTTTCACCGGCGTACCGGGGCAGCAGCAGCGCCCAGGCGCCCTGCACCACCGCGTTGACGGTCAGCCGGTGGGCCCGGGCGAACGCGTACAGGCGTCGCGAGGCGTCGGGGGAGAGCCGCGTCACCAGCCGCGCCGTGGACTGCGCGCGGTGGCTGGCGGTGGGACGGCGGTCGTACGGCAGCGCGGTGGGCTCGTCGAACCCGTCCAGTAGCTCCCGCCAGCACGCCTCCGCCTCCGACAGGTCCTGGCGCTCCAGCCACTCCACGTACGCGCTGAACGGGCGCCGCGCGGGCAGCACCGGTTCCTCGCCGGCGGCCAGCGCCCGGTACGCCGTGGTCAGCTCGTCGAGCATCTGGAAGGTGCTCCAGCCGTCCAGCAGCACGTGGTGGGAGGTGCGCACCACCCGTACGGACGTGTCGGACGCACGGGCGATGACGATGCGCGTCATCGGGGCGGCCGACAGGTCGATACCGCGCTCCCGGTCATCCGCCAGGTGGAGCTCCAGCGCACGGGCCTGCTCGTCGGCGCTCAGGCCGCGCCAGTCGAGGTGGATGACCGTTGTCTCGACGTGCCGGCGCACGACCAGCAGCGGGCGGTCCACGCCCTCCCACACGACGGCGCCGCGCAGGATCTCCAGGTGGTCGGTGACGTGCTGCCAGGCCCGCTCCAGCAGACCGGGCCGGGTCACACCGTCGAGGACGAAGCTCATCTGCTCGAAGTAGGCGCCCGAACCGGGCTCGGCGAGGGTGTGGAACAACATGCCGCTCTGCATGGGCGTGAGCGGGAAGATGTCCTCGACGTCCCGGCCGTCGCCGGCGATCCGGTCCACGGCCGCTTGGTCGAGCCCGGCGAGCGGGAAGTCGGAGGGCGTCGCGCCGCCGGCCGCCGGGTCCTGGCAGTGGTCCACCAGGGCCCGCAGCGCCGCCACGTGCTCGCCAGCCACGCGCTCCACCGTCGACCGGTCGAAGACCTCACCGGAGAAGATCCACGTGAAGCCGAGGCGGCCGTCCTCGACCATGCCGACGACGTCGAGGAGGTACGGGCGGGGCTCGTCCGGCGCGTGGTCGTGGCCGAGGGCGGGCAGGCGGTCGCGGACCAGCCCGTCCCGCGCGGTCGTGCCGCCCCACTGGCCGAGGTAGTTGAAACTGATGGGCGGGAGCCGGTCCGCGCGCAGCGCGTGACCGGGCGTGCCCGGCGCGGACAGGAAGCGCAGCGCGTCGTAGCCGAGGCCGCGGCCCGGCACGGCCCGTAGCTGCTCCTTGACGGACTTGACCGGCTCGGCCCAGCCGTGCCCGGCTGGCAGCGTGAGGGCGACCGGGAAGTGGGTGGTGTACCAGCCCCGTGCGGGACAGGTCCAGTTCCTCAAACAGCTCCTCCCGACCGTGTCCCTCCAGGCCCAGGACCAGACGGTCGGCTCCCGTCCAGTCGGCCAGGGTGCGGCCGAGCGCGGTGACCAGCACGTCGTTGATCTGCGTGTGGTACACCGACGGCAGGCGGTGCAGCAGCGCCTCCGTCTCCTCGTGGCCGAGTCGCACCTCGACGGTCTGCGGCGCCGGCCGGCAGGAGGATGCCACCGGGAAATTGTGCTCTCCCAGCCGTACCGCGACCGCTCTTCACGAAACCGTGCGTTCGGGGTGGGGCAATATCTATGACCGTGAGGTCAGAGTTCAACGTGCCATGCGGGGAGTGTTTGTACCGCAACCAACAGAGCGAAGTTATTTACCGTGCCCGGGCCGTTACGGCATGCTACTGTCGATCCCAGTTGCAGTTGTGGTTCCCAAGACTTCAAGCGCCTTCGCCGGAATTGTCGGCCACTGGAAGCGCTTTTATTGCCGGTCATTTTCCGGTCGGGGCATCATCGCGGCGACCCGGATACCTGGCATCGGGGATCCCGGCGTACTGCCCCAAAGGAGACATGACGTGGCATCAGGCACTGTGAAGTGGTTCAACGCGGCCAAGGGTTTCGGCTTCATCGAGCAGGATGGTGGCGGCGCTGACGTGTTCGCCCACTTCTCGAACATTGCTGCCCAGGGCTTCCGTGAGCTGCTCGAAGGTCAGAAGGTCATCTTCGACATTGCGCCGGGCCAGAAGGGCCCGATGGCCGAGAACATCGTTCCGGCCTGACGCTGTCGTGTACTTCGCAGCTGGGGCCCGCATCCCTCGGGGTGCGGGCCCCAGCTACGGACATTTCCCGCAGTGGTCTCCCCTGGGCATCGCCTGTATTCCTTATCCAGGGGTCCGTGCTTCTTCGGAGCTGAAACCGGTCGACTTCCGGGATTTCGCATCCCGTGTGACTCGCTCATTTCATCGCCTTCGTGCCGAACCTGATTCACTGCACACCAGATTCTTTTCGCATTCCATTCGGTCCGTTTCTTGTGATTCCCTGCACTGTTTTTCCGTTGCGGGAATTCCTTGGTACGTGCCGCTATCAAGGAAGGTTCTCGATGAACCCCACACGTACGAACAGTCGTTCCTCCAGCCGCAACCGGACCGACTCTCTCGCTTTCGGCTCCGACGCTGGTTCGCGGCGGGGCGCACGGCTCGGCTCGTCCGCCCCGAGCCGTTCAGGGGGTCCGAGCCGGTCGAGCGGACATGGTCGGCGGCCCGCGGCGGTGCAGGGGGAGTTCGCCCTGCCGAAGACGGTCACTCCTGCGCTTCCCGCGGTCGAGGCGTTCGCCGACCTCGACATGCCGGGGCAGCTGCTGGCGGCGCTGACCGCGCAGGGTGTGAGCGTTCCGTTCCCGATTCAGGGTGCGACCCTGCCCAACACCCTGGCGGGCCGTGATGCCCTGGGGCGCGGGCGCACCGGCTCCGGCAAGACTCTCGCTTTCGGCCTGGCGCTGTTGGCCCGCACCGCCGGTCAGCGCGCCGAGCCCCGCCAGCCGCTGGCCCTGGTCCTTGTGCCGACGCGTGAGCTGGCCCAGCAGGTGACCGACGCGCTTACCCCCTATGCCCGCTCGGTGAGGCTGCGCCTGGCCACCGTTGTCGGCGGAATGTCGATCGGGAGGCAGGCCAACGCGCTGCGTGGTGGCGCCGAGGTCGTCGTTGCGACGCCGGGTCGGCTCAAGGACCTCATCGACCGTGGTGACTGCCGGCTGAACCAGGTCGCGATCACTGTCCTGGACGAGGCCGACCAGATGGCCGACATGGGCTTCATGCCCCAGGTCACAGCGCTTTTGGACCAGGTCCGCCCCGAGGGCCAGCGGATGCTGTTCTCCGCGACCCTGGACCGCAACGTCGACCGCCTGGTCCGCCGTTACCTCACCGACCCGGTCGTCCACTCCGTCGACCCGTCCGCAGGCGCGGTCACGACGATGGAACATCACGTGCTGCACGTCCACGGCACCGACAAGCACCGCACGACGACGCAGATCGCGGCACGCGAAGGCCGGGTGATCATGTTCCTGGACACCAAGCGGGCCGTGGACAAGCTCACCGACCACCTGCTGGCCAGCGGGGTGCGGGCCGCCGCCCTGCACGGCGGGAAGGCGCAGTCACAGCGCACCCGGACTCTGACTCAGTTCAAGACCGGGCATGTCACCGTGCTCGTGGCCACGAACGTCGCCGCCCGTGGCATCCACGTCGACAACCTCGACCTCGTCGTCAACGTCGACCCGCCGACCGACCACAAGGACTACCTCCACCGCGGCGGCCGTACCGCGCGGGCAGGGGAGTCCGGCAGTGTCGTCACCCTGGTCACCCCCAACCAGCGCCGCGACATGACCCGCCTCATGACCGCCGCCGGCATCGTGCCCCAGACCACCCAGGTCCGCTCCGGCGAGGAGGCACTCGGCCGGATCACCGGCGCCCAGACTCCCTCCGGTATTCCGGTGACGATCACAGCGCCGGTGGTCGAGCGGCGTCAGCGCAGCGTGTCCTCACGCGGCCGGCGCAGCCCCGCCTCGGCGGCCCGGCGCGTGACCGCGCGGCAGTCAGCCTTCGACGCGGCGGCCTGAGAACTTCGTGATCCGGAAGCTGACCCACTCATGCAGGAGGCACCTTTTGACGCTGGTTCAGATGCAGCCCCGCTCGACGAATGCCCCTGCCGTACACAGCACGGTGGCCGACGTCATGGACACCGCCGGACCGCAGGTCTGTGACGGCATGACCGTCGAGGTGGCCCTGTCCGTCATGGCCAGTGCCCGTACCTGGCGTCTGCTTGTCTGCGACGACAGCGGACTGTGTATCGGACTGGTCACCCAGGCTCAGCTCACAGCAGCCCGTGACGGCTCCGCGTACTCGGACAGGGTCCAGCTGCGGGACATCCTCGGCGACCGCGGGCCGTTCACCTCGCCGGTGACCACCATGGCCGAAGCCGGGCACATGATGCGCTACAGCCAGGTTGATGCCCTGCCCGTGGTCGACGAACACGGCAGTGCCTTGGGCGTCCTCGCCCTCGCCCGCTGAGCCGTCACATCCGCGGCAGAACCACTCCCTCTTCGTTCCTCTCCCTGTGAGGCATTATGCGCTGTGTCATCGCCCGCTTTCCGTTCGACCTCACCAGGAGCGGAGTCCTGGAATCGATGAAGGGCGTCAAGCCCGAGCAGGCTTCCGGCGAGTCCGTGATCATCGGCCGACGCACCTACCCCGTCAAACAGGTCGGCCAAGTCGTCACTCGCCAGGACCGCCGTGACTTCAGTGCCGGTGAGGTCCTGCGGGCCATGACCCAGCTCGGCTTCACCTGCCGCGAACTTCCCCAGGCCGCCGCGCTCACGAGGGTTCGCACCCCGATGCAGCAGGCTTCCGCGATGCTCGGCGCCCCTGCGGCAGCCTGACCGCCGGGCAGGCGCGAGCCGTCAGCAGACCAGCGGTGAGGGTCCGGCCGGGGTGCGCCGGTCGGACCTCACCGCGTAGCGAGGTTCTCGGCGCGGCAGTGTGTCAGTGCTCGGAGCAGCTGAAGTCGCCCATGGTCCAGGCGCTGACTTCTTCGATCGCCACCCGGTACATCCCGCCTGTCTCCGGGATCCCCACGGTGCCCTGGAGAATCCGAGCCACATGGAAATGCAGACGGGTGGGCGGTCCCTCCACGCGCGCCGCAGCTGTGAACACGGCGGAGAAGTCGCTCAGGCGGGCCGAGTCCGCCAGGACCTTGGACACCCGCTGCCTCCAGACGGCCTCGGGAGCCAGTCGACCCGTGATGACAGCACCACCGGCGACCACAGTCAGAGGCATCTGATTGCTGCGCCCGGACTCCACCAGGCCGGCATCGTCAACAAGCAGCGCGTCAGGCTTCGACATGGGCCCTGTATTCGCCGACCGGCGGGCTGCTTTTCGCGGTGCCGGGCTCGGGCAGGACGACGCTGAGGCCCTGTCGCTGAAGGCGCGGGGACGTCTGCGGGGGCAGCCAAGATTTTCCACATACGGCCAGCTGGATTCCCCACTCTCAGGAAGCCCCGGCGAAACCGGTCCGGCAGCAGATCCGAGGGGGAGCAAGTCTGCTTACACTCGCGTTGAGTCGGTCCGTTGGGCTCGGACGCGCCCTCTGGTCCGGGGAAATGAACCTGTCAGGGCAACTTCAACTTCGGGGGTCTGCGGGCCCTGCGGGTGCGGTGTGCTCTCCGACGGTGGGGGAGGCGTCGGTGAGGTCGGCGCCGTGGTCGGCGTCGCGGCGAGTGGACTCGGTGCCGTACCAGTCCAGGCACATCACAGTGGCGTCGTCCTGTAGAAGCCCGTCGTGGGCATGGACGACGTGCTCGATCAGGACACGGGCGGCCTCCCGGGGGTGCAGGTCTTGAGTGTTCTCGATGAGGACCGGCAGATCGAGGTCCGCGGCTCTGCGCTCCTGCATCCCGTCGGTGAGCATGATCAGCCGGTCCCCTGCCCGCAGGTCCAGGTGCTGGACCGTGTAGGTGTGCGGGGCCAGGAAGCCGAAGGGCATGTCGATGGTCGGCGCGATCTCCTCGACTTTGCCGCCGCGCAGGCGCAGGGGCCAGGGGTGGCCGGCGTTGATGAACTCGGTTCGTCCGTCGTGCAGGCTGATCCGCAGCAGTTGCCCGGTGACGTAGCGGCCGCCGCTGTGCTTGGCCACGGCCTGGTCGGCGGCCTGTGCTTGTTCCCGGAGATCGGCTCCCTGCCTGCGGGCGCGGCGCAGTGCGCCGACGAGGAGGGTGGCCAGGAGGGCAGCGTCCACGTCGTGCCCCATGGCGTCGGTGACGGACAGCTGGACGTGGTCGCGGTCTATGACGTAATCGAAGGTGTCGCCGCCGACGAACTCGGCCGGCTCCAGGGCGCCGGCAACTGCGAACTGGGCGGCTTCGCAGGCCAGCGACGTCGGCAGCAGCCGGTGCTGGATCTCGGCGGCCAGGCTCAGCGGGCTGGTGCGGCGGCCCCACTGGTACAGGTCGGTGAAGGGCCGGTTCGCGATGATGATGTACGCCAGGGCGTGGGCGCTCCGGCTGATCTCCGGCAGGGTGGCCGGGCCGGGGTGGTGTGGCAGATGGAGCTCCAGCAGCCCGAGCGCATCCCCGCGATTGGTGACCGGTGCGATCACTCGCGTCGAGCCACCGCCCCCTACGGCCTCCACATGCGGCCGCTGCGTCCGTATCACCTCGTCGTACACGGTGCCGGAGACGGCGATCGGATCTGCGGGGCGGTCCAGGTCGATGTCGTCCGCCGTGCCCAGGCGGACGACGGAGGTGCCGGTGAAGTCGGTGATCAGGAACGACACGGACCGGGCCCCGAACTGTCTTCGCAACGCTGCGGCTATGACGTCGACGGACTCCACCGGCGGCGCGGCCTCCGCCGCGGCCAGGGCCTCACCCAGTCCGCCCGTTCCGCTGTCCCGCATGGGAGCGCCCTTCCCGTCAGGGTGCTCGCCCTCAGTACGTACCCGGTGACACGACTTTTCTGGCGAGCACGAGAAGGTAAGCTACCCCACTGCGGCAACGGGTTCACCATTCGCCCGAGGGGAGTGCCGACGTGGGTCCGATCTGTTCTCACTGCGGCTGTCGTGGTGCGACAGGGCGGCTGCGCACCGCGTCACCGCCAAGGGCACTTCCCACGAGGTGCCGACGGACCGACCTGATCCCGTACTCAAGGAGATCGAAGGCATGTTCGCCGCACAGCGCTGATCCCCAGCGACCGTCACATTAGTTGACCAGCCAATTCGAGTGACGGAGGCTCCTGGACTTTCAGGCGTTCGTCCAGGCTTCGAGGAAGGCTTTCCGCCCAGTGGGATCGTCCGCCCTGCGGTCGGCGTGCAGGACGTGCCAGGCGGTGAGTTCGAGATCGCGGAGCCACAGTTCTCCGATGACCTGTGTCTTGAGGTCGGGGAGATGGTCGGATTCGGCGAGGGCTTGGCCGATCACCTCTCCGGCTGCGACGCGTTGCGGCGGGGTCATCTCGTCGACTGCCGAAAGGATCTGCCGAGCCAGGGCGGTCCCCTCGCCTGCCAGGGCCTGCAACACGTCGGCCTTGATGGTGGCGGGTAGCAGGTAGACGGTGCCGGAGGACCTCCACAGGTCCGACCAGAAACGTTCCCCTGCCTCGGCAGGGGAAGGGAGCGCGGCCAGCAGTCCGAGGAGATGACCGATGGCCGCATAGCCACCTGAGTGGGCAGCCGCGACGACTGCGATGCCGGCGACGTGCTCCACATCGAGATGGCCGGCTCCGCAGTTCGGAGCCAGACCCAATTGGTGTTCCAACTGGCCTGTAAGGGGCGCGGATACGTAAGGGCGGACCTCAGGAAGCATCGGTGGTCCTTGCGGTAGGCGAGCGGTGGTGCCCGTTCGGAAGCCCTGATCGTTCCCCGTGAGGAGCCGGTTTACTCGGCTTTGCGTGTTCAATCGGTGGCGGATCAAGGGCCCACACAGCGGTGAGAGCCCACCCCGGCGACGTGTGGCAGGCTTTCCCACCGACCTCTCGACAGACTTGGGGACTGCTGCAGGGTTGGGTGACAGCGGGGTTTATGCAGCCAGGGCTGCGGCTGGGGTCATGATGGTCTCGTACTCGACGGGGGTCAATCGGGCCAGGCGTCTCTGACACCGGCGTCGGTGGTAGGTGCGCTCGATCCAGGTCACGATCGCGATCCGCGACTCCTGGCGGGTGGCCCAGGTACGGCGGTCGAGGACGTTCTTCACGGATCGCTGCTGCGCCTCGGTGAAGGCTGGTCGCCTCAGCTGTCACCGTCACTCAGTACCAAGCGTCTTGGGCCGTGATCGATCGCTCGGCTGTTACGTCAATCGGTTGCACGCCACCGAGCGGGGGTGTCAGATCCCGGCTATGACGATTGTGCTGAGTACGCCGACGGCCGACGGGATGCGCGAGGCTATTGCGGCGCTGCGGGAGTGGCAGCACGACGAAGCGCCGATGCAGCTGCATCCCGGGGACATCGGCTGGAACTACCGGTTTGGAACCGCCGAGACGGCCGCAGTGGTCCGCACCTGGAGCCGGGGCGGACGGATCCTCGCTGTCGGGATGCTGGACTCGCCGACGCTGGTGCGGATGACGGTCGCTCCCGACGCTTTCCAGGACGAGGACTTGGCGCGGCGGCTCGTCGGGGACTTCTCGCTGCCTGAGCGCGGCGTGCTGCCGGAAGGAGCGGTGTCCATCGAGGCGCCGCAGGGCCTGCTGCTCCACAACCTGTTGTCCAAGGAGGGCTGGGGTGTCGACGAGCCGTGGACGCCGCTCTTCCGCGACCTCGCCGAAGCGGTGGAGGACCCCGGCGTGTGGATCAAGGCGATCGGCCTGGAGCAGGCACAGGACTTCGCCGACGTCCTGCGGTCCGCGTTCAACACCACGAGGCCCACGCGCGAGTACCGGCACGAGATGTCCGCGGGACCGTTCTACGCCGACGTCCGATGCCTGGGTGCTTACGACGACCAGGGCAACCCCGCGGCGGTGGTGACGGTCTGGTCGGCCGGCCCGGGGAAGCCGGGACTGGTCGAGCCGATGGGCGTCCATGCGGGCCACCGCGGCCGCGGCTATGGCCGGGCGATCACCGTCGCCGGGGCGGCCGCACTGCGGGAGATGGGCTCGTCGAGCGTGCGCGTGTGCACGCCGAGTTCCAACGTCGGCGGCGTCGCGACGTACAAGGCGGCCGGGTTCGCGGCGAGGCAAGAGATCACCGACCGGATCCGGAAGGTCTGACTCCGGGGTCTCCGGACCTCACACCGACAGGTGCCCCCACCACGTCCCCGGCCTGCCTGTACGCCCCACTGATCAACCTTCGGTGGCACCAACTGACGTCGATCATCCTTGAGTGGCAATCGATCAACGATCACTGGCACCGGTCACTCGCCGAGTTTGCGTGCTCGGTAGGCGGCCTGTCGGCAGGCGTGCGAGCACCATCGTCGGGCGGCTGAGGCCGCTTCCATGGGGGATCGGCAGAAGCCGCATGTCGGACCCGTCGGAACGCTGTGGCCGGCGGGAGGCCGAGTGGGGCTCTGCCGGCGTTGGAGGTAGTCCTGGTCTCGGCATCGCTGGCAGTACCCAGCCGGGCCGCGGCGGCTCATGGGGATGCGGTGGATGATCTCGTCGTACTTCGTGCAGAGCTTCGCCGGAGAGGCGGTCGGGGTCGGCGGCCCGGGGGCCGCTCCACTCCTTGGCGGTGTGCCATCCGGCGGCAGCGTGGGGAACACCAGGACGGCGTACTCTTCCCCGCGGTCCGGGGCAGTTCGATCCCGCAGTATCCGCAGGTCGGGGTGCCGGGGTCCGGGGTGGATCGCCGATGCCCCGCCCTGCATGCACGGGTTGGTGCCCCGGCCTGTGGCGGTCGACCCCGACGATGACTGCCCGGTGTCCCCACCCCTCACTCTTCGAAGCCGACACCTCATTGCCGAACACGCGAAAATCTATGCTGGCCGGAGTAGACATGAGGTGGTGTCGTGGCTATGGTTTCTGTCGTAGCCCAGAGAGACAGCAGGGCCCGGCAGAGATGAACTGCCGGGCAGCAGTGCCCGCAGGTGCAGTTCGCAGGACGGTGCGGTGACGGAGTTTCGAAGCCAGGGTTGTTGCAGGACGGCGACGGGACTGGTGACCGGACCGGGTGGCCCGCAGTGATCAGGGGCCGCCATCAGCAATACGGCAGTTACCGCAGTGGCAGTACCCGTAGTAAGTGCAGTTCGCGGTACCCAGCAGTGAAGTTGGTGAGCAGTACCTCGGTGAAGGCGTCGGCTGCGGGCGCGCGCACCGGGAGGTTCGGCAGTGGGGTTCCAAGCCAGAGCAGACGCAGGACGGGCGACGGGGCTGGCTGCCGAAGTGGCGCTGTGAGAGGCCACCAGCAGTTCGCAACACCAGTAGTTCGCAACACCAGCAGTACGTAGTTCCCGTTCGGTAAGTGATCGATCCAGAGGGAAGAACGGAGGAGCCGAGCACCATCAGGATCGCCCGGGCAGATGTCTCGAACCCGGGTACCGCAGGACATCGATAGCGAGGTGGTCTCCGGTCACGCAACTGCGATCCCCGCACCCCGGACAGCATCCAGGTCTGGCATGCGGATACAGAAGGCCGGTGCAGCACAAGGGCCGGCAGGTGGTGTAGCAGTTCCTTCGGGGCCCTGGTGCCGTGCGGCACCAGGGCCCCTCCATGCGTGCCACAGAGAGGTGAAATGACAGCAGACGACTCGTACGGCCGTCTCGACGACGACGACTACCCCGCCTACACCATGGGCCGGGCGGCAGACATGCTCGGCACCACCCCCGGCTTCCTCCGCGCCCTCGGGGATGCCCGCCTGATCACCCCGCTCCGCTCCGCAGGCGGACACCGCCGCTACTCCCGCTACCAGCTGCGCATCGCCGCCCGCGCCCGCGAGCTCGTCGACCAGGGCACCCCGATCGAGGCCGCCTGCCGCATCGTCGTCCTGGAAGACCAGCTCGAAGAAGCCCAGCGCATCAATGTCGAACACCACCGCGCCGCCCAACCCAGTCCGACGACCGCGGCGTGAGATGCGCGTGCCCGCCGGCCTTGGCGCACAGTCCGGTGGGCGGCGTGAGCGTTCACATCGACAGGCGGTGCGGCCGGCCGCAAGCAGCGGAGAAGTCACCCGGCTCGGTGCCAGGGCGCGCACGATGAGGCCGCGGGGCCGGGCCGCGGCTCCGCCGCCGCCCCCTTCGCCGGTCTTGGCCGCCGTTGCGTCGCAGCCGGCGCCGCGAGACCCGGGGGCGAGGGAACGCTGCCGGGGATGGCATTCACGCCGTCGCCCCGCCGTGCACGGGGAGGTCGGCCAGACGCCACTCGAGCATGCCGTCGTTGAGCCGGATCGCCTGCCGGCCGTGATCGGTGAATAGCCGTACGGCGTCGTGGGCGAGCGCGCAGCACTCACCTCGGCAGTGGACGACGACCTCTGTGTCCTCGGGCAGCTCGCCGATCCGGTCGGTCAGCTCGCCCCTTCTCGGCAGCCACACGGGGGTGGTCGGTGGTGAGCACGGTGATGTCCTCGACATCGGACGTCAGGATGGTGACCCGACCGGGCTGAGCGAGGGCGGAGGCGCAGAGCATGGCGTCGATGGCGTACTCGTGGCCGTGCAGTCCGGCCGCGCGCAGCAGGGTGGCTGCGGACTGGGCGAGGGCCGGGGTGACCGGTTCGACCCGCAGGCGGGAGAGCGTCCATGTGAGCGCGGCGTCGTTGATCCGAGGGGTGGATCAGTGGATCTGTTTCCCGTGCCGCGTCACGATGGAGGTCGTCGCGATCCTCGAGCCGGCGTCGAAGGCTCGCTGACCTGCGGTTTCGCGGTGGCCTCGACAGTCCGCCCTGTTTTCGCCCGCACAACAGGTCGGCCCGCTCAACGCGGCCCTGACCTGCGGCGTTTCCGTTGGTCGGGGGCCGCTGCGGCATCCGACGGCATCGTCTTTCAGCAGCTCTACGACGAGCGCCAGCGCGGCGCCGGAGCCGGGCCACGGCTGATCCTCTGCGGGTCCGCGATGAGCGTGATGCACGAGCTGCTGTCCGGGACGAAGCCGCTGCGGGGCCGCGCGGTGGTCGACCTGCGCCTGGGCGCCTTCGACTACCGGGCCGCCCGCGAGTTCTGGCGGATCGACGACCCACTGACCGCCCTGCAGGTTCACGCGGTGCTCGGCGGGGCCCCCGGCTACCGGCCGGTCGCCGCCCGACCGCACCCGGACGCCGGCTTCGCCGCCTGGCTCTCCCGGACGCTCCTGGACTCGGGGCGCGCGGTCTACTCGCGGACAGAGACGGAGTACCTGTTGCGAGAGGACCCGCGTATCACCCAGCACACCCTCTACTACGACATCCTCACCGCGATCGCCCAGGGCGCCACCACCCCCACCAAGATCGGCGCGGCCCTGGAGAGGCAGCGCAACGCGGTAACCCACCCGCTCCACGTCCTGGAGTCCACCGGCTACATCCAGCGCGAGCAGGACATCCTCCGCCCCCGCCACCCCGTCATCACCCTGGCTGACCCCGTCATCCGCTTCAACCAGCTGATCACGCTGCCGCAGGCGGCCACCATCGAGCAAGGGTTCGCCGACGAGGCGTGGCAGGCGGCCCTGCCCACTTTCAACTCCAAGATCCTCGGCCCTCACTTCGAGGACCTCGCCCGCGCCTTCACCCGCCGTTACGCCCGCACCCTGCTCCCCGGCGGTCTTCCCGGCCCGGTCGGTACCACCGAAGTGGCCGATCCCGCGGCCCGCACCAAGCACGAGGTCGACGTCATCGCTCTGGCCCTGGGCGAGCGCCCTCAGGCGCCCCGCGCCAAGATCGCCCTCCTTGGTGAGGCCAAGGCGACAGCAGCCCGCCGCGGTACCGGCGACCTGCAACGTCTGGAACGCATCCGTACCTTGCTCACCGAGCAGGGCTACGACACCACGGGCACCACCCTGGCCCTGTTCTCCCTGCACGGGTTCTACCCGGACCTGATGGAGTCCGCGGCCGGCCGCGAGGATCTGCTCCTCGTTGATCTGGAGACTCTCTATGGGACAACGGCGGATCTGACGATCAAGGAAGAGGTGCCAAGCGACTGACAGGAGTCTGGAGTTGCAGTCTGCGACGCAGGTGGGCAGCTGACCGGTCAGGGCGGGGCGGCTCAGTTTCACAGTCCCGTAGAAGCCGGGCGTGGAGTGGGTGTGACACCACCACGGTCGTCCGGCCGTTGAGCCGGATCCGGTGGCCTCCTCCACACCGTAGGCGGCGAGACCTGGTCGTCGGACCACTCGGCGCCCGTGCCGTTCGTCTGCAGATCCTCATGCTCGAAGCGGCTGCGGGCGTGGTGGCGGTCGACCTCCTCGAGGCATGTGTGAACGCTTCTCGCCCTGTCCTCCAGGGGCAGGGCGAGGACACTTGTGGTCGAGGGGCCAGGTGTACTGACCCGTGAGGTTGGGGACGCCGCTGGGCGGCGGCCATGCCGCGGGCGCCGGTGACGGAACCCGCGCCGACCGGCTGGTCCGGCCTCACTTCCGCCAGAACAGGTGGTGCGTCACGCCGCTCGGGCTGGGCACGACGTCCTGGTGGAACCGATCGAGCAGCTCATCGGGGGACTCCCACAGCCGGGCCCCGGAGCCGAGCTTCGTCGGCACGACCGCCACATGCAGGGTGTCGACGAGGTCGGCCTCGAGGAACTGCCGGATAATCGTGGCCCCACCGCCAAGCCGGACGTCCTGGCCCTGCGCCGCCTCCTTCGCCTGGGCGAGCACCGCGGCCGGGTCGCCGTCGACGAAGTGGAACGTGGTGTCGGAGAGCGTGAACGACGGGCGCTTGTGGTGCGTCATGACGAACACCGGCGTGTGGAACGGGGGCTCGTCACCCCACCACCCCTGCCACTCGTGGCCCTGCCAGGCCCCGCGCTGCGGCCCGAACTTGTTGCGGCCCATGATCTCGGCGCCGATGTTGCGGGCGTAGTCCCGCGTGATGTAGTCGTCCAGACCTCGGCTGCCGCCGGGTTCGGAGCGGTTGATGGGTGAGTGGTCGGTGGCAATGGCCCAGGCGAACATGTTCCCCGGATCGGCATGGCCGAACGGCTTCTCGAGGCTCTGGCCCTCGCCGGCGCCGAACCCGTCGCTCGAGACGGTGAAGTTCTGGACCCGCAGCAACTGGCTCACGTCGCTCCTCCTGCTTCGCGCTTTCTGATCATTGACGAACGGTAGACCGGCCGGGCCGGGAAAACTCATCGCCGCATCGTGCGCTCTCATCGAGCTCCCGCGGCCGCGCCGGGCGACGACTCCCCGGTGGTCGTCCCCCGGCGCGACCGCGTACGGCTCACCGGGCGAGCGTCCAGCGGGAGCGGCGGGTCTTCCGGCCCTTGCTTTCGCCGCGGGCGGCCTCGGCCTGGCGGGCCGGCTCCCGGTTGGCCACCAGCACCTCGATCACGCGGCCGTGCGTCAGCTCCGCCCGGGGATCGGGCGGGCAAGGGCATCGACGATCCCCGCAACATCCAGTCGGCGCGGAAACTCGGCAGCGACGGGCAGAGCGCCCAAACGCTTGGTCACCACCGACTCGATCACGCACTCCATACGGGCCGTCGAGCCCCGCTCCACGGGCCCTTTCCAGCACCTGGTCCACGGTGAGCCCGGCAGGCAGGCAGGCTGCCCGCCGCCGCGGCTTCGTGCCCTGCGGAGCGGTCGTGCCCGGACGTGCCCTTCGAGCGGCCGGAGATGGAGGTGTCCAACTCGGGCGCGCAGGCGCTCAGCGAGGTGCGCAGTTCGGCGAAGCGCTCACCGGCGTACGCCGACCCGGTCAGCCCGGTGGCGCTGAGGACGAGCAGGCCGGCCGAGATCCACACCCCGGTGGTCGCGTGCAGACCGCGGCTGCGGCGCACACCCCGCGCCCCGCGCTCGGGCAGCACCGTGTTGCGCTTCGGTCCGCCCGCGTAGGTGCGCCGGCGCCCGAACCACACCAGCAGACCGCCCGAACCAGCACCCACAGCCGGCTCGCGGCGAGTTCGGAGTACAGGCGGCCCTTCTCACCGAGGTGGAGAGGGCGGTGCAGACCGTCCAGCCGGGTGGCCAGGGAGGTCGAACCGAACCACGTGGTCAGGGCGCCGCGCACCTCGCCCGTGCAGGGATCGACGTAGACCGTGCGCTGTTTGTCCTGCTCCGCGAGCTCGGGCACGGACAGCACGACCGGACTTTGCCGTCACGGAGATCTCCTTGTCCACGGTCCCATGCCGCTGGAGCGATGTTCCCTTCTGGACATGAATCCACGCGGAGAACCGGGGACACCCCGCGGCTTCGAGGGCACAGGAGCGACCGCTGGCCGGCCCCGTCGGGCGGGCGTAACCCGGCATGCTCCCCGAGGCTCCGTCAGCCCGGAGCGTGTCCTCTGGGGAGGGTGTCGGCCGGGCGGTCGCCCACCCGGGGGCCGAGAAGCGGTGTCCGCGCGGTCTCGCGGCGGAACGCGTGGGCGATGGCGCGCGCCTCGATACCCGCCTGGCGGAGAACGCCTGTGAGGGGATTGGTGTAGCCGGCGAAGTACAGGCCCGGGGCTTCGGGATGGCTCTCTGCCCCTACGGCGAGGGGTTGCCCGTCCTCGTCGAGAACGCCCAGGGGCCCGACCAGGTCGTGCAGGTTGGTCCGGTACCCGGTGGCGGCGATGACCGTGTCGGGCCGCAGTCGGGTGCCGTCGGCCAGTACCACGTCGGGGCCGTCGAACCCCTGGACGGCCGTGACCGGCTCGACCCGCCCGGAGCGGACGGCGTCCACGAAGCCGTGATCGAGCACCGGGTTGACCCCTTCGCGGGCATTGCGGGTGTACAGCCCCGTCCGGGGCCGCGGCAGTCCCCGTGAGGTCAGGTCGGGCACCGCGAGACGTTGCGTGAGCAGGGAGGTGTGGTCGCGCCACGACAGCGGGAGGGCCTCCGTCAGCCGGCCGACCACGTGCCAACGGGCGCTGGAGCGGGGCAGGATGTTGGGTGGGGTGCGGACTGCGATCCGAACCCGCCGGGCGCCGGCTCCGGCCAGAACGCCGGCGATCTCGGTACCGCTGTTGCCGGCGCCGATCACCAGGACGTGTTGCCCGCGGTAGGGGGCCGGAGAGCGGTAGTGGGCCGAGTGCAGCAGTGTGCCGGTGAAGGTCGCACGCCCGGGCCAGTGGGGGACGTCCGGGGTGTGGCAGCGGCCGGTGGCCACCACGACCGCTTCAGTCGGGACGGGGCCGTCCGGGGTGTGGACCAGCCACCGGGGACCCGAGCCGGGCTCGGCCCGCTCGATGCGCAGCACCGGGGTGGTCAGCCGAACGTCGAGCCGGTGGTGGGCGACGTAGCTCTCCAGGTAGCGCACATAGTCGTCCCGGCTCACCCACGGGCCGGCCTGGCGCGGCACCGGTAAGCCGGGGAGTTGTGAGACGCCGGGGGGTGTGTGCAGGCGCAGATGGTCGTATCGCCGCGCCCAGCTGGCTCCTACTCGGTCCGACCGTTCCAGGATCACAGTCGGCGTGCCGGAGCGGCACAGTAGCGCGGCTGCAGCCAGGCCGTGGGGGCCGGCTCCGATCACGATCGTGGGAGCGGTGACGTCTCGCTGCGGTGTAAGGGGCATCGCCTCCTTCAACGGCAGGCCGCGGTTCACGTCACGCGGAGGTCACAGAGGGCCGGGGCCGCGCAGGCTCATGTCCCCTGGCGTCCGGCGCCCGACTCAACTGCGCGCGGCCCAGGCGGTTTCGGCTCCGGGGCCGAGCGATCCCCTGTGCGGGATGGCAAGCTGCTACCCGGTGTCAACGAGTCCGCCGGGGAGGTCGGTATCGCATCTGTGAGGCCGACTCCCTTGTGGGAAGTGTCTTTTCCGGGTTGCCGGCACTGGTCGTTGAGAACATGACGGACCAGGGTGAGGTGATCGGCCTGTCGGCGCGAACCCGCCACGGGTGGTGCCGTGCCCGAAGTGCGGGACACCGACCGCGAGTGGCGCAGCAGCCCCACCTTGTCGCCGGGTTCGGCGGCAGGGGCGAGATGCCCGGGCGCTCCCGCACCCACGGAACGGTCAGCCTCACCCGGCCTGCGGCGAGCGAGCGTACGGTGACGTGGGACAAGGTCAGTGCTCGTGCTCGTGGTCCCCGACCTTGACGGCGGACGGCGGCGGGGCCTCCTCCCCCAGGGCCGTACGGGCCTCGGCGAGCACGTCACCGGCCTTGAGCCGGGCCTCCTCGGCGGCCGAGGAGAGCCGGCGCCCGGCGACGATACCGCCGGCGACCCCTCCCACCACGGCCTTGCGGGCCGCCGACGTGCCGTCCGGCAGCCGCTTGGAGAGCCCACGGATGATCAGGCCGCCCACGACTCCCGAAACCGCGTAGTGGGCGAGCCGGCCGGCCGCGGCGCCGGCGACAGCCATGGGATGCATGAGGCGCTCCTCTCGGATCGGCCCCGAAACAGCCTCCAGGGCATCACGACCCACTGTCAGTCTGCGCCCGCGGTGTGTGCTCCGGCGAGTCGGTCGCCTGCCCGGTTCGGGCCGTAGCGGCGGCGGGCGAGGTGGATCGGGAACACCATGTCGCAGGCCGCGAATCCGCCGCACATCAACAGGAGCCGTTGACGCGCGTCCTGGGCCGGCTCGCTCGGGCGGGGGCCTGTACGTCCGTGGGGCGCCTCAGCGGCGTGCCCCAAGGTCCGCTGCGGCGGGCCGGGCAGGTGCGGCCCGGCCCGCCGTCGACATGCTCTCGACGGCTCTTGCCTATGATGTGCAAGTGCTTGAATATTGCATCAGAACCGCGACCGCGGATGACCTCGATGGCGCCCGGACCGTGATGCTGGACGCCGTCTACCGGGACTTCGGTACGGGCTACGTGCCCCGATGGCACGCCGACATCATCGACCCGGAACGTTTCTACCTCGCCCCGCCCCGGCACACGCTGCTGGTGGCCGTCGACGAGCGGGACGGGACGGTGGCCGCCACGGCGGCACTGGACGGGCGCGGGCTCGAGCACCCGCCCAACCCGCGTCGGCTGGCCGAGCGTTACCCCTCGGGCGAGACCGCCCAGCTGCGACGGGTGTGCGTGCGCCCCGAGCATCGGCGGCACGGGCTGGCCCGGCGCATGGTCGCCGAGCTGGTGGCGTTCGCGAAGGCCGACGGTGGCTACCGGTCGGTCTGCCTGCACACCTCTCCGACGTCCCCGGGGGCGGAGGCCCTGTGGCGGTCGCTGGGGAAGCTGGTGTGCGACGAGCGGGCCGAGGAGCCCGGCGGTGGGCAGGGGATTCTGCACTTCGAGATCCCACTGGTTTAACTGGAAACGATTTTCATGTACTCTCCGTTATTCCCTTGATCGGTACTACCGGAAGACACGAGCGAGAGCCATGAGAAGACCCCGCCGCCACCTGATAGCCGGCCTGCTCCTTACCCCGCTCCTCACCGGCTGTTTCGCCTCCGGCGGCGACGGCTCGTCCTCTGACTCCGCCGGCTCCGGCGACGGCAGCCGGCTGCGGGTGGCGCTCGCGTTCACTCCGACGCGGAACTTCTCCCCGTACAGCCAGGACGCCTTCCACCTGTCTCGACTGGGGGTCTCCGAGGGGCTGACCAAGCTGGACGCCAACGGCACCGCGGTCCCCGCTCTGGCCGAGTCGTGGACCAGTGAGCAGGGCGGCCGCAGCTGGCTGTTCACGCTGCGGGACGCGAAGTTCCAGGACGGCACCGAGCTCACCGCGCAGGCCGTCGCCTCCGCCCTCACGCACGCCGCCGAAGCCGAACCCGCCCCCACCGCCCTCGTCGGCGTCGAGCTGACCGCCGAGGCGGTGGGCGACGACCGGGTGCGGATCGGCACCGGCGCGGCCGACCCGGTGCTGCCCCTGCGCATGTCCAGCCCGAATCTGGCGGTGTTCTCACCGAAGGCGTACGAGAAGAAGGGCGCCGTGAGCCCGGTCGGCACCGCCACCGGCCCCTTCGCGCTCACCAGGATCACCGGCGACACGGCGGCCGCCCTGGACCGCTTCGACGACTACTGGGGCGGTCGCGCCCAGGCCCCGGGCATCGACGCCACGTTCGTCGCCGACGGCACCGCCCGCGCCAACGCCCTGCGGACCGGCCAGACGGACATCGCCGAGGTCCTTCCCGTGGCCCAGATCGCGTCCCTGGACAAGGGCACCGTCCACGAGACGAACACCCCCCGCAACACCAGCCTGTACCTCAACACCAAGTCCGGCGTCTTCACCGACGCGGGACTGCGCGCCGCCGCGCGCGAGGCGATCGACACCTCCGTCATCGCCAAGGACGTCTACGAGGGCCACGCCGAGGCCGCCCGGGGCATCTACGGCCCCGCCCTGAACTGGGCGGCGGGCAAGCGGATCGAGCCCACCGGGCGGGCCGAGGCCACCGATCCCGGCGCGAAGAGCATCACCATCGCCACCTACACCGGCCGGCCCGAGCTCGCGGAGACCGCCCAGGTGCTGCAACAGCAGCTCGAGAAGGCCGGGTTCACGGTGGAACTGGAGGTGCGTGAGTACGCGCGCCTCGAAAGCGACCTGCTCGCAGGCAAGTTCGACGCCGCCGTCGCCTCCCGCAACATGATGCTCGACACCGGCGACCCCGTCACCGTCCTCGGCAGCGACTTCACCTGCGAGGGGAACTTCAACCTGTCGTTGCTGTGCGACAAGAGGATCGACAGTGTCGTCGCGGACGCCCAGGCCGTGACCGACCCCGCCAAGCGGCAGGACGCCGCCATGAAGGCGGAGGCGGCTGTCCTCGGCACCGACGCGGTCGTTCCGCTCGTACACCTGAAGGTCGCCACCGGCATCGGCGCCTCCGTGCAGGGCACGCTGCTCGACCCGTACGAGCGGCAGTTCGTCGGGACGGGGACCCGGCGCTGAACGGCATCTCCGACGGCCCCCGGGGCGGCACGGCCGCCCTGCCCGCCGCTCTGCGCGCCCTCGCACGGAGCGGCGGGCCCACGCTCCTGTGGCGGGCCCTGCTCGCGGCGGCCCTGGTGTGCGGGATCGGTCTGCTGCCGTGGCTCTCGCGCACCGACCCCGCGCTGACCGTGCTCAAGGCCCGCTCGACGGAGCAAGACTCCAGCCCCGAGGCACTGGCCGCCGTACGCGACGAACTCGGCCTGGACGAAGGCCCGCCGGCCCTGCTCGCACGCTGGCTCGGCGGGCTGCTGCACGGGGACGCGGGCCGGTCCTGGATCTCCGGTACCGACGTCCTGCCGTCCGTGACGGAGGCCCTCGGCGTCTCGCTCCTGCTGATGGCCGGCTCCCTCGCGGTCGCCGCGGGCACGGCCGCCGCGGTGTCCGCCCGCACCCTGTGGCTCGGTTCACGGCGCAGACTCGGCGAGCGCACGCCCGGCGGCACCGCGACGGCGGCACTGGCCGCGCTGCCGGAGTTCCTCATCGCCGCCGTACTCGCCTCCGTGATCGGTGTGCAGTTGGGCTGGCTTCCCGCCCTGGGCTGGTACGGCCCGCAGTGGATGGTGCTGCCCTCGCTCGCCCTCGGGCTGCCCGCCGGCGCGCTCCTGGGGCGGATGCTGGACGATCTGCTGCCCGGCGCGCTCACCGCGCCATGGGCGGTGGCCGCCGCCGCACGAGGCATCCCGCCGCACGCCGTGGCGCGGCATGCCCTGCGGAGCTGCGTGCCGGGACTCCTGCCCAACCTCGGACTGTTCGTCGTCGGCCTGACCGGCGGCTCGGTCGCCGTCGAGCAGATCTTCGACATACCCGGCCTGGGCCGGCTCACCCTGCGCGCCGCCCTCGCCCAGGATCTGCCCGTCCTGCAGACCGGCACGCTCAGCCTGGTACTGCTCGCGGCCGCCGCCGGCACCCTGGCCCGGCTCTGTGCCCGGCTGCTGATCGGACCCGCGCTGCGCGACGGCGCCCTGCTCTCCCTGCACCGGCCCGCACCGCCCGCGCCGCGGACGCCGCCCCTGCTGTACGGGACGCTGCTCGTCGTCGTCATCGGCGTCGGCCTGCCGCGCGACCCGCTCGCCCTGAACACCGGCGCCCGCCTCCAAGCCCCTTCCCCGACCCACCCGTTCGGCACCGACGCGCTCGGACGGGACATCCTGGCCCGTATCTCGCACGGCGCCCTGACGACCCTCGGCATCGCCCTCGCGGTGAGCGCCGCCGCCCTCGTGACCGGGGTGCTGCTCGGGCTGCTGCCCCGGCTGTCCGGGCCCGTGGTCGACACCGTCAACGCCGTGCCGCCCGTACTGGCCGGCCTCCTCGTCACCGGTGTCGCAGGCAGCGGCCCCTGGACTCCCGCGCTCGCCGTGGCCGCCGTCGCCTGGTCACCGCTGGCCACCCACGTCTCGGCCCTGCTCCAACAGGAGCGCGCCGCCACCTACCTGGCCGCCACCCGCTCCCTCGGTGCCGGTCCCCGGTACGTCCTCACCCGCGTACTGCTTCCGGCCGTCCTGCCGCCCGTCACCCGCCACGCCCTGCTCCGGCTTCCGGGCATCGCCCTGTCGCTGGCCGCCCTCGGCTTCCTCGGCCTGGGCACTCAGCCGCCGTCCCCCGAGTGGGGCCTGCTGCTCGCCGAGAACCAGCCGTACGTCGAACGCGCCCCCTGGGCCGTCCTCGCCCCGGCCGCCGTCCTCGCCCTCCTGGGCGCGCTCGCGGTCACGGCGGCGAGCGCGGCGAGACGGGGATCACCCCGGCCGAAGGCTGTCGGGGCAGCAGGCGTGCCCCGGCCGAAGAAGGAGGCGTCGCAACCTCCCGCGGCGCCCGCGAAACCCCCGACCGAGCCGGCGCCGAGCGTGCCGGAGCCACCGCGTACGTCCGTCCTGACACCGCCCGCGGACTGACGGGAGCACGATGACCGACATGATCTCCCGCGTCCTGCCCCGTCGGGCCGCCCGGACTCCCAAGCCCCCGCGCCGGCGGATCTGGAAGCACCTGTCACCGCTGCTGCGTCTCCTGATCCTGACCCAGCTGGCCTTCAACATCGGCTTCTTCGCCGTGCTGCCGTTCCTGGCCGAGCACCTGGGCACCGCGATCGGCATGGCCGGCTGGCTGGTCGGCTTCGTCCTCGGCCTGCGGACCTTCAGCCAGCAGGGCCTGTTCGTGGTCGGCGGATGGCTCGTGGACCGCTACGGCGTACGCCCGGTCGTCCTGATCGGCTGCGTGCTGCGGATCGCCGGGTTCGCCTGGCTGGGCTGCGCGGCGGCAACCTGGGCCGTGATCGGCGCGGTGCTGCTGATCGGCTTCGCCGCCGCCCTGTTCTCACCGGCTGTGGAGTCCGAGGCGGCCCGGCAGGCGGTGGTCTGGGAGGAGGAGGGCCACGGCCCGCGCACCCGGGTGCTGGCCCTGTTCAGCGCGGCCGGCCAGGCGGGTGCCTTCGTCGGACCGCTGCTCGGCGGTCTGCTGCTGGCCGTGGACTTCCGTACCGCGTGCTTCGCCGGGGCCGGAGTCTTCGTCCTCGTCCTCGCCGGGCACGCGCGGCTGATGCCGCAGCACATCCCCGGCCGGGTCCGCATCCGGGAGCGGGGCGGGATCCGCGCGATGCTGCGCAACCGCCGTTTCCTCGCGCTGTGCTGCGCGTACGGCGCCTACCTGCTCGCCTACAACCAGCTCTACCTCGCCCTGCCGGAAGAGGTGGAGCGTGTGACCGGCTCCCAGGCGTCCTTGTCGTGGCTGTTCGCCCTGTCCTCCCTGCTGGTCGTGTGTGCCCAGCTCCCGGTGACCGGCTGGGCGGCCGACAGGCTCGGCCTGCGCCGCTCCATGGCCGCCGGGCTGCTGCTGGTCGCGGCCGGTTTCACGGTCGTGGCCGTCGCACGTCCGGCTCAGTGGACAGGACTCGTCGGGCTGCTGCCCGCCGCGGGGTACGTCGTCCTGCTCACGCTCGGCCAGATGCTGGTCGTCCCCACCGCTCGAGCCTGGGTACCCGACCTTGCCGAGGACGGGCGTCTCGGCCTCTACACCGGGGCACTGTCCTCCGTCTCCGGTCTGATCGTCCTCGCAGGCAGCTCGGCGACCGGCGCCCTCCTCGACCTGGGCCTCCCACCCGCCGTCCCCTGGCTGGCCCTTGCCGTCGTCCCCGTCCTCGCGGTCGGTCTGCTGCCCCGTGACCCCGGCGCGGTGCACGGTGCCAACCACGGATCTCCGCGGTGAGGCACGAGCGAGGGCGCGTCATCGTCGCATCCGAAGGGCGTTCGATCTGTGGTTTCGGCAGGGTTCGCGGGGGTGGCTCCGGTGGTGGCGGGGCGAACCGGCTGCGCAGGCCGGCTCACGGGGCCGGACATCGGCCCGGTGGGCCACCTTCCGCGTGCGGAAGGTGAGGCGGACCACGCGCTCCACGCGGGCTCCGTCGTTCCGCTGTCGGCCACGGTCAGTTCCCGGCCGGCGTGCCCAGGAAGCGGATGTGCGGCCGGTCGCCGGGGCCGGGGCGGGTGACCGCGGCGCGCACGCCGTAGACATCGGAGATCAGGGACTCGGTCAGCGTGCTGCCCGGAGCACCGGCAACGACCACCCGGCCCTGCCGGAGCACGACGACCTGGTCGCAGTACATGGCCGCCAGATTCAGGTCGTGCAGGGCGACGACGCTGGTGACGGGCAGCTCGGCGACCAGGTTCAGCAGGTCGAGCTGGTGCTGGATGTCGAGGTGGTTGGTCGGTTCGTCCAGGAGCAACTCGCGCGGCTCCTGAGCCAGGGCACGGGCGATCTGCACGCGCTGGCGCTCGCCGCCGGAGAGCGTGTGCCAGGGCTGGTCCGCGCGGTCGGTGAGGCCGGTGCGCTCCAGGGCGGTGCCTACGGCCTCCTCGTCCGCCGCGGTCGCGGGGGTCCAGGCGTGGCGGTGCGGGATACGGCCGAGGCGTACGACATCGAGAACCGTCAGTTCGACGAGGGTGTCGGCATGCTGCTCGACGACGGCCACGCGCCGGGCCACGGCGCGGCGGCCCCAGTCGCCGAGTGGACGCCCGTCGAGGGTGACGACGCCGGAGGCGGGGGAGAGGACGCCGGACAGCAGCCGCAGCAGCGTCGACTTCCCCGAGCCGTTGGGGCCGAGCAACCCGGTCACGGAGCCGGGCCGGGGGGTGAGGCTCACGCCGTCGAGGATCAACCGCCCGTCGGCGGTGCGGCTCACGCGGTCGGCGGCGAGGGTGGGCGGCTCGGCGGGCGACACTCCGGCGGGTGCGTCTACGGCGGCCGTCTGCCCTGCGGCCGTCCGCTCTGCGGCCGTCTGCTCTGCGGTCGTCTGCCCTGCGGTCGGCTGATCGGGGCGGGGCGGCCGGGCGCCGTCGTCCCGCCGCTCGGTGCCGGTCGTCATCGCATCCTCCTCGTGCGGTACAGGACCAGGACGAACGCCGGGACGCCGACCAGCGAGGTCACCACGCCCACCGGCACCTCCTGGGGATCGAGGACGGTACGGGCCAGAGTGTCGGCCCAGACCAGGAACACCGCCCCCGCGAGCGCGGTGACCGGCAGCAGCCGGGCGTGCCCCGGGCCGACGAGAGCGCGTGCGGCGTGCGGCAGGACCAGGCCGACGAAGCCGATCGCGCCCGCCGAGCTGACCAGCGCGGCGGTCAGCAGCGCGGTCACGCACAGCAGCACCAGCCGGGTCCGGGCGACCGAGACCCCGAGCGTCGCCGCGGAATCCTGGCCGAAGGCGAAGGCGTCCAGCGTGCGCGCGTATCCCAGGCACACCACCAGGGCCAGTCCCAGGACGGCCAGACACAGCCCCACGTCGGTCCAGTCGGCCCCGCTGAGCGATCCGAGCAGCCAGAACAGCACACCGCGGGTGGTCTCCGCGTCGGCCGCCGTCATCACCACGAACGAGGTCAGGGCGGAGAACAGCTGCATCGCGGCCACACCGGACAGCACCACCCGGTCCGTCGCCCCGCCGAGCGTGTGGCTGAGCAGCAGCACCAGCGCGAACGAGCCGACCGCGCCCACGAACGCGCCACCGGAGACGGACAGGACACCGCCACCGACGCCCAGGACGACCACGACGACGGCGCCGGTCGACGCCCCCGAGGAGACACCCAGGACGAAGGGGTCGGCGAGAGGGTTGCGCAGCAACGACTGCATCACCGCGCCGCACACGGCGAGCCCGGCGCCGCACACCGCGGCGAGCAGGGTGCGCGGCAGCCGCAGGTTCCAGACGATGCCGTCCCGGATGGGAGTCAGCTCTGTCGTGCCCCAGCCCAGGTGGGAGGCGACCACGGACCAGGCGTCGCCCACGCCGATGTCCGCCGGGCCGATGGTGATGGCCACGGCGACGGACGCGGCGAGCACGGCCAGCCCGGCGCCCAGGCCGGCCGCACCGCGCAGGACACCGGCGGCGACCAGCAGCGGGCGGGCTCGGGGAGACGGCAGGACGGTGGTCATCCGGCGAGCCCGTACGCGCGCAGCGCCGCGGCCACCTTCTCCACACCCTCGACGGTACGGATCGTCGGGTTCATGGCCTGCCCGCTGAGCAGCACGTACCTCTTCTTCTTCACCGCCTCCATGTTCCTGGTCGCCGGGTTCGACTCCAGGAACGCGATCTTCTTCGCGGCGGTCTCGGCCGTCTGCGACTTGCGGGTGAGATCACCGATGACGAGTACGTCGGGGTTGCGGTCGGCTACGGTCTCCCAGTTGATCTGGGGCCATTCCTGCGTGCTGTCGTCGAAGACGTTCTTCGCGCCGAGCGCGTTCGTGATGATGCCGGGGGCGCCGCAGCAGCCCGCCATGTAGGGGGACTCCTGGTTCGCGAACCAGTACAGGACGGTGGCGTTCTCGGCACGGATTCCGGACGTCGCCTTCGTCACCCGGCTCTTCAGCCGGGCGATCAGCTTCTCGCCACGGTCCTCCACCCCGAAGACCCGGGCCAGTTCCCTCACTTCGCGGTAGACGGTGTCCATGGCCAGGGGCTTCGTCCGTGAGCCGTCACCGTCGCCGCTGTTGTCCTTGCCTTCGCAGTCGGTGGGCGACAGGTACGTCGGCACCCCGAGTTCCTCGAACTTCTCGCGGGGTGCCACCCCGCCCTTGCCCAGGGTGGAGGTGAAGGAGGAGGCGACGAAGTCCGGTTCGGCGTCCAGGACCTTCTCGAACGACGGCCGGTTGTCGGCGAGCCGAGGCACCTTCGCATTGGCCTGCTCCAGTCCCTTCATGACCGGGTCGGTCCAGGTGGCGGTTCCCACCATGCGGTCGGCCAGGCCGAGGGAGAGCAGGATCTCGCTGGTGCCCTGGTTCAGGGACACGGCCCGCTTCGGCGGAGCCTTGACCGTCACCTTCTGCCCGCAGTTGTCGAACGTGACGGCCTGCGCGCCGGCGGTGGCGGACTTTCCGGACGAGCCGGAACCTGAGCCGGAGCCGCATGCGGTGAGCAGCAGCGCCCCGGTCAGGAGCAGGACGGAACAGCGGGCGGGACGCGGCAGATGCACAGTGTCGGCTCTCTCAACGTCAGGACCCATACGCGGGGTCCCGTGCGGACGGTCGGGTGCCAGCAGGTCTTCGGACTCGGGGTCACCCCGGCGGAACGCCTTCCCGGACCCGGCCGTGACCGTCGTCCAGTGGCTGCTGTCCCGCCCGTCACCCTCACCGCTGCGCGTCAGTTCCGGACTCTCACCGGATTCCCTGACTCGTGCACGCGTGGCCGCGTTCACGAGTTTGACTGGCGTCCGGAAGCTACCACAGCCCTACTCGTGCAGTCCGCCGTGTCCGTCGCGAAGCCAGCCGCATACGTCCGCCGGTCGCGGCGAGCGGCTGTTGCGGGTTTCCAGGCGCGGTCGGCTGCCGGCAGACCGCGCTGCCTCGGCCCGAGGGCGGCTCGGTGCCCGCCGAGAGACCGGCCGGGACGGTCCTGGCCGGAACCCGACCCCGAGACCGCCGGCGTCCTGCGCCGGGCACTTCGCGCGATCGGGCGGCCACGGCGTGGCGGTACTGGCCGCCGGCGTGCACTCGCGAGACGTCTGCATCCGCAGACGTACGGTGCCGGCGATCACCGAGATGGCCGAGGCCCCGGGTGCGACGGGGTTTGCGAAGGCGCTCGGCGGCCCGGACCCGACGGTGCCCGGGTATGCCGCTCCCGAAGGGTGATCCGGCGAGCAGCCGCCGACGTCAAACGGCAGGCTGAGCCTTCTCCTTGTTCATGGGACAGGCGGACGCCGCCGTCGAGGGGGAGACCGTGCATGCCCCGGCCGTCTCCCCGATCTGATGCAGGATTTCGACGGAGAGCAAGTCCTCCTTGCCCTTGAAGGCGTCCGCGACCACCGGATCGGTAGGGAAGACCATCTCGGCCGAGACATTGTCCTGAACGATCCGGGCGAGGTTGTCCAGGGCGACGAAGATCGGGTCGCGAGGAACTTCGACGGTCGGCAGGTCGATCAGGTGGGTGGCGACCTTCGCCGGATTCATGCACTGCCTGATGATGACCGATGCCTGGTTCAACTCGGACGTCGTCCAGATCGACAGCACGACCGTATACAGGTCCTGCCACGCCTCCTCGCCGATCGTGGCCCGCCACTTCCGCATCAGACCTTCCACGCCGTGGATCTGCGCCGCGGCCGCGTACTTCATGTTCGTGCGGATACCGGGGTACGTCCTGCCCGAGAACTCCTCGAACGACGCCATGTCGAACGTTTTGCTGCGCACGGAATCACGGATGAACGTGAGTGCTTCGTCGAGGATCTTCCCGCAGGAGATTTCCAGCTCCTGTGGCAGATTGGCCTCCCCGAGCTGACGGCGTGCAGTGTGGAGCGTGGCAGCGTAACGCTGGAGCGGGCCGATCCAGCCGTCTGCCCGGGGCCCCTCGAACGCGACCATGTCCAGGTCGTGCGGGTCGATGCGACCGGCGTTGGGGAGGTTCGGCACCTTGTCGCTCAAGTACGCGGCAATGATCGAGAAAATGCCCTGAGGCACGTGGCTGATCGACTTCGCCAGTTCGAACAGCTCGGGCACCGGGTTGACTGATTCCCGTGGGCTTCCGCCATGGATGAGAGTGAACTTGCCGCCCCTGGCATCGTTTTGGACGACGATCACAGGACTGAGACGACTGATCAGTTCGGACTTGAGTGCGGCATAGTTCGCCCGCATACCGACGTTGGCCGCTCGGATCGCGTCACGGGCCTTCAGCTCCGCGTCCGTCACGGCCGCGCCTGCATGCGTGGTGGCGGAGGCCGACGGGGTGATACCGAGGAGTGTTGCGGCACCGGCCGCCGACATTCCGTCGATGAAGCCTCTGCGTGTGACCATTCCCCGTCCTTCCACCAGGCGCGCGGGTGGTTGCGCGCCACCCGCGCGGACTTCGTCGCGCAGGCTCCGGCGATCACCGGTCAGTTTTCCGGAGGGACACCCCCTGAGCGGCATGCGCCACGCACGTCTGCGTGATGAACATGCGACGACGAAATGCTCGCCACCGTCGTCGACGGCGGCGAACAGTCTTCGTGCCGACCCGGACAGATCCCGCAGCGGGTTGAAGCACCGCAGTGACCCGGCCCGCCGCCTCACCCGTGCGCGCGAGCCCGACCAGGGGAAGCGCCGACCGCGGCAGCCGCACCCGGTTCCTGACGCTCCGTCCGACGGCCTCAGACCGGCAGCCGTGCGAGCAGGGCCGTGAAGTCCGTCCGGGGCGGGAGGGTGCCGAAGGCGAGGCCGTGGTCGCCGGCGAGCCGTGAGGCGCAGAAGGCGTCGGCGACCGCGGCGGGAGCGTGGCGGACGAGCAGGGAGCCGTGCAGGACCAGTGCCGCGCGTTCGATGACGCGACGGGCCCGCAGCGGAGCGTCCTCACTCAGGACGAGTTCGGCCTGGAGCTCGCGCCAGGCCGCGTCCAGTCTGCGGTCGGCTCCGGTGGCGGACTCGATCTCCGCGCGGAAGGCGTCGAGGGACTCGGGCTCCCGGGCCAGGGCACGGAGCATGTCGAGGGCGTTGACGTTGCCTGAGCCTTCCCAGATGCCGTTGAGAGGGGCCTCCCGGTAGAGCCGGGGCATGCCGGACGCCTCGTCGTAGCCGTTGCCGCCGAGGCATTCCAGTGCTTCGGCGACGGCGGCGGGCTGGCGCTTGCAGACCCAGTACTTGCCGACGGCGGTGGCGAGCCGGAGGAAGGCGCGCTCCTGCGCGTCGCCGCGCTGGGCACGGTCGGCGGCCCCGGCCAGGCGGAGGGCGAGGGTGGTGGCGGCCTCGGACTCCAGGCCGAGGTCGGCGACGACGTTGCGCATCAGCGGCTGGTCGATGAGCTTGGCTCCGAAGACGGAGCGGTGGCGCACGTGGTGCGCGGCTTGGGCGAGCGCGGCGCGCGTTCCGGCGGCGGAGCCGAGAACGCAGTCGAGGCGGGTCATGGTGACCATGTCGATGATGGTGCGCACGCCCTTGCCCTCGGCGCCCACGAGCCATGCGACGGTGTCGTCGAACTCGGGCTCGCTGCTGGCGTTGGAGCGGTTGCCCAGCTTGTCCTTCAGACGCTGGATGCGGAACGTGTTGCGGCTGCCGTCGGGCAGGACGCGCGGTACGAGGAAGCAGGTGAGCCCACCGGGTGCCTGGGCGAGGACCAGGAACAGGTCGTTCATCGGGGCGCTGGTGAACCACTTGTGACCGCGCAGCCGCCAGCTGCCGTCGGGCTGCTCCGCGGCCGTGGTGGTGTTGGCGCGGACGTCGGTGCCGCCCTGCTTCTCGGTCATCCCCATGCCGGCCAGCAGGCCGCGCTTGCCGGCGGGGGTACGCAGTCCCGGGTCGTAGACGCGGCTGGTGAGCAGGGGCTCGTAGGTCTCGGCGAGATCAGGGGCGTGGCGCAGGGCCGGGACGACCGCGTAGGTCATGGACACGGGGCAGCCGTGACCGGCCTCGGCGCTGCTCCACACCATGAACCCGGCGGCACGCGCGACGTGGGCACCCGGACGCTCGTCCACCCAGGCCGCACCGGCGAGACCTTCGCTGATCGCCACGTCCAACAGGGCGTGGTACGAGGGGTGGAAGTCGACCTCGTCGACGCGATGGCCGTAGCGGTCGTGGCTGCGCAGCACCGGCTCGTGGCGGTTGGCCTCGTCGGCCCACCGCTGCACCTCCTCGCTGCCGGCGCGGAGACCGAGCCGGTGCAGTTCGTCGAGGTACCACGCGGCGCCCTCCCGGCGTACGCCTTCGGTCAGCACCGGGTCGTCGGCGACGTCATGGCCGGTCAGCGGTGGGGGCTGGTTGGTCACTTCGTGTGTCGTCGCCGTGGGGTGGCTGCGCGGTGCGGGCGTTGCGGACATGGGCGTCTCCGATGTGGTGGGCCGGGTCAGCGGCGCGGTGCAGCGGGTACGGCGTACCGGGCCGGGGGCGCGGTGCAGCGGGTGCGGCGCCCGCGCAGCGCAGTGCCATGGCGGTGAGTTCTACGAGCAGATCGCCGGTGTCGTCCTCCTCCGGTGCGCCCAGCGGCGCGACGAGGACCTCGCCGATCGCGCCGGTGAGGGCGGCCGCGGTGACATCGGCATTCTGGGCCGGCAGGAGGCCGTCCGTCATGCCTTCGCGAACGACCTCGGCGAACAGGCCGCGGTAGCGGAGGCGGAAGTCGAGGCGCTCTGCGCCGACCGCCGGCTCGGCCGGGGCGGCGAGCAGAGCGTAGGCCAGTCCACGGTTCTCCAGGGCGCGCCGCGCGAAGACCTGGACACCGTCGGCGAGCCGTTCGACGGGGGTGCCGGAGCCCCGCAGCACCTCGCGGAGGACGTCGACCTCCCGTCCCGCGGCGCGTCGGAACACCTCGACGGCGAGCGCCGCCTTGGACGGGAAGTGCTGGTAGACGGAGCCGGCCGCGATCCCCGCGGCGTCGGCGACCGCGGTCACGGAGGCGTGGGCCCAGCCCACCTCGGCGACGACCTCGGTGGCACGCGCGACAAGGTGTTCCCGGGCGGCCTCGAGCCGGCGGAGCTCGGCTGAGGTCTTGCGGTAGGCCATGGAAGAAGTGAACCACCATTCACACCTTCCCGGCAAGGCCCGTGCCACCGGCTCCAAGGCCCCTGGAGAACGCGTGCGTCTCAGCTGCCCCGCTGTCTCCGCCCGCACCTCGAGTCACTTCGAGTCGGTGTTCACCGAGTTCGCGGCCTCCGGACGGTTTCACTTCGTCGACGGCCGGACCGCACGGCGTGCCGGTCGCCCGTACGGCGTAGCTCACCGGAGCGGGGCCGCCTGCGTACGCGGCAGCTGATGGCATGAGCCAAGAAGGAGCGAAGAATCGGTCGGGGCAAGCGCACGGACCGTCGCATCGCCATGACGCCGACTCGCATCACCGCGGCCCTGCCGGCGGCCCTCGCGATCGTTCTGATCGCTGAGAACACCCGGGATGTCGAGATCCGGCCCGATCAACTCCCGTCGGGCAGCCGTGAGTTTGGCCGGCCCAGCCACTCTTCCACCGACGCCGAGGACTGGCCGGGAGTGGCCTCCCGCTTCGTGACCACGGCCGGGAAGGCCCAGGGGACCGAAGGGCGCGCCTACGGGTGGTAGAGGGCTTGGGCACGCGTCACGTCGGCGGACCCGTCCTCCCCGAGTTGCAGGAAGTAGGTCACCTGCCACGCCTGAGTGCTGCACGCTTGCCGGTTGGTCGTGGTCACCCACGGCGGATAAACGCGGAACCCTCGCTTCCCGCCGAGGCCGTTCCGGGACACGATGCCGCGTCGGCACAGCACCTCCCGGGGGAACACGAACTGTCCGAAGTGGCCGCCGGCGCGGCTGCTGACGACGAAGAGATCAACTCCGTCGTCGGCATCGAAGGGCCGGATCGGGCCTTCCTCGGACCGCTGCCACACGGTCACGAACTGGCCGGCCTTCGTCGGGGTGGTCTTGGCCACGCGGAACCTGACCGACTGCCCGTCGAGCGCGAACCCATGAGCCGCGTACTCGGCACTCTCCGGTTCAGGCACCGGCTGTGAGCAGGCAAAGCCACTCGGGTCGTACACCCGGGCCTTCGCGGCCAGCAAGTCGGCATGAACCCCTGCCCAGGGCTGATTCGTCGCCATCCCCGTATCCTGCCAGTACGCCCACTGCACACCCCCCGAGGGATCGCGGCCGCCACCCGGCATCAGCGCGCCCTGGCGGGCAGGGGTGCCACGATCACGAAGCGCACGCCGGTTTCCGCCAGAGATGCGGAGCCCCCGCTCGCCGTCACCCCTCCGGTCGCCCCCGAACACCCGCACTCACGCCTCGAACACTTCCCGGAGCTTCGCTTCCTTGACGCCGTCCAGGTTGGAGTGGATCAGCTGGGGCGTGGCCGTGCGGCAACGCCTTCCTCGCGCGGTCCACCACCGCGTCCCGGGACAGCGGGAACAGAGCGGACGTTCCCGGCTTGACCTCGGCCTTGACGGAGTCGATGAAGTCGTCCCCGATGCCGACGTCGGCGAGCTTGCCTCCGAGAGCGCCGGCGGCGGCGCCGATCGCCGCTCCGAACAGCGGCATGAGGAAGATCAGTCCGAAGAGCATTCCCCAGAAGGATCCGGACAGGGCGTCGGCGCCCGCGAGGTTGTGCGGTTGCTTCGTCCTCGGTTTCGGTCAAGTCCCCACATCCGCCTCCTGGTCGTGAGCGAAACACGTCGTGAGAACCGGTCAGGGGGCGACCGCGCGGACGAGGAGCGTTCCGATGTGCCCGGGGTGCGGCGCCTCCAGGACCTGCGCGTCGGCCGCGGTGAAACCGGCCGTGGTGAGCAGGCGCTCCCACACCGCCGGGCGGTAGCTGTAGCGGTAGGTGAACATGGCCTTGCCCGCGAAGCCCCCCTTGTACATGCCCTGCGGTCCGTACGCGCCCGGGATGGCCGGAGGCTGCGAGAAGACGAAGACACCGCCGGGCCCGAGCCGCCGGCGTACGAGCGGGAAGAGACGGGCGGGGTCGGTGAACCAGGCGGCCCCGAAGATGGAGTAGACGGCGTCGTACGCCTCCTCGTGCTCACCGAGATACTCCAGGACCTCTGCGCACACGAACGCCGCGCCGGTGCCGGCCCACTTCGCCGTGGTCTTCTCGACCATGACGGGGGACAGGTCGACGCCGTGAGCGGTGACGCCGCGCCGAGCGAGGTGGGCGAGGGCGCGGCCGGTGCCGCAGCCGATCTCCAGCACGGAGCGCGGGTCGCCGAGCAGTTCGGGGCCGGGTCCGTGACCGGCGTACTGGGTCCAGCAGAAGCCCGGCTCGGCGTCGTCCTTGAAGGCGGAGGCCGCGTAGGCGTCCCAGAGCTCGGTCTCGGCGGCGATGTCGTGCTGTGCGGGCAAGACGCTTCCTCTCTGCGGGGCGGCGGCCCCTGCCCTCCGGGATCGAGGCCGGGGGCCGCGCAGTGCGGTTCAGTGGCTGTCGGGGACCTTGTTGTCGCACGGCGAGCAATCCGTGACGTCGATCGCCCACAGCTCATCGTCGACGGCGAACCCGATGGACGTCAGGAAGTCCGCGGTGCGCAGGCAGAGCCCGTCGCGGCGGCGGTCGATGAACGGGGCGTGGTGCTTGTAGCGGCCCTCGTTGTACGCATCGCACAGTGCCCACCACACGGGTGTGTCGAGGATGAGCTGGTGGACGCCGATGTCGACGAGCTTCCCGACTCCCAGGTGGACCTCGGGGCGCTCCATGCAACCGATGGTGTACATGATGGCGTTGCCGAGGACGCGTTCCGCCATGTCGCGGACCATGGTGTGGTCGCGCAGCAGCAGGGCGACCTCGCGATCCCACAGGCTCATGCCGCTGTCGAGGACGTTGACGGTCAGGTGCCTGACGCGCGGCAGGACGGCGTTGAGCAGCTCCTTCGGGTCCCTGGTGCGGATGCGGGAGGGGCGTCGAGCGTGACGGTCATGGGAGTTCCCTTTCTGGAGGTGTTGTACGGGGGAGGGGATCGGTACGGAGCCGGCCGGGACGGGGCGGGGCGGAGAGGGGCGGCGGGCGGGTCACTGGCGTGCGGCTCCGGACGGGGAGTGACTCCGTCATCGGGGCTGTCTGCTCCGGGCGTTCACCTCGGCGACGAGGGCGCTCAGCAGCTCGTCCTGGGTGAGGGGGCGGAGGTGGCCCGGCTCGGCGTCCCACTCGCGGCCCCCGGCGAGCGGGCGGACCTGGACGTACGAACCCTCGTGACCCATGACGCGTCCGACGCGGTCGTGGGCGCTGTCGTGGACGGCCACGCCGACGGCGGCGACGGTGGGCGTCCCGCCGGCGTCCTGCGTCACCTGGCGATCCCCTTCGTGATCACGTCCGCGAGCAGGTGTGCGACGGGTGCCGAGCACACGCCGAGGTGGACGAGCGCGTACTGGGCGTCGGCCTTGCGGTCGTCGGCCCAGGGGGTGCGGATGTCCATCGCCGGGAGCTGGATGCCGGCCTGGGTGAGTGCGACGGCGAGGGCGTCGCGGGCATCGACCGCCTCCTGGACCTTGGGGGTGTGGGGAGGGCGGGGAGCGTGAGCGGTGGGGGCCATGTGTCCTCGTCGGTGTGGTGGGCGGTGCGGTGGGGTTCCGCGGATTCCATGACCGGGCTGCGCGGGCTGAATTACGCTGCGTAGTCCGGCCGTTACGAGGATGCGGCTGGATGTGGGCGATCAGGGCGTGGACGGGGAGGTGCTTCCCCGTCGCGCGGAGGTGGTTCCACACGTTCCACATCGGTCACGTGAACGTCCCGGAGGGAGCAGCGGTATGCCGCAGCGACGCGTCATCACCGGCCGCAGCCAGGAGCCCCGTCAGCGGTTCGCCGAGGAGCTGCGGACGTTACGGGCGGGGAGCGGGACGAGCCTGCGGGCGCTCGGCGAACGGCTGGGCTGGGACTGGTCGTTGTTCGGCAAGATGGAGAAGGGCGAGACGCTCGGCAGCCCGGAGGTCGTCCAGGCGCTCGACACGCACTACGGGACGCCGGGCCTGCTGCTGGCGCTGTGGGAGGTGGCCGCCGGGGACCACACACAGTTCCGCGAGCGGTACCGGCGGTACATGGCCCTGGAGGCGGAGGCGGTGAGCCTGTGGCACTTCGCGGTGAGCGTGCTGCCGGGGCTGTTGCAGACGCCGGGGTACGCGCGGGAGGTACTGGCGGCGGGCGGGCTCAAGGGGAAGGAGCTTGAGCAGCAGGTGGAGGCGCGGATGGGGCGGCGGGAGCTGCTGGAGGGGGAGGATGCGCCCCGGTTCCGGACCATCCTTTCCGAAGCGGTGTTGCGGACGGCGTTGCTGGACACCTCCGAGTGGCGCGGACAGTTGGAGCACCTGGCTGACATGGCGGAGCGTCGGAACGTTGCCGTTCAGGTGCTTCCGTTCAGCGCTGGTCCTTACGGGCTCGACAGCACTGACGTGTGGTTCCTACGTCTGCCGCACGGACGTACGGTGGCGTACACGGAGAACGCACACCGTGGCGACCTGATCGAAGACAGCGCGGCGGTTGAGAAGCTGCAAGGTGCTTACGATGCAGTGCGTGACCTGGCGTTGTCCCCGGCCGAGTCGCGGAAGATCGTCCTGCGCATGTTGGAGGAAGTACCGTGCGATCCATCGACCCGAGCGTCGTGACGTGGCGCAAGAGCTCGTACAGCAATTCGGATGGTGGTGCTTGCGTCGAGGTCTCCGACGATATCGCCGCTGCCGTCCCGGTGCGGGACAGCAAGGCTCCGCACGGGCCGGTGCTCGTGTTCCCGACTGCTGGCTGGAGTTCCTTCGTTTCGGCCATCAGGGACGGGCGACTGAGCGACTGAAACGAAAGGCAACGGGCCCGCGATCTGTCAGCTGTTGCGGCTGTAGGCCTCGCGATGCCGGCCGCGCTGGACGGGCTGAGGCGTCGGCCTGACACGTGCCTGCCCGGCAGGGAAGGCGGAGGCCGTCATCCCGGGGTGGTGATGAGTTCATCGAGTACCTGCGACAACAGTCTGTTGTCGCCGAGGAAACTCTTCACCGAGGCGTCCTCGTTGCGCTGCGGGTCCATGCCCGACCAGTTCAGGTCGTAACCGGGCAGAACGGTGTGCGCTTGGCGATGTTCACAGTGCGTAACTCGCCTGCCCACGGATGGATGTCGCCGAAGATCGCGGCATGGAACGCCTGGAGATGGCCGAGGTCGTACGCGCCGGGCAGGGGGCGTTCGGAGAGCATGACGAGGCGTGCCCGAGTGATGTCCGCCTCCGCTGCATCGAGCGGCTCACGGTCGGTGATGCCGAGCTTGTTGCGCAGCACGCCGTTGGGCATGGCGTACGGATCGTTCACCCTGCCCGCCGCTCCGAAGTCTGTCGGTGGCGGGCGACCGCGCGGGCGACAAGGGTGTCCGCGTCGAGGTCGCCCTTCACGTACGCCTCGGTGTCGCGGTCGGAGGCCTCGGAGCTGTGGAGCCCCTCGGCCTCGATGGAGCCGGTGGCCGAGGCGACGGCCGCGCGCCGTGCCGCTCGGCCGCTCAGTGCCTCGAAGGCCTCGACGGACAGGAGGACGCCTTGGGGTTTGCGGTGGGCGCCGATCAGGACCGGGTCGGCATCCGCGCCGCACTCCGACAGGTCGGTCAGGATCCGTGACAGTCGCGCGCGCGCGTCGCTGACGGTCACGACCTTCGGGATCTCCATGCTGTCACCGTACCCAATAGAGTCTTGATTTTGTACAGATTCTAGTACGGATTTCGGTGAAACGCCGTCGTACTCGACGGCCGCCCCGGCGTGCCGCCGTATCCCCTGGCCACGAGAGTGCCGAACAGCTTCCGCCCGGGGACGTGTACGACGTCGCAGTGGCTGGTGACGTACATCCGGCGGGACTCCTCGGCCCTGGGACGCCTACCTGCTGTGCTTGGCGGGTTCTGGGCCGCAGCAGGTGCACGGGCGGGTCGGGCCGCCGAATATCGGACACCGTGCACGGGAGCGGCCACCGGTCCGGAAGAATAGACCCACGATGACGTCTCAGACCTCTCCGGTGCCCCCGACCGACCGGCCCGCCGACTACGCACCCTTCGCCCACCTCACCGTCCCCAACGCCGCCCTCTACCGGCAGGTGATGCGCGCGTTCCTCGTCGCCAAGGAGCGGTTCGCGGTGCATCTGCGGCCGGAGGACGTGTATGCCGCCCTGGATGCCGGAAGCCGGCCCGCCGATGTCGAGGCGGTCGTGAAGGCGCTGGACAGCCTCGTCGGCTGGGGCAATCTGCGGGCCGATCCCGACCACGCGCGGGTGACGGCGGTCGAGGACTTCTACCGCAGGCGGTTCATCTACCAGCTCACCCGCGCCGGTGAGGCGGCCGAGGCGGCGCTCGGGACGTACGACGAGGTGCTGGGGCGACGCGGCGAACTTCAGGCGGTCGCGCTGCACGACATCGTCACGCAGCTGCGGGCGCTCCTGGTGATCGCCGCGGAGGAAGAGCCCGACCCGGCCAAGGCGTACGTCGCGCTGTCCGTGCTGACGACACGGTTCGGTGACCTCGCGGACAACGCCCGCGCCTTCATGGGGTCGCTCCAGCGCACCATCGATCTGCACGACATCGAGGTCGAGGCGTTCCTCGCGTACAAGGACCGGCTGATCCAGTACCTGGAGCGGTTCATCCAGGACCTCATCACCGTCGGCGGGCGGATCGCCCTGCTGATCGGCGAACTCGAGGGGCAGGGCCGGGTCGGGCCGTTGCTGCGGCTCGCCGCCGCCCGCGAGGCCGCCGACGCGGCTCCCGAGGACGCCGAGCACGCGGAGGCGGCGGCGTACGAGAAGTGGGCCGACCGCTGGTCCGGGCTCGGGCAGTGGTTCGTGTCGGGGGAGGGGCGTGAGTCGCAGGCCAGGCTGCTGCGCGGGCGGGCGCTCGGGTCCATTCCGCAGCTGCTGGCCGTGGTACGGCAGTTGAACGAGCGGCGGGCCGGGCGTTCCGACCGTTCGGCCGACTTCCGCACGCTGGCGCGATGGTTCGCCCAGGCGCCGGACGACGCGGCGAGGCACCGGCTGTGGCGGGTGGCGTTCGGGCTGCACTCCTCCCGGCATCTCACCGTCGACGCCGACACCCTCGCCGAGCGGGCCGCCTCGCCGGAGCCCGCCTCGACCCCTTGGAGCGAGGCGCGGCCGCTGCGGATCAGCCCTCAGCTGCGCCGTACGGGCAGTTACGAACGGCGGGGCAAGCCGCGCAAGGTCGCCGACCGGGGCGAGGCGAAGCGCAGGCTCGCCGAGATCGCCGCCCGGCAGGCGGGGGAGATCCGGCAGGCGCGGGAGCGTCTCGTCACGGGCGGGCCGGTGCGGCTGTCCCGGCTGGGCGAACTCGATCCGCTCGCCTTCCAGTTGTTCCTGCGCCTGCTCGGCGACGCGCTCGCCACCTGGCGGCCGGGCATGACGACCACCGCGGCCACCAGTTCGGACGGCTCGATGGAGATTCGGCTCACCGCCCTCGACGACGGCTCGACCGCCGAAGTGAACACCCGCGACGGAGTGTTCCGCGGGCCCGATCACGTGATCGACATCGTCGACCTGGCAGCGGCAGCGGCGGCGGGGGCGGGGGACGTGGGCGGAGCCGGCGCGCCCGCCGTTCCCCGTTCCGCCCCGGTCGAGTCGGGTGCGGTCGCGCCCGCCGGGGACCTCCCCGGGCAGGGTGAGGCGGGGGCGCCGACGGCCGGGGCCGCGTGGGGGTCCGC
>NZ_JBEZKP010000032.1:0-77080 GCF_040706335.1 Streptomyces sp. NPDC048389 | reverse complement strand
ATCGTGGACACCGCCCGCCGACCAGCGCGAGCACGGAAGGACGCCCGCACACCAGACCCGTGACCTGCAACTTCACGATGCACACCGCTCACTGGAACGAGGCCGCCGACTTCCAACGTGCCTTCCCTCAGGTCGAGGTGGACCCGGGCGTGCTGTTCGTCGACGACGGCGACGTGCTCACCGCGGCGGGTGTCGCGGCCGGTGTCGACCTGTGTCTGCATCTCGTGCGGCGCGACCACGGCAGCGACGTCGCCAACCGGGTGGCGCGGTTGTGCGTCGTGCCGCCGTGGCGGGAGGGCGGGCAGGCGCAGTTCATCGAACGGCCGGTGCCTCAGCAGACCGCCGCCACCACGTCGCCGACCCGGGCCTGGGCCCTGAGCCGTCTGGGCCGCCCGGTCAGCCTGGCGGAGCTGGCGGCTCACGCGCGGATGAGCGTGCGCACCTTCTCGCGCCGCTTCCGCGAGGAGGTCGGGATGACACCGGTGCAGTGGCTCACGCAGCAGCGCATCGACCATGCCCGCCGGCTGCTGGAGACCACGGACCTGCCGGTCGACCGGGTCGCGGACGAGTCGGGCTTCGGTACGGCGGCCTCGCTGCGCCAGCACATGGCGGCGACGGTCGGCGTCTCTCCGATGACGTACCGACAGACGTTCCGGGCCCAGTCGGACCGGGCCCCGGCCCACGCCGCCGAGCCCGGCCGTGTGCGGCCGGCCGGCGCAGGCCCGGACACCGCCTGACGCGGCGCCCGCAGACACCCCCGCGCGCCGATAAGCCCCGGCTTCAGCAACGCCCCCGCGCCCACAACGCCCCCGCGCCTGCAACACCCCCGTCTGCAACGCCCCCTACGCGATCGCCGACCCTCGCGCGCGCAACACCCACCCCCTCACCCCGGCAGCGCCCCCGCCCCCGCTTACCCCGCCCCCGCCCTCGCTCACCCCGCCCCCGGTACACCCCCGGGCTCCACCTCCAGGAACCGCCGCTTCCGCGGCCCCCGGTACAGCAGCCCCTCCCAACCCAGCCCCGCCAGTACCTCGGCGCACGCCTTGAGCCGGCTCTCCTCCTCCTGGGCCGCGCCGCCGCCCGGCGGGCCGAGCCACTCCACGTACACCGTCCGAGCGCGCTCGCCGGGCCGCACGCGGTAGCCCGTGGCCGTGCGCCGGGTGTCGTCGTCCGCGGCCACCGCGGACGGTGGGAAACCGTTGGCCTCCAGCGCCAGGGACACGGCGCGGACGGTCCGGTTCAGCTCCCACGACGCGGGCACGCTCTCGCCGCCCGTGGCGTTCGTCACCCGGCGGATTCCGAGCAGCCCCTCGAACGCCGTCCGCACCTCCGCGTCCCTGCCCGGCCCCGTGACCAGGGGCCCGTCGCCGGTGGCCGGCTCGAACACGTTCTCCACCCGGGCATCGCCTCCCCTCACGGCAGACCGTACGCCGCGTACGTGCCGCGTCACCCCTGGCCTATCGTGTCCGGGACCGAAGGCGAAGGAGAAGGCCACGATGCCCGGCTACGGGAGCGGCAGCGGTGGCGGGAACGGTGGCACGAGCGCCGTCACCCGCAACACTCTGCGGCAACAGATTGCCGATGCTCTCCGTGACGAGGTGCTCGCGGGCCGTATGCAGCCGGGGCGGGAGTTCACCGTCAAGGAGATCGCGGAGCAGTACGGCGTCTCCGCGACACCTGTCCGCGAGGCCCTCGTCGATCTGTCGGCCCAGGGGCTGCTCGACTCCGACCAGCACCGCGGTTTCAAGGTGCACCAGTTCTCCGTCGACGACTACCGGACCATGGTCGAGACCCGGTCGATGGTCGTGGACGCCGTCTTCGGCCACCTCGAGCAGCACCGGCCCTGCCCGCCGGCTCCGCAGGCGCTGCTGTCCGTGCGGCGCCGGGCCGAGGAGGCGGAGCGAGCGGCGCGCACGGGGGATCTGGACATCCTCATCGGGTACGACCTGCGCTTTTGGCGCGAGCTCGCCGCGCTCGGCGCCAACCGCTACCTCTGCGACTTCCTGCACCGGCTGCGGGTGCAGGCATGGGTGTTCGCCGTGCCGTTCCTGCGCGCCGACCCGGAGCTCTCCGACTGGCTGTGGAGCGGGCACCAGGACATAGTCGACGCGGTCAACGGCGGTGACGTGCCGGGCGTGCGGGCCGTGATCCGCGCGTACAACGTCCATTCCCTGGCCTGGGCGGACCGGCTGGAGCAACAAGACCGGCAACGGGACCGGCAACGAGACCGGGAACAGTCTCGGCAACACGACAAGCAATACGACAGGCAACACGACAGGCAACAGGACCGGCAGCGGCGGCAAGAGCGGTGAGCGTGGATCTGAGCGTCGTCGTCCCGGCGTACAACGAAGAGGCGCGGCTGCGGCCGACACTGGACGCCGTCTGCGCGTATCTGCGCGCGGAGCCGGACCGCTGGGGCGAGTGGGAGCTGATCGTCGTCGACGACGGCTCGACCGACGCCACCGCGAAGATCGCGCAGGAGGCGGCGACGGAGGAGCCGCGTATCCAGCTCGTGTCGAGCGACGCGAACCGCGGCAAGGGCAGCGCCCTGCGTCTCGGTGTCCTCGCCTCCTACGGCCGGCGGGTGCTGATCACGGACGCCGACCTGGCGACCCCCGTCGAGGAGCTGGACCGGCTCGAGTCGGAGCTGGAGACCGCCGGCGCCGCAGCCGCGATCGGCTCCCGCGCCCATCCCGACGCGCAGATCGAGGTGCACCAGCGGCGCGTGCGGGAGTGGCTCGGCCGGATGGGCAACCGGCTGATACGAGCGGTCGCCGTTCCGGGTATCCGGGACACCCAGTGCGGTTTCAAACTCCTCGACGGTGACAAGGCACGGGCCGCCTTCGCCGACTCCCGGCTGGACGGCTGGGCCATCGACGTCGAGGTGCTCCGCTTCTTCCGACGCCGGGGCTGGCCCGTGACCGAGGTCCCGGTCCGCTGGTCGCACGTCGCCGGTTCCAAGGTCAGACCCGCCGACTACGGCAAGGTGCTGCTGGAACTGGTGCGGCTGCGCGCCCGCGCCGTGCGCCGGGTCGACCTGGCCGTCACCGGGCTCTTCCTCGTCGTGTCCGTACTGCTCTACAAGGGGTTGTGGACCGACCTGGACCGCGCGTACATCCGTGACGCCGGCCAGGACCAGAACCAGTGGGAGTGGTTCTTCGCCGTCACCGCCGACAACGTCGTCCATCTGCGCAACCCGCTCTTCACGACCCTCCAGAACAATCCCGAGGGCGTGAACCTGATGGCCAACACGGTGATGCTCGGCCTGTCCGTGCCCTTCACCCCGATCACGCTCGCCTTCGGCCCGACCGTCACCTGGGCGCTCGTCCTCACGCTGGGGCTCGCGGCGACCGCGACCGCCTGGTACCTGCTGATCGCCCGGTGGCTGGTGGGAAACCGGTGGGCGGCGGCGCTCGGCGGTGCCTTCGCCGCGTTCGCGCCGCCGATGATGTCGCACGGCAACGCCCACCCGAACTTCCTCGTCCTGTTCATGATCCCGGTGATCATCGACCGGGTGCTGCGGCTGTGCGAGGGACGCGCCGTCCGGCGGGACGGGATACTGCTGGGCCTGTTCGCCACGTACCAGATCTTCCTCGGCGAGGAGCCGCTGCTGCTCGCCGCGATGGGCGTGCTGCTGTTCCTCCTCTCGTACGCGTCGGCCGCCCGTGACGCGGCCAGGGCGGCCTGGCGGCCGCTGCTGCGGGGCACGGGCATCGCGCTGCTGGTGTGCCTGCCGCTGGTGGCGTTCCCGCTGGGCTGGCAGTTCTTCGGGCCGCAGAGCTACAAGAGCGTGCTGCACGGCGACAACGCCGGCAACAGCCCCCTCGCCTTTCTGCAGTTCTCCGGCCGCGCGCTGCTGGGCTCCGACGCGGGCGCCGACCCGCTGGCCATGAACCGCACCGAGCAGAACGCCTTCTTCGGCTGGCCGCTGATCGCGCTGGCCTTCGCGATCGTGATCCGCCTGTGGCGGCTGCCGGTGGTCAAGGCGCTCACCTTCACGGCGGTCGCCGCGGCGTTCCTCTCCCTCGGGCCGAAGTTCCGCATCCCGTACACGGACGTCGTGCTGACCGGCCCGTGGCGGGCGCTGGCGCACCAGCCGCTGTTCGAGTCGGTCATCGAGTCGAGGGTCGCGATGATCTGCGCGCCCGTCCTCGGGATGCTGCTCGCGCTGACGGCGCAGCGGCTCGCCGCCCGGGGCCCGCTGCTGCGCGGGCTGGGCTTCGCCGCGCTGGCGGCGGCGCTGGTCCCGGTGCTGCCGACGCCGTATCCGGTGCGCGAGCGGCCCGAGATACCGGGCTTCATCGTGCAGGGCACGTACAAGAAGTACCTCGCTGAGGGCGAGTCCCTGGTGACCGTGCCGCTGCCGAACCCGGGCAGCGCGGAGGCCCTGTACTGGCAGTCGGCGACGGGACTTGGCTTCCGCGTGGCGGGCGGCTACTTCAACGGCCCGTGGGGCCCTGACCGTATCGGCATCTACGGTGCGACCCCGCGCCACACCTCGAACCTGCTGAACGACGTCCGCAACTCCGGCCAGGTCCCCGTCATCGGCCCCAACTGGCGGGCCCAGGCCCGCCACGACCTCGAGGCGTGGAACGCCGGAGCGGTGGTACTGGCGCCGCAGTACAACGAGGGGCCGCTGTACGAGACGGTGGAGAAACTCCTGGGCCGGCCGGGGGAGAGGGTGGCCGGGGTGTGGGTATGGGACGTGGGAGAGGAGTGACAAGGGGGTTCCGGACCGTACGAAACCGTGCTGAACGGTCCCTTCGCCGACCGTCCCCGTCGCACTACGCTGCTGTGACCATCGTCGTTCTCCACGCTCCCTCCGCCTCTGCCCTCTCCGGCCCGCGGGCTGCCGCCCCGTACGGCCATCCGACCCTCGACCGCACCCACCCGTGCCCGAACTGCTGAGAGCGAGCCCTCCCTTGGCCTGTGACCTGTGGCTGGTCCCCCTCGTCGACGTGCTGTGCCACAGCCCCGACAATCCCTTCGCCGAAGAGATCGCGTCCTACGACAAGGCGCTGACCGGCGCGGGCCTGCCGACGGTGCCCGTCTTCGCCTACATGCCGGGCCTGTCGGGCGACGTCGCGCCGGTCGCCGGGTTCGACTACGACGCGCTGCACTTCCTGCGCCGTGCCTATCTGCTGCAGCTGTGCGGGCTCGCGGTGACGCCGGTGGACGAACTCGGCGGCGACTACGAGCAGTTGCTGGAGATGTTCGAGGCGACGGCCCAGCAGTCCCACCTGGTGTGGCACTACGACCACGCCGGCGCGTACGTCCCGGTCGACTTCCCGGCCCCGCTCTTCAACGACGAACTCCTCGAGGGCGGCGGACCCTTGGGCTCCACCCAGGGCCTGCTGCGCGAGCTGGAGTACGTGGCCCCGTCCATCGGCATCGACCCGGCCAACCCGCCGGACGCACCGGAACCTCCGGAGCGCCCGACGGCCCTGGAGGAGCCGGCCGGCCCGATCCCGTACGACGACAGCCCCTTCGCCCGCGAGCGCCACGTCTGGCTGGGCCTCCACGCCGCGGCGACCAGGAGCCTCGGCCAGGGGTCGATGATCATCTTCAGCTGACGCACCCGCTCAACTTCCTGCTCACCACCCCGCGACCAGGTGCCCGACACCCGTCGGGCACCTCGTCGGCATCGGTGGGCGCCGGTCGGCACCGGTGTGCGTCCACCAGGGTCTTCACCGCGCCTTCGGCCGGCGCCGTTCCGAAACGGGCCGGCGCCGCCAGGAGTCCCGCCCCCGACGGCGCCGGCCCGCGTACCGCCCCGCTCTCACCCGAAAGCGCTGGGGTGCGTCCAGGGTGTGCCTTCCGCGTCGGCATCCATCACGAGCCGTGGGGTTCCGGCGGCGCTGCGGCTCCCGTGGTAGATGTGCACGTCTCCGTTCGAAGCAGCCATGGCCCAGATGTCCGGTACCGAGTCGCCGTTCGTGTCCGGCGTCCCCATGAGCAGTGATCTGGTGGCCGGTGCCCAGCCGGTGGCGTACTCGGCGTCTGTGCCGGTACGGGAGGTGCCGGCGAGCCCGAGGGAGAGCAGATCGGTCCCCGTGCCGTCGGCGTCCGGCTTGCCCTCGCGCAGCAGCAGCCGGCCGGTGCCGTGGGTGCGGAACACGAGATCGGCCGTGCCGTCGCCGGTGACGTCGTCGACGAGGACGATGTCCCGCCCGTCCCACGCGGACGCGGTCATCTGGTGCGCGGAGGCGAAGCTGCCGCCGCTGTAACCCGAGATGACCCACAGCTGAGGGCCGTACCGGGCGAACAGGTCCGGAAGTCCGTCACCGTCGCCGTCCCCGATGGAGAGGATCTGCGTCAGCTTGTCGGACGTCGGGGCGTTCTGCGGCAGCAGGACACGTTGCCGCTGCGCCACATCGAAGCCGCTGAAACCGTCGCCGGGGTAGATGTAGAGCTCGCCGTCGGGCATCCGCGCGACGAGGTCCTGCACGCCGTCTCCGTGGAACCAGTCCCCGTTGTGCGTGATCAGGGCGCCCTTCCAGTAGCTGTCGGCCACGGCCTCGGGTTTACCGGAGCTCGTGTCGTAGGACGCCGTCATCCCGTCGTGGAGGTCGCCCGTGCCGTTGCTCGGATACGCCTTGAGCTGACCCGATTCCTCGATCACGAGGAGGTCGGGATTGCCGTCCCCCGAGGTGTCGCCGGGGCCGTCCGGCTCCGTACGCGGCGCGACGGAGAAGTGGTACGACATGCGGGCCGACGAGTTGCCCGCCGTGTCGACGGACTGGACGTACAGCACGTTCGGCCCGGCCTGTGGCGGCCGCACGGTGATCACTGCTCCGCCGTTTGTCGCGGTGACCGCGGACGGGAGGCGGGTGTCGTTCACTCCGTACTCGAACTTCGCCGCACCGGTCGCGCCGGTGAGGGTGAAGGCGCCCGACCCTCCGAAGCGGATGTCCGGCCAGTTGCTGTCCGTGGCGTCCGCCTCCGGGAAGTCGTCCGAGGTGACGGTAGGAGCTTCGGGTGCCTCGAGATCGACGATGAAGCGGCAGGGCAGAGTCCCGTCCGGCGCGAAGGTGGAAACCGCGCCCTCGGTGTCCACCGACCGTACGTCCCACGAGTAGGTGGCGCCGTGGACGAGACTGGTCCAGCCGACGGAATGATGGGCGTATCCGGTGCTGTCGGTGGCCACGTTCTTGTCGACGAGCTTGGTCGTCTCGCCGGTGCGCCACAGGCGGAAGTGCAGGTACCTCAGATTGCCGTCCGGGTCGGACCCCCTGGCACGGAACGTCAGCCCGGACTTGCCGACGCGTTCGTAGGGAGAGACGACGTCACAGTCCGGCCCCGGCGTCATGGTCTGCGCGGTCGGCTGACCTGGCGGGCGGTTGTAGACGATCTCGATGTAGGGCGAGCTCTCGCCGTTCGCGAGGAACTTCTTCCACGCATTGGTGTCACTCTCGTTCGCGGCCTTCAGCCCCATGGTCAGCGTCGACAACCGGTCCCGTGAGCCCCTCTCGGCGGCGGACTTGACGTTGTGGGCGACCCAGGCGTCGGGACAGCTGCCGGACTTGTAGCCGTGCCCGTTGGTGCCGCTGGACAGACGCTCGATCTCACCCGGTTGGTTGGCCCACGTGGTGGAGCTGGAGATCACGCCCGTGAGGTAGAGGTGGTACTGCCGAGCAGCGCAGCCCCAGGAGTAGGTCTGCAGGGCGCGGAAGGTGGCGGACTTGATGCTGGCGCCGTGCAGTGAGGAGCTGAACTCGAAGGTGAACAAGGAGCGGGACAGGCCGTCCGTCGTCGTCTCGAAGCCGACGCGTGCCTCGTTCGTTCCGTCGTTGAAGTTCTGACCGTTCCAGAAGCTGGAGTTGCGGGCGGACTCGTAGAGCAGCGTCCAGTTCTTCTTGCGTCCCTTGAAGGACGGGTCGATGAAGACGGGGTACACCATGTCCGGGTCGTCGAGTGCCTTCTTGTCCACGTTGACGGCGAGCGTGCCGTCCGTGGCGAGGTCCGCGTCCAGGGGTGTCGCATGCGTCCCGGGCTGAGGACCGGCCAGTCCGGGGAGGGCCAGGGCGGGGTGGGCGGCCTCGGGTGCCGGTGCAGGCGTGGGCTCGCCGATCGTCACGGCGGGCTTTCCGGAAGAGTCCCACATGTAAGGAGTCGGCGATGCCGCCATCTCCGTCCCGTCGCCGTCCTTGGCACTCACGGTGCTCGACGGTTCGTCGAGTTCCAACGTCAAGCTTGCCGACTCCAGCAAGTACCGGAGCTCCGAGAGCAGGGGGTCCTCGGCGGCCTCACGTGTGTGGACGATCAGCACATGGGAGAAGCCGCTGTCGCGAGCCGTGAGCAGAAGGTCGATGTCCGGGCGCACGTTCTCGTAGAGCGCGCGCGGGCCTTCGACGACGGGGGCCGGGAGCGGACCGGGCCAGCTCACCACCAGGTCGTGGCCTCCGGTGGTGAGACGTACCAGTTCGGTCCATTCGTCCTGTGTCGCTGCGGCCGCCGAGACGGCGGCCAGCCCGGGTCGGCTGAGGGCGCGGGACGCACGTGAGTCCTCCTGGCCTGTGCCTGCGCTGAAGAGCAGAGGGTCGTTGACCGCCTCGGGGGCGTAGCCACGGTCGACCCGCCGCAGCGTCGTGTCGACCTTCCTCCACCTGTCGCCCACGCGTGCCCGGATCGTGTCGCTGTACGTCCGTGTCCTGAGGTTGCCGTCCGGCTGGGCCCAAGTGGTCGAGTTGGCGGTGTGCCAGGCGGTCACTTGAACGTCCTTGCCGGCCCGCGCGGCTTGCCGGAGAGCCTCGCCGGCCTCCACAGGTCCGGTCTTGCGCTCGGCCTCCGTTGCCGGCCGGGAGCCGTTGCCGCCGGCCAGGTGCACGCCCACAGGCACCGCAAGCGCCATGGCGAGCAGGAGACCCGTTCCGGCTCGTCGCCGGCGTCGGCTGATGCCCTTGAATTGCCAGCGGCGCAAAGGGCGTTGCGGCGCGACAGGACCCTTCTCCGACGGCAGGTTCTCCGCCTTCTGCGACGTTCTCGAGGCGTCCATATCGTCCTTTCCCCCGCGAGCGCCTGGATGCTGAGCTGCCCTCGGAATTTCCGCTGAGCGCAAGAGCGCGCGTGCAGAGCATGAACCATCTTCACGTCTCCGTCACGAACTCCCTGTATCGGTGATGCCGGAACCGCTCACGGCCTCACTGCGTCCCTGAAGTGGTCGAACACCCCACCTGCGTGCCGCTCGGCACCGGCTGACCGGTCTTGAATCAGGAAATAGGTTGCCATATCGACCTCCTGCGTGAGGTGTATGGGTGAAGCTTGCAGGAAAGCAACATTCCTCGCTTCAGGCCCGGATTCTCCCCTGATGGCGGGTGATGGCTCGTCAGTTCCCTTGGTCCCGGTCCGCATTGATTGGCCGCGGTGATTGACGTCACACAGATCCGGCAGTTGTGGATTTACTGTGCGGCGGACGTGCACAATCTCCGGACTATTTGTCGATTTCCCTGCGTTGGCCGCACTCCGCGTTCCGGCCGTCGACAGCGGATGTGGGGGTTCCATGTCGCCGTCCGTTCCAGGACGACTCTTCCGCCTGCCCGGAAGCCGGCGCTCGTCCTTGCCGGCCCGTCTCGTGTCGCGCGCAGGCAGGCGAACGCGTCGTCGCCCGTTGCCCCCCTTCCGGAGCACGGGTGTGGCCGTGTCGGCCTTGCTCCTCGCGACACTCCTCCCCGCACAGGCGTGGGCCGTCCCACCCGCCGACTCGCGCAACGGCATCGCGCTCCCCGGCCTTCAGCAGGAGCAGCCCGCTCCGCCGGACGAAGACGCGATGGCGGAACTGGGCAGCTGGCTCGGTGAGTCGGCCGAGCCCCCGCGCGAGTACGTCCCGACCGACGTGACACCGCCGGCCGCCGACACCGGCAGCGTCACCCTCGACGGCGCCGGTGACGAGCTCATACCGGTGGAAGACCTGCCGGTCAGCATCGGCAAGGCATCGCCTACGGCTGACGAACCGAACCCGCCCGCGCCGGCAGGCACGTGGGACGTCGCCGTCGAGTCCAGGACGGCCACGCAGGCGGTGGACGTCGATGGCGCGATCATCAAAGTGACACCGCCGAGCACCGGCTCCACTCCTGTGGACGTCGAACTGGACTACGCGCAGTTCGGTGACCTGTACGGCACCGAGTGGTCCTCCCGGCTCAAGCTCACCCAGCTTCCCGAGTGCTTCCTGACCACTCCGGAGCTGCCGGAATGCACCACCTCCGTCGACGTGCCGAGCCGGAACGACCCGGCCGCTGACACCGTTCGGGCCACCGTCGACCCCGCGGCGAGCCCGGTGTCCGGCCTGTCCACGCAGGCGGGTGGGGGCCCCGTGGTCCTCGCCGCCACCGACTCCGGCGCGGGCGCCGGCGGTACGTACAAGGCCACACCACTCTCGCCGAGCGGCAGCTGGACGGCCGGCGGCAACAGCGGCGGCTTCTCCTGGTCCTACCCGCTCGCCGTTCCGGCCCCGCCGGCCGGGCCCGCACCGAAGATCGCTCTCAACTATTCGTCCCAGGCCGTGGACAGCCGGACATCCGTGGCCAATGGCCAGGCATCCTGGGTCGGCGACGGCTGGGACTACCACCCCGGCTTCATCGAACGCCGGTACCGCAGTTGCTCGGACGACCGCGACAAGGTCGCGGGTGCCGCACCGAACAACGACACCACCGCCCACAAGAAGAAGTCCGACCTCTGCTGGGCCGACGACAGCGTCTCGCTCTCCTTGAGCGGCTCCACCACCAAGCTGGTGCACGACGACTCCGGCAACTGGGTGCCGGCCAACGACGACGGCTCCAAGGTCACGTACCTGAGCAGCACCGGCTCGGCCAAGGCCGGTCAGACCGGCGAGTACGACGGCGAGTACTGGGTGGTCACCAGCCGCGACGGCACGCGTTACTGGTTCGGCAAGAACACGCTGACCGGGCGCTCCGCGACCAACTCCGTCTTCACCGCACCCGTCTTCGGCAACCACGCGGGCGAGCCGTGCCACGCGAGCTCGTACGCATCCTCGTCGTGCGACCAGGCATGGCGCTGGAACCTCGACTACGTCGAGGACGTACACGGCAACGCCATGGTCATCGACTGGAAGAAGGAGACCAACCACTACGCGAAGAACGAGAAGTTCAAGGATCACGTCTCCTACGTCCGCGGCGGCCATCCGACGCAGATCCTCTACGGACTGCGCGCCGGCAACCTGGCCGGAGCCCCGGCCGGCAAGGTCGTCTTCTCGGTCGACGAGCGGTGCAAGAAGGAAGGAGTCGTCACCTGCTCGGACACGGAGTTCGAGTCGAAGAACTACGAGGACAAGCAGCCCTGGTGGGACACCCCCTCCACGCTGCACTGCAAGGCGACCGCGGAGAACTGCTACGTCTCCTCACCGACCTTCTGGACGCGCAAACTGCTGAAGGCCGTCACCACCTATGGCCAGCGAACCCCCGGTTCCACCGCCCTGTCCAAGGTCGACCGTTGGGACCTGACGCATTCCTTCCCCTACCAGCGCACTGACATCCACCCGCCCCTGTGGCTGGACTCGATCAGTCGCACCGGCTACGGCACGAAGGCGAACGCGGAAGGCGCCCAGATCGGTGACAGCCTGCCGCCGGTGACCTTCATCCAGAACCAGGTCGACATGCCCAACCGGGTCTCCAAAGGCGCCGGTGACACCACACCCGACTTCGACCGGCCGCGTATCGAGACCATCCGCACCGAGACGGGCGGAGAGATATACGTCGACTACTCCGCTCCGTGCCCTGTCGGCACGTCCCACCCCGCCCCTGAAGCGAACAAGAGCCGCTGCTTCCCCGTCCACTGGTCGGCCGACCCGGGCGTGGAGAAGCTGAACACGGAGTGGTTCAACAAGTACGTCGTGGACCGGGTAGTCGAGAAGGACCGCGTCTCACGTCAGCCGGACGTGGTCACGACCTACACATACGGAAACGGTCAGGACGACGCCGCCTGGGCGAAGAGCACCGACGAGTTCGTCAAGCCCGCCCTGCGTACCTTCAGCGAATGGCGCGGCTACGCCGACGTGACCGTGAAGCGCGGCGTCACCGCCAACGCGGGTGGAGCGGAGGCGACGGAGCAGTCCCAGACCCGTACGCGGTTCTTCCGCGGCATGTCGAAGGACGCCGGCCGCCCCGCGGTCACGGTCAAGGACTCGACGGGCCAGGAGACACTGGCCGAGGACCTGCGCCCCTATCAGGGCCGGGTCGCCGAGACCCTCACGTACACCAAGGCCGGCGGTAGCGTCGTCTCCCGCGAGGTGCACTGGCCGACCGCCACCAAGACGGCCTCACGGGACCGCACCCAGTACGGTCTGACGCCGCTGGAGGCGTACCGCACCGCCACCGTCCGCACCGATGCGGTGGAGACGATCAGCGGCGGCCGCACCCGCACGGTGCGCACGCGCACCACGTACGACTCCGCATACGGTCTTCCGCTGAACGTCTACCGGCACACCCTCACCCCCGACGGTGCCGACACCTGGCGGACCGGCGACGAGACGTGCACCACCACCTCGTACGTCCACAACACCGACGCGCACCTCATCGGCCTGCCGCAGCGTGTGCGCACCACCGTCGGAACCTGCGCACAGGCGGCGACGGCCACCGGCGACCAGGTCCTGGACGACACCCGTACCTCGTTCGACGCCCTGGCGGCCTTCGGGCAGCAGCCGACGAAGGGTCTGCCCTACCAGGTCGACACCATCCAGGGCGACGGTTCGGGCTGGGTCACCTCGACCCGGACGACCTACGACGCCCTGGGCCGTCCCACCAAGGTCACGGACGCCGCGGGCAACTCCAGCACCACGGCGTACAGCCCCGCCAGCGGCCCCGCGTTCCAGGTGACGGCCACCAACGCCGCCGGGCACACCACCACGTCTGTCCTCGACCCGGCACGCGGGACGGTCCTGTCGTCCGTCGACGCCAACGGCCGCAAGACGACCAGTACGTACGACGAACTGGGCCGGATCACAGCCGCGTGGTCCCCGTCGCGCACACAGGGCACGGACAAGGCGTCGGCGCTCTTCGAGTACCAGATCGCTGCCGACGACCACCCGGCCGTCAGGACACGTGTCCTGCGCGACAACGGCACCTACGAGGACTCGATCACCCTCTACGACGGCCTGCTGCGCCCGCGGCAGACACAGACGGAGGCGCTCGGCGGCGGCTCGATCGTCACGGACACCCTGCACAACGCGAACGGCACGGTACGGCAGACCAACAACGGCTACTACGTGAAGGACGAGCCGACACCGGAGCCGTTCATACCGGAGACCGTCTTCGAGGTGCCGAACTCGACGAAGACCGCGTACGACGGACTCGGCCGGCCGATCCGCACGACGACGCTCCACGAGGACGTGCCCCAGCACTCGGCAACCACCCGCTACGAGGGCGACTGGACGCTGGCGCGTACCGGCATGTCGGCCGACGGCCTGACACCGAAGCCCGGCAGCCGCGCGGTGAAGACCTGGACGGACACGCTGGGCCGCACGTCCCTGGTGCAGCACTACACCGCCCAGGACCTGACCGTTCCGATCGACACGTCCTACGCCTACAACGCACGCGGCAAGCTGTCGCGGGTCACCGACGCGCACGGCAACGCGTGGACCTACACGTATGACTTCCGCGGCCGTCTGACCGACTCCACCGACCCGGACATGGGCGCGGCCCACTTCGGCTACAACTCGCTCGACCAGCAGGTCTGGTCCCAGGACGGCCAGGGCCGCAAGCAGTACACGGCCTATGACGTGCTGGGCCGGGCGACGGAGCTGCGCGACGACTCCGCCACGGGCCCGCTCGTCGCCAAGTGGACGTTCGACTCCCTGCCGGGTGCCAAGGGCCTGGGCGTCGCCACCATCCGGTACAACGACGGCGCGGCGTTCACCAGCGAGGTCACCGGCTACGACCAGGAATACCGCCCCACCGGCACCAAGGTCACCATCCCGGAGACAGCCCGCACCAAGGGCCTGGCCGGCACTTACGCCTACTCCACCTCCTACACCGAGACGGGCAAGGTCCAGTCCGTCCAGCTGCCGGCCACCCCCGGCGGCCTGGCATCCGAAAAGGTGATCACCCGCTACAACGGTGAGGGCTCACCGATCACGACATCGGGCCTGTCCTGGTACACCGGTGACACGGTCTACAGCCAGTTCGGCGAGGTGCTCCGCACCGCCTCCGGCCAGGCCCCGCACCGGGTCTGGACGACCAACGAGTTCGACCAGAACACCGGCCGGGTGAAGACCGCGAGCGCGCACCGGGAGACGCAGACGCAGAACCTGGTCTCCTCGCTGGCCTACGGCTACGACACGGTCGGGAACATCACCTCCCTCTCTGACACCGGCTCGGGCACCGGTGCCGACCGCCAGTGCTTCGCGTACGACCCGATGGGCCGGCTCGTCGAGGCATGGACCGACGTCGACGCCTGCCAGAGCACCCCCGACCGCAGCCAGGTCGCTGCCGGACCCGACGGATCCGGCTACTGGCACTCGTACCGGTTCGACGCCATCGGAAACCGCACCCAGCTGACGGTTCGTGACCTGGCCTCCGCCGACCTGGACGACGAGCACAACTACACTTACGGCACCCCGATCCCGGGCGCCCAGCCGGCGGCCGTCACACAACCCCACACGCTGACCAAGACAGTGATGACCGAGCGGGCAACCGGCTCGGAGGTCACGTCCCAGTCGACGTACACGTACGACACCTCCGGCAACACCGTCACGCGCGTTCTGAACGGCGACACCCAGAAGCTCGCGTGGGACCGCCGGAACAAGCTGACCTCGGTCGACACCGACAACAACGGCACGGCGAACGTCTCGTACCTCTACGACGCGTCCGGCGCCCGTCTGATCGAGGACAACGGCACCACGCGGACCCTGTTCCTCGGTGAAGCCGAGATCACGGTCAACCTGGCCGGCGCGGCCGTCGACGCCCAGCGCTACTACTCCCACCCCGGAGCCCCGACGACCGTCCGCTCCACGGGCGGCAAGGCGACGGGCCACAAGCTGACGGTCCTGCTGAGTGACCACCACAACACGGCGACGGCGTCGGTCGAGATGGCCGCCGGCCAGACGATCACCCGCCGCCGCTACGACCCGTACGGCAACCCGCGCGGCACCGAGCCCGCGGCCTGGCCCGGCCGCCACACCTTCGTCGGCACAGGCATCGACGACCCGACGACGGGCCTCACCCACATCGGCGCCCGCGAATACGACGCCACCACGGGCCGCTTCCTCTCGGTCGACCCGCTCATCGACGTCACCGACCCCCTCCAGATGAACGGCTACACCTACGCCAACGGCAACCCGGTGATGCTGTCGGACCCGACGGGGTTGAGGCCGGACGGCTCGTGTGGAGGAAGTAGTTCCTCCTGCAACGGTGCGACGGAAACCTGGACCCAGGATGGTGACGGCTCCTGGTCCAATCACTCCAGCCGAGAAACTGCGACGAATCCAGATGGCACCACCGTAGTTATCACCATCTCGTACAACAGGAAGCGTGGACGCACAGTTCATGAAGGAACGGCTGACGGTATAGGAGAGTGGACTCAGCAGGCATACGATCGTGCCGTCTCAGGCTTCTTTACGGATGAGCCGTACTACATCAACTCTTCGAATACAACACCTCAGGAATTTGCTCAGGCTCAGGGGCGATTCGACCCGTCTGGAGGTAGCCTGCCAAATCAGGTCGCCTACAAGATGTGGCTCTATGGCGCTTCTGACCAAGAGATAGAGTTCTTTCTCAAGAATTACTGCCGCTATGTCTCCTGTTATGGTCCGCTCGATGCGCTGCTAACAGGGAAGAATATCGATTCTCCCATATATGAACCGACCTTGGGTGAAATGATGGGAGTGGCTTTCGGGTCTGCAATGGGAGCCCGAAGCCTACGTCGGACCGGCGATTGCAATAGCTTCGCGACGGGAACGAGCGTTCTCTTGGCGGACGGCACGGTGAAGCCCATTGAGGAAATGGAAGTCGGCGACATCGTACTCGCGATGGACCCGCAGACGGGCGAAAGGTCGGCTCAGGAGGTCACCGCAGAGATCTACGGTGAAGGATCGAAGTCACTTGTCCGCTTGACTGTGGAGACCGAGGGGGGGCCTGCGTCGATTACAGCCACCGCAGGACACCCGTTCTGGGTTCCAGAGCTCGCTGAGTGGGTCGATGCGGGAAAGCTCCGGGCTGGACAGTGGCTTCACGGCAGTGGAGGCTCTTGGCTAAAGGTCAGCGCTGTAAAGCACTGGTCTGAGCGGCTGGCCGTCTACAACCTGACCGTCGCTGACGTTCATACGTACTATGTGCTGGCGGGGGAGACGCCGGTTCTCGTTCACAATTCCGGCGGCTGCCCTGATCTGGACGCTCTTTCGCAGAGCGGTATGCGCGCGGCCAAGGGGAAGACGACTCATGCAGGACGCGAGTATCAGAAGCACATGAACCGCGGGGATCTGCCTGTGGTTCCAGGGAAGCAGTTGAAATCGGCCGGTCAGGATCTGCTGGATGACATTCTGACCAACCCGAAAACCGCTACGTCGCCTGTGAACTCTGGCAACTTCGCTGGCGGGTCGCGGTACATCATGCCGGATCCGGCCGGTGGGCGCGGAATCGGGGCGACGTTCGACGCAAATGGTCAGTTCCAATACTTTGGGCGGTATTAGAAATGTTGGCAATCCAGCCGTGGGATGCTCGGGCCCACAATGGTGCCAGTCTTGCTGAACTCCAGGAAGCTATCGCAGGCGAGGTCGTGCGAACGGTCCGCTATGTGGCGCTGCGTGGGAACGGCTGGCCCGAAGGGCATAGAGAAGATTGCGCTCACGAAGTCGACATGGCCGTTGAGCTGGTCATGGAGAGCGGGTCCGTGCTGGTTCTGGCCTGGGCGATGGATGGTTTCAATGAAGGCATGGCGATCGAGTTCAGGGGCCCCGGGGAGTCAGGCGCAAAATCGCTTGGAGACCCTATTGATGTGAGTAATCACATCGATTGGGGCCGGTTCCTCGGTGTGTCGATCGCCAGCCTCGGAGCCGCCTGGCATGTCCCTAACGAGGGATGCCCAGAAATGCCTTGGGCGTACCGCTTCGGGTTCTCCGATAAGTCGAGCCTGGTGATTGCGCTAGGTGAATCCGACGGGGCGGGATTCACCTATATGCCTGATGCGCTAGTCGTAATCTTCGATGAGAGCATTGCGGCCGCCTATAAGATTCCAGCGAGCGGCACTTCTTCGTCTGGGTAGATGGAATCGGGCGCTGGGATTGATGCGTTCCGCATCCCCTTGGCTTGATTGCGCAATTTCCTGGCGATTGAATTACGGGGGAAATAGAAGAAAGCAAAGGGGCCCCGCCGGAGTGATCTCCGGCGGGGCCCCTTTGGTCGTTTGACGGCAACGGTGACGGCAACGTCAGCGGACGACGGTTGCGGTGGGTGGGTCGTCCGGGGCGTCGGTCTGGCTGAGGATGCTACCGAGGGTGTCGATGGCCTGGCGCTGGAGGCGGAGTCGGACGTGGGCGTAGACGCCGGCGGTGACGCCGATGTGGGCGTGGCCGAGGAGTTCCTTGATGACGACGAGGTCGACGCCTTGTTCCAGGAGCAGGGTGGCGGTCGAGTGGCGGAGGTCGTGGAAGCGGATCGTCCGGAGTTCCGCGTCGTGGAGGAGGCGGCGGAAGCAGCGGGTGAGGTTGGTGGGGTCGAGTGGCTTGCCCTTCGTGGTGGTGAAGACGAGGCCGTTGTCCGTCCAGCTCGTTCCGGCCGCCTGGCGTTCTTCCTGCTGCTGTTCCTGGTGGATCTTGAGGGAGTTGATGCATTCGGTGGGGAGGGCGATGCGGCGTTCCGAGGCGAGGGTCTTGGTGTTCAGGACGGTCAGGCCCTGGCTGCGAGTCCGCTGGAGGGAGCGGTGAATGGTGGCGGTGCCGTCGTCGAGGGCGAGGTCTTCCCAGTGGAGGCCGAGGAGTTCGCCCTTGCGGAGTCCGGTGCGCAGGGCGAGTTCGTACAGGGCGCGAAGCCGGTCGCCGTTGGCCGCATGAAGGAGTCGCCGGGCTTCGGCGGTGGTGAGGGGCTGGAAACGCCTGGGGCGTGGCGTGGTTGTCTTGACGTTCCGGGCGACGTTGCGCGGCAGCTCGTCCTCGCGGACTGCGTGTTCCAGAGCGGACTTGAGCACGGCGTGGACGTACGTCACGGTCAGCGGCGAGAGCCGCTTTCCGCAGCACTGGCCGATGGCGCAGCAGGACCGCCGGTCCGTGTCCCGTCCCTGGGCGCAGCACTGGCAGGTGGTGCGGAGTCCGTCGAGAAAGGTGCGGACGTCGCGGGTGGTGAGCCGGGCGAGCTTCTTCGCACCGAGCCCGGTGTTGAGGTGGAGGCGGATGGCGGCGGCGTAGCGGGTGTGGGTGTTCTCCCGCAGGTGGTGAACGGCGACGCCGTCCAGCCAGTACGCGAGGTAGGCGTTCACGGTGCTGTCGGCCGTCGCGACAGGGAGGCCGCGGTTGCTGGCGGCGATCTTCTCGGTGAGCTTGGTCATCGCGTCTCTACGGGTAGTGCCGTAGACCCGGACGCGCTTGCGGGTGTTGCCGGGGGCCAGCACGTATCCGGCGGCTTCCCAGCGTCCGTCCTTGCGCTGGTAGACGGTCCCGTCGCCGTTGGCGCGGGTGCGGGAGCGGGAGCGGCAGGACGAAACAGGGCGGGGTGTGGTCATCAGGCGGCTTCCTGTTCCAGGCGGGTGCGGATGAAGTCGGTGAGGGCGTGGGTGGGGATGCGGCGGGCGCGGCCGAGGGTGATTGAGGCGAGTTGGCCGGAGCGGAGCAGGTCGTGGACGGCGGAGCGACTGAGCTGGAGGCGGGCCATCACCTGAGGCACCGTGAGCAGATCCATCACCGGGGCCGCTTCCGCATGGAGGACAGCGAGCGGGGGCGAGGCCATCAACAGCCCCCTTCGGCCGCGAACTGCCGTGCCAGTTCCTTGCGATGCCAGACCTGGGCTGCGAGGAGTGCGCCGCCGGGGCTGTAGCCCGAGCCGAGGTAGTCCCAGCGGCTGATGACGAGCGTGGTCGGCGGGTTGGACTCGGGCAGTCCGGCGTGGGCGCGGGCCTGTTCGGTGCGCCAGGCGCGGCGGACGTCGCGCAGCGCGCCCAGGGTGGTGGAGTAGCTGCGGGACTTGGTGGAGAAGTGGCCCCGGAAGCCGAGCATGTGCGCCCACTTCCGGAGCTTGAGGTGGGCGAACTCCGGCAGGTGGCCCAGCTCCCAGCATGTGCGGATCATCTGCCGGACGTGGCGGGCGACGGCGAGCTGGGTCAGTGTCCGGGCCGGGCCGGTGCCGTCGCAGGTGGTGCACGGGAGCGGGGCTCCGTGGGGCAGGAGGGCGGCGCCGCGTCCCTGGCAGGGGCGACAGTACAGGGCGCGGTCGAGGGTGCCGGAGGCGTCGGCGGACTTGGTTGCGTACTTCGCGATGTAGGCGGCCACGGCCTGGTCGGTGAATTCGGCGTCGGTGCCGAAGGCGCTGATCGCGGATACGTCGAGCTGTTTGCCCCAGGTGAGTTCGCGTTCTCCGATCGCGTCCGATTCGACCGTGACGCGGACGTCTGCGCGACCGGTCCGGGGTCTCCAGCTCCACTGTTCAGAACGCCCTGCGCGTGCTCAAGCAGGAAGGCTTGGTCCACTACCAGCTCGGCCGGGGCAGCTACGTCAGCACCTCCATCGGCGGAAGCGACGAAGGGGCCAAGAGCGATCACGAGGAAGCCGACGCCGAGGGGCCGGACTGGCCACTCGACGCCATCCGCAACGACGACGCCCGACCGCCGTACGCCCAGGTCGCCGACATCCTCCGCCGGGAAATCGTGGAAGGCACCTACCCCCCAGGTTCCCAACTGCCGCCCGCCCGGGAGATCCAAGAGCGATTCAAAGTCGCCAGCTCCACCGCGCAGAACGCCTATCGAAGCCTCAAGCAAGCGGGGCTGGTGTACGCGGTCAAGGGACGCGGTGTTTTCGTCCGCCAGGAACCAGAGCCGGGCAAGCACCACGGAGCCATCACGGACTACCTGCTGCGTGATGAGATCGCCCGCGAGGCGCGCGCAGCCGCCACCGAGTTCGCCGACCTCAGCGACGAGGAGTTGCTGGCGCGAGAAGCAGAGCTGGACCAACGATGGGTCGCGGTCCGGGAGGAGCAAACCTGTCTTCTGGGCACGCCCGCTGAGTGTGCGGGCGGTGCGCAGATGTAGAGAAGCCCCTGGTAGCCGGGTGGGTGTCGAGTCCAAGCCGTCCCGCTTTCGCACCGCCCTCGACCGAGCCGGCGCCGGGGCCGGGCTGCGGTGGCTTTGACGTTGCGGGCGGCGCTGCAGTGTTGTCGCTCGGATGGGGCAGCGGATGCAGCCGCCTGAGCTCGTCGGCCGTGCGCTGAGCGGTGCGGCTTCAAGGAATTTCCAGGGGCGGAAGGCGCCTTGGGTTTCACCGGCTCCGCAGCCGGACGTGGCCGAGGGCCCGGCCGCAGGCTTGCTGTCCTCGCCGGCACTGCAGGTGGTGAGCATGAACATGAGAAGTTCGGCGGCTGCGAGGCCGACAGTGGTGGTACTCGTGTGCATGGCCCCCAACAACTCGTGCATGGCAGGGGGCCTTGTGCTTTCTGGCCGTGTGCGTGGGGCGGCCTGGGCGGACGCTCTCGAGTCCGCCCCGGCGCGATCGCCGATCGTCGGGTTCGCACCCCGGGTGGGAGGGCGCGGGAGCTACGGACCCGACGGTGCCCAGGTCAGCGCGGCGGCTCCGGGGGCCGCTGGCGGGGCATGTTGGGGCGGGTGGTCGGGGGGAGGGGGAAGCGGCCCTGGATGACGCCCGGGGCGGGGTGGGGGTCCGGGGTGGGACGCAGGGGCGAGGGCGGGAGGCGCAGCGGGGCCGGGCCGGGGCGGAAGTCGGTCATCCAGTCGGAGGTCTCTGAGCGGACCAGGTCGGCGATGTCCTCGGAGAAGCGGCGCAGCACGCCCAGGCAGCGTTCGGCCGCCTCGCTCGCCGTGCCTTCGGCCGGGCCGAGGATCTCGCGGACGCTCTCCGAGGCCCAGTCGTACTGGAGTTCCTGCAGGCGGCGCTGTACCGCCTGCGCGGTGGCCACGTCCCGCATCCAGCCCGCCGTCAGGCCGAAGTACCGGTCGCAGGCGAGGGAGGCGGCGGCCGCCAGCAGGGACAGATAGCCCCAGGGGGCGGCTCCGGGGATCGCCCGGGTCAGGTCCAGGAGAGGGAGGGCCGCGCCGGTGAGCGCGCCGGCAGCCGTGCCGAGGCGCAGCAGGCGCGCGGCCCGGCGCTTGACGACCCGGTCGGCCAGATACCAGTCCGCCGTGCGGAGTGCGTCCGCCTCGACCCAGTGGTAGAGCTCGTCCAGTCGGGCCGCGGGCTCGCCCCAGTCCCCGAGAGGGAACGTCCGTCCCGTGAGGTTACTCGGCGGCGCCTCGCCGCCCTCCTCGCGGGCCGGCCCCCCGGGCTGCATCTCCGGCTGGCTCACCGGTGCACTCCTCTGCGCTCTGCTGACGACCAGGACTGACGACCAGGACTGACGCCAAGGACTGACGCTCAGGACTGACGACCAGGACTGACTATCAGGTCCGAAAAGGTGCTGAAAAGGTGCTGACGTTACACCGCGTGACGTACGTGGCGTGCGTACGTTCTGATGCGACGCAGGCCCTTCATACCGCCGAATGGTGGGCTGTGGGTCGCGGATCCCGGTATTTCCGTCCGCACGGGGGTTCTGGTCAGGTATGGGAGCGTCGAGCGGCCCCGTACCGCTCACTCGAAAGAGTTGCCCGATGCGGTGGGATGCAGGGTGGGGCGGCCGGCCGGGTGAGCACGTAGGCTCGGGGAGTGCCGAAAGGTACAGCGCTTTCAGTCGTCGACGTAGCCAGGAGTGACCGTGATCCCCGGTGGTGGCCAGCCCAACATGCAGCAGCTGCTCCAGCAGGCCCAGAAGATGCAGCAGGAGCTGGCGCAGGCCCAGGAGGAGCTTGCGCAGACCGAGGTCGAGGGTCAGGCCGGCGGCGGTCTCGTGAAGGCCACCGTCACGGGCTCCGGCGAACTGCGGGGCCTGGTCATCGACCCGAAGGCCGTGGACCCCGAGGACACCGAGACCCTGGCGGACCTCGTCGTCGCCGCGGTGCAGGCCGCGAACGAGAACGCCCAGCAGCTCCAGCAGGACAAGCTCGGGCCGTTGGCGCAGGGCCTCGGCGGCATGCCGGGCATGCCCTTCTGATCCCTTGTGATCGTTCGGTCCGTTCCCGCGGTCCGTTCCCGCTGCCGGGCTTCTGAGGGGCACCGGCAGCAACTACCGTAAGCAGCAAGCACTCCGGGAGAGGCGTTCCGTTGTACGAAGGCGTGGTTCAGGACCTCATCGACGAACTGGGCAGGCTGCCCGGCGTCGGTCCCAAGAGCGCGCAGCGGATCGCCTTCCACATTCTCCAGGCCGAGCCGACCGATGTCCGCCGCCTCGCGCACGCCCTGCTCGAGGTCAAGGACAAGGTGCGTTTCTGCGCGGTGTGCGGCAACGTCGCCCAGCAGGAGCAGTGCAACATCTGCCGCGACGCCCGCCGCGATCCGACGGTCGTCTGCGTCGTCGAAGAGCCGAAGGACGTCGTCGCGATCGAGCGGACGCGGGAGTTCCGCGGCCGGTACCACGTCCTCGGCGGCGCCATCAGCCCCATCGAGGGCGTCGGCCCCGACGACCTGCGCATCCGCGAGCTGCTGGCCCGCCTCGCGGACGGCACGGTCACCGAGCTGATCCTGGCCACGGACCCCAACCTGGAGGGCGAAGCGACGGCCACGTACCTCGCGAGGATGATCAAACCGATGGGTTTGAAGGTCACGCGGCTGGCCAGCGGGCTCCCTGTAGGGGGAGACTTGGAATACGCCGACGAGGTCACGCTCGGCCGTGCCTTCGAGGGGAGACGACTGCTCGATGTCTGATGCCATGCTGCACGCCGTAGGACAGGACCCCGACAGCTTCGCGGTCCAGATCGCCGACTCGATCGAGTCCTTCATCGTCGCGACCACCGAGGTCGCCAAGGGCGACGAGCCCGACAGTGCGATCCCGTTCCTGCTGCTCGAGGTCTCCCAGCTGCTGCTGACCGGGGGCCGCCTCGGCGCGCACGAGGACATCGTCCCGGACGAGCGGTACGAACCGGACACCGGCCCGGACCTGGACGTCGACGGGCTGCGCATGCGGTTCGCGACCATGCTGGAGCCGATCGACGTCTTCTCCGAGGTCTTCGACCCGTACGAGCCGCGCAAGGCGCCGGTTCCTTCGCGGATCTCCGACAGCCTCGCCGACATCATCATGGATCTGCGCCACGGCCTCGCCCACTACCGGGCGGGCCGCACCAGCGAGGCGCTGTGGTGGTGGCAGTTCTCGTACTTCTCCAACTGGGGTCCGACGGCTTCCGCGACCCTGCGCGCCCTTCAGTCCCTGGTCGCCCATGTCCGCCTCGACCAGCCCCTCGCGGAGCTGGACGGCCTCGACACCGACGAGGACCTCACAGAGGAGGCGCTGGCCGAGGAGGCCGGCAGGGTCATGGTGCAGGAGATCGCCGCTCCGCTGGGGCTGCGACGGGCCCGCTGACTGTTTCCGCGGGCGTAGTACAAGCCGTAGTACAACCGGTATAGCCGCGTGTCCTGACCGCTCCTCCGCGCTGCCAGGTTCAGCCGCTGAACGACCGGCAGCGGGGGAGCGGACACAATGACGACACAGGGGTGGACGGGCGCACGTACCCGCACAGCGGGCACGGCTGCCCTTGTCGCGGCCGCGCTCCTGACCGGCGGGTGCGGCCCGAAGAGCGACGACGGCAAGGACGGGGCCGGGGACGCGACGGTCGCCACCGCCTCCGCCGCGTCCGTATCGCCGTCTCCGTCGGTGACGACCGCATCGAAGTCCCCGTCCTCGTCTCCGTCCTCGACCCCGCCTGCTTCCGCCTCACCGTCAGCGTCGAAGCCCGCCCCGCTCCGGACCCCCGCCGCACCGCCCACCACCACGCGGCCCCCGAAGCCGACCGTCCTGTCGATGCACGCGTCGGCCGGCGGCGGTCCCCTGAATCTGTCGCGCGGCGGGGCGGCCCGCGAGTTCACGGTCTCGGTGGGCAACGGCAGCACCCGCGCCTACGGCGCCCTGAGGGTCGTCTTCCAGATGGAGATGATGTTCGGTGCCGACGGCGGCACCGCCCCGCCGCAGAACGGCTTCTCCCTGGAACGCCGCGACCCCGCCACCGGCGCTTGGAAGACGGTCGAACTCCGCGTCGCGAACGACGTCCAGCCGCACTACCTGTTCAGCGGCGGCGCCCCGCTCGGCAAGGACGCCACACGGACCGAGCGCTACCGCATCCGCGCCGAGAGGAGCGGGCCGACGGGCTCCACGGCCCTGATGATCCGCCTCATCGACACGACCGCGCCCGAGAGCGCGGCGTACGAGCGCGGTGTGCCCGCGGCCACGTCTCTGATGGTCACGGCACGCCGCGGCTGACGGTGGGCTGAGCCGATGGCCCGGAGCCGAAGCCCGGCCGGTCCCCTCCATCGCCGAGTACGTGTTGCGCGACGTCACTTCGTGCCGACGCCGATGTTCATCCGGCTGTGGAGTACCGCGACGCGGCTCTCCCCGGCGCGTTCGCGGATCCTGCCGTCCAGCACCTGACGGGCCGCCCTCCGGTGCTCCTCCGACACGTCCGCGACGAGCCCGGCGGCGATCGGGTTGCTGGAGGTCGCCACATCCCACAGGTGCTCGGCGGAACGGATCTCGACGGGCCAGTCCACCGTTTCCACACGGACATCGGTGAGCGACGCGTCGGCCAGTGCACCGTTGCGTCGGTCAAGACGGCCGGCAGGACGCCCGGTCAGGACGTCTGGTCGGGACGTCTGGTCAGGACCGTGGCGTCGGTCAGGGCCGTTGTGACGGTCGGGGCCGTTACGTGTGAGCCGGCCCACATCCTCGCGTACCCCGGCGACCCCTGGGCAGTAGCCAACCCGAACGGCCGCGGGCGCCCTCCGGGACTTCCGGGTGATCATCCAGTGAGCGGGACATCTCACCATGTGACATGACAGGGGCGATCCGTGGCCGCTCGATAAAATGAGCCGACCGCAGTAGTGACTGCAGAAGACCGAGCGAGGAGCGCACGTGGGCCTTGTCGTGCAGAAGTACGGAGGCTCCTCCGTAGCCGATGCCGAAGGCATCAAGCGGGTCGCCAAGCGAATCGTCGATGCCAAGAAGGACGGCCACCAGGTGGTCGTCGTGGTGTCGGCGATGGGTGACACGACGGACGAGCTGATCGATCTCGCCGAGCAGGTATCCCCGATCCCTGCCGGGCGTGAGTTCGACATGCTGCTGACCGCGGGAGAGCGGATCGCCATGGCCCTGCTGGCCATGGCGATCAAAAACCTGGGCCACGAGGCACAGTCGTTCACCGGCAGCCAGGCAGGCGTCATCACCGACTCGGTCCACAACAAAGCGCGCATCATCGATGTGACGCCGGGCCGGATCCGCACGGCGCTCGACGAGGGCAACATCGCCATCGTCGCCGGATTCCAGGGTGTCTCCCAGGACAAGAAGGACATCACCACGCTCGGGCGTGGCGGGTCCGACACCACGGCGGTGGCGCTGGCCGCCGCGCTGGACGCCGAGGTCTGTGAGATCTACACCGACGTCGACGGTGTCTTCACCGCCGACCCGCGGGTCGTCAAGAAGGCCCGGAAGATCGACTGGATCTCCTCCGAGGACATGCTGGAGCTCGCCGCCTCCGGCTCCAAGGTGCTGCTCCACCGCTGTGTGGAGTACGCACGTCGATACAACATTCCGATCCACGTCCGCTCGTCCTTCTCCGGACTGCGCGGCACCTGGGTCAGCAACGAACCGCGAGGGGATCAGAAGGTGGAGCACGCCATCATCTCCGGAGTCGCCCACGACGTCTCCGAGGCCAAGGTCACGGTTGTCGGCGTCCCCGACAAGCCCGGTGAGGCGGCAGCCATCTTCCGCGCGATCGCCGATGCCGAGATCAACATCGACATGGTCGTGCAGAACGTCTCGGCGGCCACCACCGCCCTGACCGACATCTCCTTCACGCTGCCCAAGACGGACGGCGCCAAGGCGATGGCCGCCCTGGAGAAGCAGAAGTCCGCCATCGGCTTCGACTCGCTGCGCTACGACGACCAGATCGGCAAGATCTCCCTGGTCGGCGCCGGTATGAAGACCAACCCGGGCGTCACCGCCTCGTTCTTCGAAGCGCTGTCCGACGCGGGCGTGAACATCGAGCTGATCTCGACGTCCGAGATCCGCATCTCGGTGGTCACCCGTGCCGACGACGTCAACGAGGCGGTGCGCGCCGTGCACACTGCCTTCGGGCTCGACTCCGACTCGGACGAGGCCGTCGTCTACGGAGGCACCGGCCGATGAAGCGTCGGCACGGAGGCGTGCGGCGATGACGCCCAAGCCGACGCTCGCGGTCGTGGGAGCGACCGGAGCCGTCGGTGCGGTGATGCTCCAGATCCTGTCCCAGCACGCGGACGTCTGGGGCGAGATCCGACTCGCCGCCTCCCCGCGCTCGGCCGGCCGCAAGCTGGCTGTGCGCGGGGAGGAATGCGAGGTCCTGGATCTCGGCGAGGGCGTCTTCGACGGCGTCGACGTCGCGATCTTCCTGGCGCCGGCCGAGGTGTCCGAGCGGTGGGCGCCCGTGGCGGTCGCCAAGGGCGCCGTCGTCGTGGACGCGTCACCGGCGTTCCGGATGGACGCCGAGGTCCCGCTGGTCGTCCCCGAGGTCAATTCCCATGCCGTGCGGGTGCGCCCGCGCGGCATCGTCGCGAGCCCGCACGACACCACGCTCGCCTTGCTTCCGGCCGTCGGTGCGCTGCACGGCGAGTTCGGCCTGCAGGAACTGGTCGTCTCGTCCTACCAGGCCGTCAGCGGCGCGGGCCGTGAGGCCGTGGCCTCGCTGCGGGCGCAGCTCTCGATGGTCGCCGGTACGGAGCTGGGCGTCGGGCCCGGAGACGTACGGCGTGCGGTGGGCGACGACCTGGGGCCGTTCCCGGCGCCGCTGGCGCTCAACGTGGTGCCGTGGGCGGGCACGGTCGCCGACGGCGGCTGGTCGTCCGAGGAACTGGGGCTGCGGGCGGAGACGCGCAAGATCCTCGGCCTGCCGGCGCTGAAGGTGACCGCGACCTGTGTGAGGGTGCCGGTGCTGACGACCCACTCGTTGTCGGTGCACGCGCGCTTCGAGAAGGAGATCACCGTCGAGCGGGCGCACGAGGTCCTCGCGACGTCGCCCGGTGTCGTCCTCTACGACAACCCGGAGGCGGGCGACTTCCCCACACCCGCGGACGTGGTGGGGACCGACCCGACCTGGGTGGGGCGCGTGCGGCGTTCCCCGGACGACGTCTGCGGTCTCGAGTTGTTCGTGTGCGGCGACAACCTCCGCAAGGGTGCGGCTCTCAATTCCGCCCAGATCGCCGAGTGCGTGGCCGCCGAATACGTGTGAGGCCGCCCTTTCATGCCGGTTCGTGCCGGTTTGTACCCGCCTCGGACGGTGGCTCGGGCGGCGACTCGGCGACGGGTCGCGGCGGGGCTGTCGGTGCCGTCTCGTAGTCTCATGGTCCCAGCAGTTAATACGACGTGGTCCGGGCTCCGTTCTTTGTAGGATCTGTGAACGCCCTGTGAGAAAACCGATGGTCTGTACCACTTGAGCTGGGGCGTCGGCATGTTCGAGGATGCGATTCCCCCTTGCTGCAAACGGTAGTTGGGCGGGAGCGTCCTTGCGGGCACCTCGGCACGGTGCCCCTAAAAGTGGGGCATTGGGGGAGAGCGGTGCGCATGCGGATGTTCGGTTCGCCGTCAGAAGCGGTGGCATGCGCGTACAACCCTGGCGGGGGGCAGTGTGTCCAACAGGCGTGGCAGAGGTTCTCGACATCGCAAGGATGGTCCCGGTGCGTGGCGCTTCCGTGCGCCCGCGTCGCAGGCCATGCCCGGCCGGCGGCATGCCGGTGATCGCGCCCATGCCTGCTTCGCGGACCACGCGCATGCCGTCCCAGCGGCAGGGTGCTGACGACACCATGGCCATGGGCACCACCGTCGACCTGCTCACCGAGACCTACCGCGCCCACTACCGATCACTGCTGGGCCTTGCCGCCCTGCTCCTCGACGACACGGCGTCGTGCGAGGACGTGGTCCAGGAGGCGTTCATCCGGGTCCACTCGGCGCGGAACCGCGTACGCGATCCGGAGAAGACCCTCGCCTATCTGCGGCAGACCGTGGTCAACCTCTCCCGTTCCGCACTGCGCAGGCGCATCCTCGGCCTCAAGCTGCTCTCCAAGCCGATGCCGGACATGGCAAGCGCAGAGGAAGGCGCCTACGACCAACTGGAGCGGGACGCGCTCATCAAGGCGATGAAGGGGCTGCAGCGCCGCCAGCGCGAGGTGCTGGTGCTGCGATACTTCGCCGACATGACGGAAGCTCAGGTGGCCGAGACGCTGGGGGTGTCCCTCGGCTCTGTGAAGGCATACGGCTCGCGGGGTATCGCGGCGCTCCGTGTCGCCATGGAGGACGCGAAATGAGCGGTCGCGACCACGACTTGGAGCCGTTCGAACCTCGCGGACCACGCAGGCGTTTCGAGCACATGCGGCGCTTCGGGGGCTTCGGGCGTTCCGAACGCTCTTCACGCTTTGGCTTTTTCGGGCTTCTTGGCAAGTATGGGCATGCTGAGCGTTACGGGCCGGACGGGCCGTCCGACCACCGGACTGGGAACGAGACTGTGAACAACGGGCCGGCCGACGAGCCGAAGGATCTTCCGGTCAGCGACGCTGGAGAGGACGAGGACGCACTGCGGCGCCTGCTGCACGGCGCCGTCCAGAACATCCAGCCCTCCGCAGAGGCACTGGACCATCTGCGCCGGGCGGTTCCTGCGCGACGGGCCCGCAAGCGGCAGGCCCTGGTCGGAGTTGCCGCGGCGGCCCTGCTGATCGGCACCGCCGTCCCCGCCTTCATCCACGTGGCGAATTCGGGAAGCAGCGACAGCGCCGACCCCGTCAACGCCGGACACGACCAGCAGGCGAAGGGCGGGACGGGCAACGACCCGGGCGTCACCGGTGGCGACAACGGAGTCAAGGGGCCCACTCAGGGCGCCGGGAACGCGGTCGTGCCCGGCCGGACGACTGGACCGGACCTGTCGGCGGAGGCGCCGACCGGAGGCTCGGACGGTGCTTCCGGCGCGGTGCAGACCCCCGCGGCGAAGGCCAAGCCCTGCGACCCCGGGCAGCTGACGGTCGCGACGGAGCTGAGCGCCCCGGACGCCGAGGGCAAGGCATACGGAACCTTCCGCGTCACCAACGTCTCCGACACCGATTGCTTCGTCGGCGGCTCCACCGTCGGCTTCCGGGCGATGGGCGCCGCGGACCCGTCCCGGATCGGTGTGGCGCGCCATACGGCGGGTGACGCGGCGAGCGGCCTGCCCGACCCGATGGCGACGGAGACGGACACGGCGGTCGCGAGGGCGGCCACGGTGTACCAGGTGAGGTTCGCATGGGTGCCGTCCGACACATGCCCGACCGAGGCTCCCTCTCCCGCCCCCTCCTCTTCCGGTGGTGACGCCTCGGGCGGCACCGACACGACCGGCGGAGGCGCCGGTGGTGTCGGCGGCCAGGACGGCACCAGTACGTCAGAGGGGAACGACGCCGAGCCCCAGCTGTTGACCGAGGACGGCACGCAGGACGGCAGCGTGGCAGTCACGTACTCGGCGCTGAACGGCATGGTCAGCGGCCGGACGAACATTCCCGACGCCTGCGCCGGAACGATCTACTACACAGGTGTGCTGGCAGGTCAGTGACACGGGCCGGCCGACTCGGGCGGACGGAGCCGGCCGACGCGGTCAGGTCGGGCAGGACGAGGTCGGCTGACGCGGGCCGGCCCCGGGGCCGGTGTTGGCAGGTCGGCCGACGCGGTCAGGTCGGGCAGGTCGGCCGATGTGGGCAGGTTGGGCAGGTTGGGCAGGCGGAGCCTGCCCGACGTGGGACGGCCCGGGCCGACTCCGGACGGGTTGTACCGCGCGGACGTGGGCGGGTCAGGTCGTCGAGGCGAGCCGGGTCGGGTGACGTGGGCGGGGTCCTGCGCGACGCGAGCGGGGACGGTGCGGCGTGGCCGGGTTCGGGTGATGCGGGCCGGGTCGGGCCGGGTCAGACGGTCTCGGTCCCGGGGTCGAGACCCAGGGCCCTGTCCCGGGCCGCTTCCGCCTCCCTGCGGACCAGGCGGAACCACATGAAGAGCACGAAGCCGGCGAAGACGAACCACTCGCCCGTGTAGCCGAGGTTCTGGAACGCCTTGAGGTCCAGGCCGCTGTTCTCCGGAGCCGCCGCCGGTACGGCCGTCAGTCCGCTGTCCGCCTTCGACAGCGTGACCCACGCGTCGTACACGTCGTCCGGGACCAGGTTCACCAGCGACGCCGCACTGATCATGCCCAGCTGCCCGCTCGGCAGGCCGCCCGCCGCGTGCACCCCGTCCGTACCCGTGGACTCGGATGCCTGCAGCGCCCCCGTGACCGTGACGTCGCCGGCCGGGGCGGCAGGCGCCCGTCCGCCCTCGGGCATCCAGCCGCGGACCACGGGCAGCACCCGCCCACTGTCCGTCCGCAGCAGTGTCAGCACGTACGAGCCGCGCTTGCCGTCGAGTTCCCGCTGCGGGACCACGAACTGCTCGCCGTACCGGCCGGACGCCGTCGCCAGCCGGCCGGACGTCTCCTTGTCCACGGGCAGCAGCTCGTCGAGCGGTACCGCCCTCTGCTGCTTCTCGCCCGGCCGGTGCTCTGCCTCGCGGTGGGAGTCGACGCGGTCCTCGAACCTGCCCAGCTGCCACGAACCCATGAAGATGCAGAAAGGGATCGCCAGCAGGACGAAGACGTTGATCCCCCACCAGCGGGGCGTCAGCAGGAATCGGTACACCCCTCCACGGTACGGAACGCGTCAGCGGTTCCTTGTGCCGGGGCGCCTCGACGGCTGCCCGGAGTGCGCAGGGGGGCAGTGGCGTCGCCCCGATGCTCCCGGGCGCCGGCACCGGCGCCGCACCGGCGCCGCACCGGCGTCGCCCCGGCGGCTGCCGGAGCGACGGCGGGCGGGTCGCCCCCGCGGCGGGGCATCCGAGGGCAGCGGTACGGCTGTCCCGGCGCAGCGGCGGGGAGGGACGGCTCAGGGCTGCATCGCGGTTCCCTTCAGATGCCGGTCGGCGAAGTCGATCTCGAGGCGCACCTGCTTGATGCGCTCCTCCACCACGAGGGAGCCGTGCCCCGCGTCGTACCGGTACACCTCGTGGACCGCGCCGCGTGCCATGAGCCTGTCCACGTAGTTGTCGATCTGCCGTATCGGGCAGCGCGGGTCGTTGACCCCGGCCGAGATGTAGACGGGGGCCCGGACCGCGTCGACGTACGTCAGGGGCGACGATGCCTCGTACCGCTCGGGCACCTCCTTCGGACTGCCGCCGAACAGCGTGCGGTCCAGCGCCTTCAGGTTCTCCATCTCGTCCTCGTACGACGCGACGAAGTCGGCGACCGGCACCGCGGCGAGGCCCACGGCCCACTCCTGCGGCTGGGTGCCGAGACCCAGCAGAGTCAGGTAGCCACCCCAGGACCCGCCTGCCAGTACCAGCTTCGCGGGGTCGGCGAGTCCGGAGGAGACCGCCCACTCACGGACCGCCGCGATGTCCTCCAGCTCGATCAGGCCGACCCGGTGCTTCAGCGCGTCCGTCCACTCGCGGCCGTAGCCCGTCGAGCCGCGGTAGTTGACGCGCACGACCGCGTACCCGTGGTCGATCCAGGCGGCAGGGCCCGCGCCGAAGGCGTCGCTGTCGTGCCAGGCGGGACCGCCGTGGATCTCGAAGACCGTCGGCAGCGGGCCGGCGGCGCCCGCCGGCTTCTGCACCAGGGCGTGGATCCGGCCTCCGGGCCCCTCCACCCACACGTCCTCGACCGGCACCGAAGCGGGTGCCTTCGGGCCGGGAGGGTCGAGGACCGCACCACCACGGGTGGACCGGACCCGGGGCGGCTGCGCCGCAGACGACCACAGATACTCGACGCTGCCGTCCGGCCGGGCCGTCGCACCGGAGACCGAACCGGCCGGTGTGTCGATCCGGGTGAGCGCACGTGTCGCCAGGTCGTAGCGCCACAGCTCGCCGCGCGCCTCGAAGCTGTGCGCGATCAGCAGCGCGGAACCGTCCGGAAACCACTCGGCGTTCACATCGCCCGGCAGCTCGACACCGAGGTCGGTCTCCTCGCCCGAGGCGACGTCCCAGATCATCGGCTCCCAGCGGCCGCGCCGCTGATGCCCCACGAGGAGCCGGGTGTCGCCGTCGACCGGGGCGAAGCCCAGGACCTCCAGGCCCAGCTCCACCGTGCCGCCGGCCGTGTCGTCCAGCTCGGCCACGGTCGTGCCGTCGAGTCGGGTGACCCGCAGTGCGGAGTGCATCGCGTCCCCGTGCTCGGTGTGCTCGATCACGAGCAGCGACCCGTCGCGCGAGAGGTCGCCGACCCCGGCGGACTCCCGGTGCCGGTAGATCTCCCGGGGCGCCGCCCCGGCCCGGACGACGTGGATCGTGGTGCCGTCCTCGTCGGTGGAGCGGCCGACGACCGCGGTGGTCCCGTCCCTGCCGATGGCGAGACCTGCCGGATACGAGGGCTCGAGGCCGGGAGCGGCGGGTACGTCGTCACCGCCGTGGAACGGCTGACGCATCCAGATGCCGAACTCGTCCCCGTCGGTGTCCGAGAACCACCAGATCGCCTCACCGTCAGGAGTGAGTATCCCGTCCGACGTGCCGTTCGGCCGGTCGGTGACCTGGCGCCGGGCGCCCGTCGCCCGGTCCCAGGTGTACAGCTCGTACGTCCCCGTCGCGTTCGACACGAAGAGGGATCGGTCCGGCGCGGCCTCCGCCCAGTCGGGCAGGGATACGCGCGGCGCCCTGAAGCGCTTCTCCCAGTCGGGCATCTCGGCCATGGTGTGTGCGTCGTTCATGCCCTCCATGAAAGCCGATGGCGCCCACATCCTCCGCAGCCTGTGGACAACTTGTCCACAGGCTGCTCACCGGCGCCCGTAGCCGGCCGTGGATCACACCTCGTGGTCTGCCGCCGTCCCCTCGCCCCCGGGGTGCGGTGCCGACTGGGCGGGCGCCGCGTGGCGGCCCGTCGGGCGGGCCATCAGGTGGCGGGGGTCGGCCGCTCGCGTGATCGCGGATTCGACCGCGGCCACCCGGTCGGCGAGCAGCCCGAGCGCCGCGACGGCCCGCGTCAGCGGGTCACCGTCCGGGCCCCCGAGGGCACGGGCGCGTACGTACCGCGACTTGATCTCCTCCCAGCGGACCGCCTGCTCCGCCGTCAGCGTGCCGCGCAACTCGGCGAGCTTGAGCAGGGCCGCCTCCGCGCCGGTCGTCAGCGTCTGGGCCTCGCCGGCGTAGTGGTCCTCGATCACGGACGCCAGCTCGTCGTCGTTCATCACCGGACTGATCCGCTCCACGATCTTGTTCATGTTGCGGTAGGAGCCCTGGAGCCGGAACGGCGGCTCGGAGCGGGTTTCGTCGCTGCTCGCCGCCGAGGCGATGTACGCGGCGTTCACGGCGAGGACCGTGCGGCGGGCGGTCAGCAGATGCCGCAGGACCGCCAGGACCTGTTCCAGCTCGGCCGGCGCGTAGGCGTGCCGCAGCCGGTCGGCCTGCGCGGTCGGGTCCCCGGCGGCGAGCCTGACGAGCAGGTCCATATCCGCCCGGTCCCGGCCGGACAGCGGTGCGAGCAGCGGATGGGAGGTGAGCGCGTTCTCGACGAAGCTCATCGCGAACACGTCGTCCTTGCCGGTCAGTACGTCGCCCAGGTTCCACACGTCGGCACGGTTCGCGAGCATGTCGGGGATGCGGAACCGCTGCCCCGACTCGGTGTACGGATTGCCCGCCATACACACCGCGAAGCGCTTGCCGCGCAGGTCGTAGGTACGTGTCCCGCCCCGCCACACCCCCTCCATGCGGCGCTGCGCGTCGCACAGCGAGATGAACTTCTGCAGCAGCTCGGGCGATGTGTGCTGGATGTCGTCCAGGTACAGCAGGACGTTGCTGCCCGCCTCCAGCGCGAAGTTGATCTTCTCGACCTCCTGGCGGGCGGTCGCGTTCGGTGCCTCTTCAGGGTCCAGCGACGTCACCGCGTGCCCCATCGCCGGGCCGCTGATCTTGACGAGGAGCAGGCCGAGCCGGTCGGCGACGTACTCCATGAGCGTCGTCTTGCCGTAGCCGGGCGGGGAGACCAGCAGGAGCAGGCCGTTGCTGTCGGTGCGCCGGGACTCGCCGACGGTGCCGAGCTGCTTGGCCAGGTTGTCGCCGATGAGCGGCAGGTACACCTCGTCGATCAGCCGGTTCCGCACGAATGCCGGCATGACGCGGGGCCGGTGCTCGTCGAGCCGCAGCCGGTCCCGCTCGGTCGTGGCCAGGGCGGCGCGGCGCTGCTGGTACGACCGGAAGCCGGGAGCCACGTCGTCGCGGAAGCGCCGGGTCCGGGCGAGGAGTTCGTCGATGCGGACGGTCATGGTCCGCCGCTCGACGCGCGGGTGGCTCCCGAGCAGCCCCTCGACCGACTCGCTGAGCGGTGCCGCGCATTCGTAGCGCGCGAGGTCCGGGCACAGTTCGATCGCCGCGGCCTCCGCGAGGTCCGTGTCGTCCGCGCCGGTCGCCTCGGTGTAGGCGCACAGCCAGTTCTCGACGACCTGCCGTCGGGCCGGCAGGTCGTCGCCGAGCGCGGCCATGTCGTCCTCGTACGCCGAAGTCCCGACCGTACGGCGGAATTTCTCCAGCAGCGTGCGAGCCGAGGCACCCGTCACGAAACCCTCGGGGCCGCAGGACAGCTCCTCGAAGAGGTACTCGGCCGCGAGCGCGTCCCCCAACTCCTCGGCCATCTCGGCCCGGAACGCATCGATCGCCGGCGCCAGACCGAACGTCTCGCGCGCACGCGCCAGCGACACCGCACGCCGCGTCCACGCCGTGCGCCGGGCCCCGTCCGTGCCGTGCGCCCAGAACAGCTGGGCCGCGGCCCGCGCCTGCGGCGGGTAACGCAGCAGCCCGGCCTGCTCGTGCAGCCGCAGCAGCGCGCCGAGGATCAGGGTCGCGTCGTGGTCGTGGACGCCCCGCTCGTAGCCTTCGTCGTACGCCGCCTCCGCCGACCTGCGTACGACATCGGCGAGATCGGGGCCCGCCAGGGCCTCGGGGCCGTGCTCCTCGAGGAGCCGGGCGGCCAGATGCTCGGCGCGGTACACCGACACGTTCTCCGACGGCAGCGTCTGCTCCCAGTACGGCCGGGTGTCCGAGAAGCCGGGCGCCGTGGAGTCGGTGACCGGCGAACGGTAGTCCGTGCCGGTCAACGCGAACGCGAGCCCCTCTCCCTGCGGCACGAGGGTCAGCTCGAACGGCTGGCTGTTCACCGCGAACCGGTGCCGGCCGAACCGGATCGACGCGCCCCCGTCCGTGTACAGGTCGGTCCGGTCGCGCAGCGCCCGTGCCGCCTCCTGGCGAGCCGCCGTCAGCCGGCCCTCCAACTCCTCCGCCCTGACCTCGTCGCCCAGCCCGCGCAGCTCGTCGGCGGTCCGGCGGACCTTGGCGACCATCGGGTCGGACGCGAAGTACGTGTTGATCTCACCGGTGTCGGCGAGGGCGGCGACCCGGCGGGAGACCGTCTCCAGTACGCGTACGGCCGATCCTGCCAGCCGCTCGGCACGCCGGGCGCGCGCGTCCTGGAGCGTCTGGCGCCGGGACGCGAACGCGTCGTACACCTCGGTGCGCTTCGCGCCCAGTTCGGTGAGGAAGTCGTCGGACTCGGCGAACCGTGACTCCAGGTTCTCCAGCCGCAGCAGCAGCGCCGCGAGCTGCTCGTCGCACGCCTGCGGGTCCGAGGCGGCGGCGAGCGCGCCGGTCACCGCCTGCCCGAGCAGCGCCAGTTCCGCGGCGAACTCGGCCTCGCCCTCGTGGGCGAGGAGCTCCCTGCGGCGGGCGTCGAGCGTGGCGCGGGCGCGGTTGACGCCGCCGAGGACCTCGGCGATCCGCTCCAGGATCGACGTACGGACCACCGCGTTGCCGATGTCCAGTCCGGCGACCACCTCGGTCACCGTGCGCAGCCCTTCCGCCTGCCCGTCCAGCTGCCCGCCGACCGGCGCGGCCTCGGCGACGGTCGCGATCGCTCCGGCCCGCTCCGTCAGATCCGCGATGTCCGCGTGGTAGTCCGCGAACGCGTCCTCGCGCTCCAGGAACGCCACGGCGCGCTGGGCGAAGGAGGCGATGTCGGCGTCGGTGTCCGCGGCCAGGCCGTCGATACGGTCCGTGTCCGCGTACCGGAGTTCCTTGAGCGTGATCAACTCGCCCTGTGCGCGGCGCAGTCCGGTGAGTCCGTCGACCCATCCGCTCGCGCCGCGGGGCGTCTCGCCGCGCAGCCGGCGCACCTGAGCGGCGATTCGCCCCGCGGCGTCCTCCAGCGCGCGTGCGGCGCGCTCCGTCAGCTCCCGTACGGTCTCGAACTCGCCGATCACCTGCTCCGCGGTCGCCCGCATGCCGGCAAGCGGCGTGGCGAGATCGCCGAACTCGGGGTCGGCCAGCCAGTGGTACGCGTCGGCGGTGCGGGTGCAGGAGGAGACCAGCGCCTCGTAGAGCCCGGTCGTGGGACCGGACCGCGTCTCGGTGACGGCACGGGCGAGCGACAGGCAGTCGGAGATACCGCGTACCAGATCGGCGTTGCCGACGACGGCCAGCGGGCCCTGTCCGGCGGGGCGGGCGGCGGCATACGTGTCGGAGACGAACGGCGACTGCCAGCGCTGCACCGGATGCACCCTGGTCGGCTCCACGCCGTCGGCGCGCAGTACCAGCAGTGTGCCGTCCTCGAACACGGCGTAGCCCTGGCAGTTCAGGGGAGTGGCGACCGTCTTGCGGATCACGTTGTACGGCAGCAGGAGACTGCGGCCCTCCACACGTGCGTGGAAGGCGAACATCACGTCCTCGCCGTTGGGCGACCGCACCGTCCGCTCGTACTCCAGCGAACCGATCAGCCCGGCGTCGATGTCGAAGGTACGGGCGGTCCCCGTCGCGGCCAGGTAGTAGCCGCCGGGGAAGACGATGCCCTGGTCCTCCGGCAGCAGGCGGCACGCCTGGCCGATGCCGTCGAGCCTCACCACCGTCCTGGTGACCGTGTTGTGGACGAGGTACCGGTACGCCTCCTCCTTGTACGGGCGGATGCGCAGCAGGACCAGCGGTCCGACGCGTGCGTGCTCGATCTCGGCGTCCGCCAGCGACTGGAGCGGCTCGTCGACGGGCTCCGAGTGGATGCCCTCGCCGGTATCGGTGTCGTCCTCGGTCTTCACCGTCAGGGTGCCGCCGACGGTCGAGACGAAGACCTCGCCGCCGATGGACACGTGCGGATGCCGGCCGAGGACATGGTCGTCGCGGGTCGATGCCGTCCACTCGAACTCGTGCGACGCGGGGAAGACATGGTCGCGCTCGCCCCGCGCGTCCAGGAACTCGGCCCTCCCGTCGGGCGTCACCGCCCAGCGCAGGACCCGGATGTCGGTGGGCTTGTCACCGGTGCGGAAGACGGCCAGCAGCCGGCCGCCCGTGCGGCGGAGCTGGAGGAGGCGGGCGCCCTGGTAGTAGCGGTACAGGGCCTCGAACTCCCGCAGGAAAGCCGGGTCGTCGAGGAGGCCGGGCACCGCGTCGTCGGGGAGCCGGTTCAGGTCCCGGTCGTGCAGGGCCAGGACGTCGCCGACCGAGGTCTGCGGACGCACTCCGAGGACGACGTTGTAGCCGAAGAGCAGGCTGTCGCCGACGGCCACGATGTCGCGCGGCACGCTGTTGTTCCCGGTACCGAGGTGCTCGGTACCGAGAAGCCGCAGCTCCGTCGAGCCGAAGGTGGCGACGCGGCGGGTGTTGAGGTCGTCGGCGCGCCGGGCGAGCTCGGCCGCCTGCGCGGCGAGCCGGTCGCGCAGTACCTCGTACGTACCGGCGTCCATCGTCCCGGAGCCGGTGCTGCTGGAGCCTGCGGTCCCCGACGCCGTGCTTCGGGTGCCTGCGCTCCCGGAGCCTGCGGTCCCGGATCCAGTGGCGTCGGCTCCCGCGCTTCCGGAACCTGCGACGTCGGCTCCCGCGGTCCCGGTTCCCGCCGCGACGGGGGCCGCGGCCCTGGCGACCATCGGATTCGAGCCCGCGGCCTCCGGGACCGGCGGGTTGCCGCCCGGTGCGGTCCCCGCGAGTGCCGGGCCGTCGTTGACGGGCACGGCGGTGGTGGGCGTCGTCATGTGCGTGCTCGCTTCCTGCGATGAAGTCCGTACCCGGAGCGGGACCGGCGCTGCTGACCCCCGTCCGGCAGCACCGGTCCCGCCCCGGAGATTCAGGCGGCCGGGTGCGCCGAGCCGTTGAGCGACGCCGCCGGGGCGGCACCGCCCTGCGAAGCCGGGGCGTTGAGCGACCCGACAGGGGTGTCCGCGAGGCCCAGCCGGTCGGCGGCCTCCAGCAGCTGCTCCAGCTGCCCGCTCTGCGCGCCGCCGATCCCGGACTTCATCAGCCGCATCAGCAGCGCCGACACCGTCAGGTTCTGCACATCACCGGTCGACACCGAGCCGAGGACCGACGTGAGGTCGTCCGTGAAGCTCGACGTGCCGTCCAACCACGGCCCCGCCAGCGTCTGCGCGGTCTGCGAGTGCTGCACGAACGAGTCCACGCCCTTGCCGAGCGAGATCGACGACATGAGCCGGTCGAAGAACACGGACTCCCCGCCGACGATGCTGATGTCCGCGCTCTCGAGACCTGTGGCGAGCACCGTCGCCTGCGCCTCCGCCACCTGCCGCTGAACGTCGAGCCCCGCCAGCCGGATGTCCTTCTCCGCCTCCAGGCGCAGCCGGTACTCCTCGTGCCCGCGCGACGCCTCGTCCAGCGCCGCCATCGCCGCGGCCTTCTCGGTCAGACCCGCGGCCTCGGCCTTCAGCTTGTCGCCGATCGCCGCCGCGTCCGCCGCGCCCTTGGCCCGTACGCCCTCGGCCTCCGCGAGCAGGCGTGCCTGCGTCGCCTCGGCCTCCGCACGGCCGGCCTTCTCGATCGCGTCGGCCTCCTTCTCACGCACCTGGACCGCCGCCAGTCCCTCAGCCGCCGCCTCGGCCTGGACGCCCTCGGCGAGCCGCAGCTTGGCACGGGCGTCGAGGTCCGCGGACTTCACCCGGGCCTCGGCGAGCGTGATCTCCTCTGCCGCGCGGTGCACGGCGGCCTGCTCGGCCGCCTCCGCTGCCTTGATGTCCTTGACGAGCCTCTCCTGAGCCTCCGCCTCGGCCGCGATGACGATTGCCTGACGCTCGCGCTCCGCTTCCTCCACCGCGCGCAGCCTCTTGATCGACTCCTCCTGCTCGGCGACCGTACGGTCCACCGCGACCCGCTCGCGCACGACCTCCGCGATGTCCCGCTTCTCCGCCTCGACCTCCTTGTCGGCGGCGATCCGGGTCAGCGCCGTCTCCCGCTCGCGTGCGATGACCTCGAGCAGCCGGTCCTTCTCGATGCGCTCGCTCTCGATGGCGATCACACGCTCGCGGTTCTTCTCCGCGACGGCCACCTCGCGCGCCTGGTTCTCGCGCTGGACGCCGAGCTGCTCCTCGGTCCGCAGGAACGCGCTCTGCGCCCGCAGCCGCTCCTCCTCCATCACCCGGGCGGTCTCCGCCTCCTCACGGGCCCGCACGGTTTCGATCTCGCGGCGCTGCTTGATCTCGGCGTCGGCCTGCCGGCGCTCCAGTTCGAGGATCGCCTCGCGGGCGTCGACGTTCTGCCGGGTGATCTCCTTCTCCTCGGTGCGCTGGAACTCGTTGGTGCGCACATGCTCGACGGACGTCATCTCGGTGATCTTCCGGATGCCCTGCGCGTCGAGGACGTTGGACGGGTCGAGCTGGGAGAGCGGCGTCTGCTCCAGGTAGTCGATCGCCGCGTCCTCGAGGCTGTAGCCGTTGAGGTCGGTGCCGATGAGCTGGATGATCCGGTCCCGCAGCTCGTCGCGCTTGGTGTAGAGGTCGGTGAAGTCCATCTGCTTGCCGACCGTCTTGAGCGCCTCGGAGAACTTGGCGTTGAACAGGTCCTGCAGCGTCTCCTTGTCGCTGGCCCGGGCCGTGCCGATGGCCTGGGCGACCTTGATGACGTCCTCGACGGTCTTGTTGACGCGGACGAAGAACGAGATCCGGATGTCGGCGCGGATGTTGTCGCGGCAGATCAGACCGTCGCGGCCGGTCCGCGTGATGTCGATGGTCTTCACCGAGATGTCCATGGTCTCGGCCTTGTGCAGGACGGGCAGCACGACCTGACCGGTGAAGGTGACGTCGACCTTCCGCATCTTGGAGACGATCAGGGCCTTGCCCTGCTCCACCTTGCGGAACAGTCTTGTGACGATCAGCAACAGACCTACGGCGATGAGCAGTACGGCGGCGATGAGCACGCCGATGCCCGCGGTGATGGCATCCATGAGGAATCCCTCGGGGTGAGAGGTGAAGAACAAGCGGTGAGAAGGGGCTGCCGGTGCGGACGGCCGGGTGCGGCCGTCGGCGTCGGTACGGGTGTCCGTGTGGCGTTTCTCTGCCTGGCTGACGTGACGGGGCCGGGCGGCCTCGGGCCGGGCGGGGCTCAGGCCGCGTTCGAGGAATCGGCGCCGGGCAGTTCGCCGATCGTGGTGAACGGCGTGACCCAGAAGAACTCACCGGCTTCGTCGTACTGGTAGAGCAGCCCCGTGGACCCGGTGGCGAGAGGCCCCTCGCCGTTGGCGTCCAACTGTCTGACCTGTACGACTGCGGTGGAGCCGTCGCTGGCCCTGACCTCCGCCTGGCCGAAGCCCGCGTCGACCCGTCCCGTACGGACGGTGCACGTCATGCCGACGAAGTCCTGCCGGGACGGCACCCGTTCGTCGGGGAAGAGCTTCGCCGCGGTACGGACAAGCCGTCGCGTCACCACCCAGGCGACGAGTACGGCAGCGGCGAGTACGGCGCAGGCGAGAGCGGCGTACGGGACGCCGGCGAGGTCGGAACGGCGCAGCAGCACCGAGCCGGCGAGGCTGGTGAACCACGCGATCGTGATCAGCAGCGACGCGGCGACGGCGACCGGCACTCCGCCGAGTCCCGAAGTCCCGATGCCGGACGGCTCGACGTCGCTGTCGAACGAGTCGTGCTCGGCGGTACCGAGCAGCACCAGAAGCCAGAAGAAGATGACCACGGCGAGAGCGGCACTGAACAGGATGGTGGGAAACGCGAAGGCGGTCGACAGGAACTCGTTCACCGTTTCGCCCCCGTCTCCCTCTACCGAACCATGACCGGCCCATTGCCGAGCAGTGGCACCCGGGATGTCCCGGGCTGCCGACTGGTCCCATCCTGGCAGCGAGGGCGGCTCAGGCGCATTGCCGGTTTCCGGCAATCTTCACGGGGCGTTGATGCCGGATCGGGGGCCGCGTGACGCAGCCGGGGGCCGATTGGTTCCGGGAGCAGTGGGTGAAATGCGCGAGGGGTGGGGGCGGGGTGCGGGCGCGCGCGCCTGGCGGGGTGCGGGAGGCTGCACGCGGGCTTGCCTCGGCGCCGCGCGGGCGGGCCGGGGGCGGGGGCGGCTGCGCCGGGGCCGGCGTGCGGTGGCCGTGCGGGGGCGGCCAGGGGTGACTCCGGGGCCGGTTCGGGCCGCGATTCCGGGCCGCGAGGGCCTGTTTCGGCGGCCCTGGAGTTCAGGCGGTAGTGCCGAGGCAGCCGGTGCCCGGCCCGTGGCACGGGCCGGGCACCAGGAGCCGGCACTTGTTCACATGTCGGCGCCTCGGACACTGGCGCCCCTACGTGCAGACGCCTCAGGGGCTGACCTCAGGTACGCGGCGCGCAGGTACTGACGTGCAGCTACCGGCGTGCAGCTACCGGCGCGCAGATACCGGCATGCAGGTACCGATGCTCAGGTGCCGGCCCTCAGATGTTGACGCCGAAGTCCTGCGCGATGCCGCGCAGTCCGGAGGCGTAACCCTGGCCGACGGCACGGAACTTCCACTCCGCGCCGTTGCGGTACAGCTCACCGAAGACCATCGCGGTCTCCGTCGAGGCGTCCTCGCTCAGGTCGTAACGCGCGAGCTCGTTGTTGTCGGCCTGGTTGACGACGCGGATGAAAGCGTTGCGCACCTGGCCGAACGACTGGCCGCGGCTCTCGCCCTCGTGGATCGACACCGGGAAGACGATCTTGTCGACCTCGGCGGCCACACCGGCCAGGTTGACCTTGATCTGCTCGTCGTCGCCCTCGCCCTCGCCGGTGAGGTTGTCGCCGGTGTGCTCGACGGACCCGTCGGGGCTCTTGAGGTTGTTGAAGAACACGAAGTGCTGGTCGCTCAGGACCTTGCCGTTCGCGTCCACCAGCAGAGCGCTGGCGTCCAGGTCGAAGTCGGTCCCGGTGGTGCTGCGGACGTCCCAACCGAGGCCCACGACGACCGCGGTCAGGCCCGGGGCCTCCTTGCTGAGCGAGACGTTGCCGCCCTTGGAAAGGCTGACACCCATGGAAATCCCCTGCGCAATCCGGCGCGGGCCGCGCCACTTGACGATTCCTTTGCCCAACCGGTCAACGACGGACCCCCCGCTTCGGTTCCCCACCCGTCGGATCACCTGTCGGGAATTTGCTCCGTATCACCCGCCCGGCCCCTGACGTCGGCGCTTTCACAGGGCCACGAACATGTCAGGTGCCGTCCTCGTCGACGAGCCGTCGTGCTCGACGCAGTACTCGGCGAACTCGGCCCCGGCTCGGACCGTCGGGATTCGTCCTGGCCCCTGGGCACGGCTCAGGTGCGGCGTGGCCTCCGGAGCCGTCAGACCTTGTCGAGCGGCCGATGCGGCTCTTCCGGCAGACGCACCGCGATCGTGTCGCCGGGCAGTATCACGCCACCCGTGACGACAACGCTCATGATGCCCGCCTTCCGCACGACGTTCCCGGCCTCGTCCCGGCCGACGACCTGCTTCAGCAGCCCGGCCCGGAAGTTGTCGATCTGCAGGCAGGGGTTACGCAGGCCCGTGACCTCCACAACCGCCTCATCCCCGATGTGCAGCCGCGTCCCGACCGGCAGGCCGAGCAGGTCGATGCCGCGCGTCGTGATGTTCTCCCCGAGGTCGCCGGCTTTCACGTCGAACCCTTCCCGAGCGACCTCCGCGAAGAGCTCCTCCTGTATGAGGTGCACCTGACGCAGATTCGGCTGGGTCGGGTCCTGAGCGACCCGCGAACGGTGCTTGACCGTGACGCCCGCGTGCACGTCCCCCTCCACACCGAGCCCCGCGAGCAACGTAATGCTGTCGCGGTTCCCCTTGGTGAACGAGTACTCGCCGTTGCTGCTGACCGCCGCAACTGTCCCGCTCATGGCAGAACCCCCCGTCTCATCGGCATGAATCCACGACGAGCCTAGCTTCTGGCACCCACACCGACATAACATACATGCATGAACGTACGTAACGAGAGGGGCCCGACCGGGCGGGCAGGGTGGGCCGACGCCGGCCGTTCCCGCTCACGCTCCAGCCAGGCCGACCGCAGAGCCCGGTCCCGCGGCGCGCTGCTCGAGTCCGCCGCCCGGGGCCTGTCCCGCTACGGCTACGGCAACCTGAAGCTCGAGCAGGTGGCCGGCGAGGCCGGATACACCCGCGGCGCCCTGTACCACCAGTTCAAGGACAAGCAGGAACTGACTCTGGCCGCCCTCGAGTGGGTCCTCGACGCCTGGCAGCAGGAGGTGGGGCGCCTCGTCGAACAGGAGTCGGAGCCGGTTGCGGCGCTGAGGGCCGTGGCGCGCGGACACGCTGTCTTCTGCCGGCGCGACGTCGCCCGTATGGCGCTCGCCCTGAGGCTGGAGTTCACGGGGCAGGACCATCCCGTCGGGCGCGCGGTGGAGAGCGGCTACGAGGAACTCGTCACCCTGTGCGGCGGTCACATCGACGCGGGCCGCGCGACCGGTGCCATTCCACCCGGGCCGCCGACCCGCACTCTGGCGTCGGCCTTCGTCGGTGCCCTCGAAGGGACCGTCGTCGCCCTGGTCGGCCAGGCTCCGCACGACGAGGTACTCGCTGAACGCGCCGCCATTGGCGTGCTCGGTCTCGCGCCCGCTGCGCACGACCGGCCTGAGGATCCCCGATAACAACCCGAAGTACCCCCGTCGGCAGGGGTGGTGCCGCTCCCCGCGGTCCCACACCGGAACCGGCAACCAACTGCCGCGCCCACCAAGAGGGAAGCACCATGGACAACCGCGCCCTGACCGTCCGTCAACAGCACGAATTGCCGGATGCGATCTCCTCTCTCTGCCCGATCCCCGACCCCGACTACGCCGACGTCTTCACCCTCATCACGGACGACGCCGCACTCAGGTCACCCGAGCAGTGGGCCCGCGCCGCGCTCGAAGACGTCGCGGGCCCACAGGGCCAGGTAATCTGGCGGCTCATCCTCGGCCTGCGCCTGAAGTGGCGTTCCTCGTCGGACCACGTGGCCGGATGGCGGATCGCCGACCACAGCGACCGATGGATCAGACTCGAGGCCCGCTCCTGGATGCTGACCGGCCACCTCGTCATGCACGTCGCCGACCGGCACGTGTCGCTGGCCACCTTCATCCGCTACGACCGGCCGGTAGCCGCAAGGCTCTGGTCACGGCTGTCCGCCACGCACCGCCGAGTGGCGCCCGCCCTCCTCCGCGACGCCCACCGGGTTCAGCACCCCGGCCGACGCTGACGACCCGCCCCGCACACCCGGGGGGAGCGACGCCCGGGAAAACCACTCAGGGGCCCGACCCGCGATGCGGATCAGGCCCCTGACCTGGTGTTTCAGCTGTCGGGGTGGCGGGATTTGAACCCACGACCTCTTCGTCCCGAACGAAGCGCGCTGCCAAGCTGCGCTACACCCCGATGTCGCCGGTGTCCCGGCGACATCGATTACTTTAGCCCACCCGCGGCCGGAGACGAAATCCGGTTTCTACCGGGCCCGGCTGCGTCCCGGACCCCGCCCGGACGCGCCGTCGGACCCGCCTAGCGGCCGCGTCCGGCCGGGCCGGGGCCGTGTGAGCGCGGGGTCATCAGTCGCGCGGGGTCAGGGTCAGGAGGGTCGCCTCAGGGGGGCAGGCGAAACGGACCGGGGTGTAGCGGTTGGTGCCGCAGCCCGCAGAGACGTGGAGGTAGGAGACGTTCCCCTCGGCCCGGTAGGTGGAGAGGCCCTTGACCCGGTCGGTGTCCAGGTCGCAGTTGGTGACCAGGGCGCCGTAGAAGGGGATGCACAGCTGGCCGCCGTGGGTGTGGCCCGCGAGGATCAGGGGGTAGCCGTCGGCGGTGAAGGCGTCGAGAGTGCGCAGGTAGGGGGCATGGACCACGGCCAGGGAGAAGTCCGCGTCCTTCTCCGGGCCGCCGAGCACCTTGTCGTACCGGTCACGTTTGATGTGTGGGTCGTCGAGGCCGGTGAACGCGATCTCGTAGCCGTCGAGCTTCAGCCGGCCGCGGGTGTTCGTGAGGTCCAGCCATCCGGCGGAGTCGAACGCGTCCCGCATGCCTTCCCACGGGTTGTGGACGACGCCGACGGCCGGGGCATTGCCGTTGAGGCCGTGGCGGCCCTGCGCCTTCTCGAGGAGGTAGCGGGCAGGGTTGCGGAGCTTCGGTCCGTAGTAGTCGTTGGAGCCGAAGACGTAGACGCCGGGGATCTCCATGAGCGGGCCCAGGGCGTCCAGGACCTCGGGCACGCCCTCCGAGTCGGAGAGATTGTCGCCCGTGTTGACGACGAAGTCGGGGCGCAGGCCGGCCAGCGACTGGAGCCAGGCTCGCTTCTTGCGCTGACCGCTCACCATGTGGATGTCGGAGACCTGGAGCACGCGCAGCGGCCGCATCCTGCGCGGCAGCACCGGTACCGTCACCCGTCGCAGCCGGAACGAACGGGCCTCGATGCCCGCGGCGTAGACGAGTCCGGCGGCTCCGGCCGCCGTGATTCCTGCGGTGATCTTCAGGGGGAGCCCGTAACGTGCGCGCATGTGTCCATCGTCGCAGACCTGGCAGGATGGCGACGACGACGGCGACGAGCCCGAGGGCCGCGGGCGCTTTACCAGGGTTACCAAGGTGATCAGCGCTACGGCCATGACCGGTCTGCGGCCGAGTGCAGCCACGAGTCCGACGCCCAGCAGCTCCGGCACGGTCGCGTCGTTGTTCGCACCGCTGACAAGGCGCGGCAGCATCAGAGGGCTGAGCCGCCGAGCCACAGTGCCACGGAGGGGTCCGTGTCGCAGTGCACGGCGAGTCGGGGCAGGCGGAGCGCCATGGACGCCACGCCGAGCAGCGCGACTCCCGCCACGCCGCACGTGGTTCGGCGCGCCCGCCGAAGTACCCGCCATCGACTCCGCGCGGCGCCCGACACGAAATGCGCGGGCGCGTTCCGTCGCCCACCTGCCACACTTGGCGGCATGACCACGCTCAAGTCCAAGCTGCAGGAAGACCTCACCGAGGCGATCAGGGCGCGCGACGAACTGCGCTCTTCCACGCTCCGGCTGACCCTCGCCGCGATCACCAAGGAGGAGGTCTCGGGCAAGAGTGCCCGTGAACTCTCCGACGACGAGGTGCAGAAGGTGATCGCCAAGGAGGCGAAGAAGCGCCGCGAGGCCGCCGACGCGTTCGCCCAGGGTGGTCGTGCCGAGCAGGCCGAGCGTGAGAAGGCGGAGGGCCTGATTCTCGATGCGTACCTGCCGCAGCAGCTGACGGACGACGAGCTGCGCCAGATCGTGGCGCAGGCGGTCGATGAGGCCAAGGCCGCAGGTGCCGAGGGACCGCGCGCGATGGGCGCCGTCATGAAGATCGTGAATCCGAAGGTGGCCGGCCGCGCAGAGGGTGGCCGCGTGGCCGCCACGGTGAAGCAGCTGCTCGCGGGTTGACGTCCGGGGCGCCGCGGGACACGGTCCCGGCTCGGCGCAGAATGCGGAAGGGGGCGCCCCGGGTTCCTCAGGACCGGGGGCGCCCCCTTCGTGCGCCTCGTACGGACGGACTTCTACGGCCAGTTGCCGCCGTCACCGCCGCCGTTGCCCTGGCCGCGGTTGTTGCCGCCGCCGATCAGGTCCGGCGGGATGGAGATGCCGGGCCACGGGTCCTCGTCGCCGGGCTTGTCGTCGCCCGGCTTCCCCTTGTCCTTGTCCTTCTCTTTGTCCTTCTCCTTCTGCGGGTCCGGGATGTGCACGACGTCGAACTGCGGGGCGGGCTGGCCCTCCAGCGCCCCCGCCATCGCGTCCTTCCAGATCGGACCCGGCACTCCGCCACCGAAGACCTTCGGGTGGTACTGGCCGCCGATGGTGATGTTCTCCATCTCCACCTGCTGGTCGGCGCTGCCGACCCAGACCGCGCCGGACATGTTCGGGGTGTAGCCCACGAACCAGGCGTTCTTGCGGAAGTCCGTCGTGCCGGTCTTGCCCGCGTTGTCGCGGCTCTGGAGCCCGGCCTGCCTGCCCGTACCGGAGTCGACCACTCCGCGCAGCAGCGTGTTGATGGTGTCGGCGGTCTGTTGCGACATCGCCTGGGAGCACTGGGTCTGCGGGACCTTCAGGCTCTTGCCGTCTGCCGTGGTGATCGACTCGATCGCCGTCGGAGTGCAGTAGTTGCCGCGGTTGGCGAAGGTCGCGTAGGCGTTGGCCATGGTGAGCGGCGAGATGCCGGTGGAGCCGAGGGTGAGGGCCGACGGCAGTTCGGGAAGCTTACTTCCGTCGCCTTGTACCACACCGAGCTTGGTGGCCATCTCCGAGATCGGGCACATCCCGATCTCGCCGATCATCTCCACGAAGTAGGTGTTGACGGACAGTTCCATCGCTTTTCTGAGCGGGTACGGTCCGACCTCCGACTCGTTCTCGTTCTCGAGGACTGCGCCGTCAGTGTTGACCCAGGGCTTTCCGTTGCAGGTCGGGATCGACTGCGGATACGGCATCTTGAACGGCGACGCATACACCTGCGTCGGAGGTTTGCCCTGTTCCAGCGCGGCGGACGCCAGGAACGGCTTGAAGGTGGAGCCGACCGGGAAGCCGTAGTTCGAGCCGCCCATCGCCTTGTTGACCGAGTAGTTGATCTGGGTCTCGTTCTTGCCGAAGCCGTACGGCTTGGACTGTCCCATCGCCACGATCTTGCCGGTCCCGGGCTCGACCAGCGTCACTGCGGTGGCGACCTTGTCGGTCTGGTAGACGTGGTTCTTTATCGACTGCTGCGCAGCCTTCTGGGCCTGCGGCTTCAGCGTGGTCCTGATCGTCAGACCGCCCTGGTTCCAGACCTTGAGCCGGTCCTTCCGGGTCTTTCCGAAGACCGGGTCGGTCAAGAACACCTGGCGGACGTAGTCGCAGAAGAAGCCCGCGCCGTCGACGGCGGTGATGCAGCCGTTCTTCGGCTTGCTCACCTTCAGCTCGATCGGCGCGGCCTTGGCCTCTTCCGCCTCGCCCCGGGAGATGTCGCCGACGTCGGCCATGCGCTGCAGCACGATGTTGCGGCGCTTGGTCGCCTCCTCCGAGTCGTTGACCGGGTCGAAGCGGCTTGGCGACTGGACGACGCCCGCTAGCAGCGCCGCCTCCCCCAGCTTCAGGTCCTTGGCGTGCTTGGAGAAGTAACGCTGGGACGCGGCCTCGATGCCGTACGCCTGCTGACCGAAGAAGGTGATGTTGAGGTAGTTCTCGAGGATCTTCTTCTTGCCGAGCTCCTCCTCGACCTGGATCGCGTACTTCAGTTCGCGGATCTTGCGGCCAAGTGTCTGCTGGATGGCCTGGGCGACCTTGTCCGGGTCGTCGCCGGCCTCTTCGACGAAGACGTTCTTCACGTACTGCTGGGTGAGCGTGGAGGCGCCCTCGGAGACGCCGCCCGACTGCGCGTTCTTGTTCAGCGCCCGCAGCACGCCCTTGAGGTCGATCGCGCCGTGCTCGTAGAAGCGGGCGTCCTCGATGGCGACGATCGCCTTCTGCATGTACGGCGAGATGTCCTTGAGGGGTACCACCGTGCGGTCACGCGAGTAGACCACGGCGATCTTCCCGCCCTCGGAGTCGAGGATCGTGGTGCGCTGACTCAGCGGCGGCGTCTTGAGGTTGGCCGGGATGGTGTCGAACCCTTCGACCGTCCCCTTGGCCGCGAGCCCCAGCGCTCCGAATCCGGGCAGGGCGATGCCTGCCAGCACCGCTCCGGAGAGCACACTGACACCGAGGAACTTGGCGGCCTGCTGGGTCGCTGTCAGACCGCCGCCCGAGCGCTTCTTTGCCATGAGGGCAGCCTACGTTCTCATTTGCCGGACAGGCGTAAAGGCATTGGCCTAAGCTGCTCACAACTGTCACAGCAGTGTGGTTCTGCATCAAGTACTTGACACGACTTCCGCTGTACCCGAATCCGGCGAAGTTGTGTCCGTGAGTCATGTCCGAATCCGGCGCATGCGTGATGATGTGCCCCCTTGTGGTCCAACTGAATTGCCCCGTGTCGTCGGGCTTCTTCGATATGTCCCCAGGTCACTCCCCTGGGTGATCTGCCGCGTACGCATAGTCCGTTCGGGCCATTCAAGATTGGGCCCCAAGGGGGTGTTGCGCTGTGCCCACCTTCCGTAACGTCCTCAACTGGCAGCGGTGAATATGCCGCTGCCGCCGTGGGGGAGCCTCGATTCGGGAGAGGACGGCGCCGGCATGGGCTGGGTAACCGACTGGAGTGCGCAGGCAGCCTGCCGCACGACGGATCCGGATGAACTGTTCGTACAAGGGGCAGCGCAGAACAGGGCCAAGGCGGTGTGCACGGGATGCCCGGTGCGCACCGAGTGCCTGGCCGACGCGCTCGACAACCGCGTCGAGTTCGGGGTGTGGGGTGGAATGACCGAGCGGGAGCGGCGGGCACTGCTGCGCAGGCGGCCCACGGTCACCTCCTGGCGGCGACTGCTCGAGACCGCACGCACGGAATACGAGCGCAGTGCGGGGATCCTTCCCGTCGCCCTCGACGACGACGAGACGTACGAGGCGTATGCGGCGGTCGGCTAGCGGTTCACGGGAGTGCGTGACGTGACGCCTCGGCCGTGCGCCTTCGGCAGGGCGTTGCGCGACGGGGGCCGATCGCGAGGGGCGTGCGCCCCAGTGCGCGAGGCATTCCTGTCACCGGCCCGTGCACGCCGCACACCGGCCACGCCCGCCTGACACCGGGCCGCGCACGAAGGTCGACAGCCGCCGCACGCCGGACGTCGTGCACCGGCGCGGCACTTCGGGGTGCTGGGCATCGACGCGGCGCCGCCGGACGTCGGCGGCTCCGACGAGCGCGCCCCGCCCGGGGGCTTCGCCATGCTGCGCCCACGAGCCCGGACGTCCTCGGCGCACGAGCCGCGGCATGTCCGCGCCCAAGGCCCGGCGCGGCGCCAAGGCCCATGGGCCGTCCGGCCCCGTGTCCTGCGCACGGAGCCCTGCCCGAGCGCACGCACGCTCCGGCCGCCCCGTCGCGGCTACGCCGCGCCGGCCGCGGCGCTCCCGCCCGTCGCGAGGCGGTCGCCGATGGCGCGCAGGCCGGCGAGATCGTGTACGTCACCCGGGAGCGCGGGCACTTCGGCCACCGCCACTTCCGGGTGCAGCGCGGTGAAACGGTCGCGGGTGCGCCGTTCGCGAGCGAGCACCTGCATCCGTTCGGCATGCAGCCGCAGCAGACCGGCGGTCATCTCTTCGGTGGTCTGCTCCGGCGCGTTCTTCAAGCTTGTGGATTCTTCACGGGCTTCGGGAGGGTCCGGTACTGCTTCCGGGGTGCCGGCCGCCGACGGGCCGACTGGCGGTGGGGCTGCGGGGGAGCGACCCGCGGACGGCGATTCGGGGGAGACGGCCGCGGCGTCACGAACACCAGTCTTCCCGGGCACCTGATCCACAATGCCGGCCTCGTCAAGATTTTCCGCGGCCGCCAGCGCCCGCTCCGCGGACAGCCGCGCCGCCTCGCTGCCGTGCACCCGGTTGAGGACCAGACCGGCAAGCGGCATGTCCTCCGCCGCCAGCCGTTCCACGAAGTACGCAGCCTCCCGCAGCGCGTCGCGCTCGGGCGCCGCGACGACGAGGAACGCCGTCCCCGGGGCCTGGAGCAGCCGGTACGTCGCGTCCGCCCGCGTACGGAACCCGCCGAACATGGTGTCCATCGCCGCGACGAACGTCTGCACGTCCTTCAGCAGTTGGCCGCCCAGCACCTTGCCCAGCGTGCCCGTCATCATCGACATGCCGACATTGAGGAACTTCATCCCCGCACGGCCGCCCACCTTCGCAGGGGTCATCAGCAGCTTGATGAACTTGCCGTCCAGGAACGACCCGAGGCGTTTCGGCGCGTCCAGGAAGTCCAGCGCCGAACGCGACGGCGGCGTGTCGACGACGATCAGGTCCCACTCGTCACGCGCCCGCAGCTGGCCCAGCTTCTCCATGGCCATGTATTCCTGCGTGCCCGCGAAACCGGCGGACAGGGATTGGTAGAAGGGGTTCTCCAGGATGGCGCGGGCCCGCTCCCCGTCCGCGTGCGCCTCGACGATCTCGTCGAACGTCCGCTTCATGTCGAGCATCATGGCGTGCAGTTCGCCCGCCGGCCGGCCGTCACCGGCCCTGCCCGAACCACCTCCCGGTGCCCCGCCCCGGTCCTCGATGCCCCTGACCCGGCGCGGGGTGTTGTCGAGGGAGTCGATACCCATGGACTGCGCGAGCCGACGGGCCGGGTCGATGGTGAGGACGACCACCTTGCGGCCGCGCTCGGCCGCCCGTACGCCGAGGGCGGCGGCCGTCGTCGTCTTGCCGACGCCCCCGGCGCCGCAGCACACGATGATGCGGGTGGCCGGGTCGTCGATGAGCGGGTCGATCTCGAGCCGGGCCGACGGGTCCAGTGTCATGAGCCCACCCCTTGCTTGCGCAGTTCCTTCGCCAGTTGGTAGAGGCCGGACAGGTCGACGCCCTCACCCAGCATGGGGAGTTCGTACGTGCCGAGTTTCAGGGTGCTCAGCGTGGTGCGCTGCTCTCGTTCCAGTTCCACGCGCTGAGCGTGCTCGGCGGCCTGCTCCAGCAGAGGCGTGACGAGCGTCGCGGCACCCGGGACGCCGGCCGCCGTGAGGGCCTTGGTGACGGCACCGCGCCGGCTGTTCGCCGCGACGCGCACCGCGTCCTCGTCAAGGAGGTGCGGGCGGACCATGTTCACGATGACCTGGCCCACCGGCAGATCGGCGGCGCGTAGTTCGGCGACGCCGTCCGCGGTCTCCTGTACCGGCATCTCCTCCAGGAGGGTCACCAGGTGGACGGCCGTCTCGGGAGACTTGAGGACCCGCATCACCGCCTGTGCCTGGTTGTGTATCGGGCCGATCCTCGCCAGCCCGGCCACCTCGTCGTTGACGTTCAGGAAGCGGGTGATGCGGCCGGTGGGCGGGGCGTCCATGACCACATGGTCGTAGACGTACTGTCCTTGCTTGTCCCGGCGGCGGACCGCTTCGCATGCCTTGCCGGTCAACAGCACGTCGCGGACGCCCGGGGCGATCGTCGTCGCGAAGTCGATCGCGCCGATCTTCTTCAGGGCGCGGCCGGCGCCGCCGAGCTTGTAGAACATCTGGAGGTAGTCGAGGAGGGCGCGCTCGGCGTCGATGGCCAGCGCGAACACCTCTCCCGCCCGTCGACCACCACCCTTGTCCGAATCGCTGCGCGATGCACCTTCTGACGCGGAGGAAACGGCGATCTTGCGTTCCTCATAAGGAAGGGCCTCCGTCTCGAACAGCTGGGCGATGCCTTGCCTGCCCTCGACCTCGACGAGAAGAGTCCGCTTTCCCTCGGTCGCGAGGGCGAGCGCGAGGGCGGCGGCAACCGTGGTCTTACCGGTCCCGCCCTTGCCGCTGACGACCTGGAGCCTGCTCACGTATGCGAGCCTAACCAGTCGCGCCCCGCCCTACGCACGAGGCGGTGTGCGGCCTGCGTCACGAACCGTCGGGCTGCGTCACGGACCATGCCGGGGGTGCGGCTACAGTCGGCTCCATGACCAAGTGGGAATACGCGACCGTGCCCCTTCTCGTGCACGCGACGAAGCAGATTCTGGACACCTGGGGCGAGGACGGCTGGGAGCTGGTCCAGGTCGTACCCGGGCCCAACAACCCCGAGCAGCTCGTGGCCTACCTGAAGCGTGAGAAGTCCTCGTGAGCGGCGTCGTCGACGCCCGGCTCGCCGAACTCGGACTGACGCTGCCGGAAGTGGTGCCGCCGCTGGCCGCGTACCAGCCGGCCGTGGTGTCCGGCCCGTACGTCTACACCGCGGGCCAGCTCCCGATGGTGGAGGGCAAGCTTCCGGTGACCGGCAAGGTCGGGGCCGAGGTTACCCCTGAGGAGGCCAAGGAACTCGCCCGCACCTGCGCGCTGAACGCGCTGGCGGCCGTGAAATCGGTCGTCGGCGACCTGGACCGCATCGCGCGTGTGGTGAAGGTCGTCGGCTTCGTGGCGTCCGCCGCCGACTTCACCGGCCAGCCGGCCGTCCTCAACGGTGCCAGCGAACTGCTCGGCGAGCTGCTCGGTGACAAGGGAATCCACGCGCGCAGCGCCGTCGGTGTCGCCGTGCTGCCCCTGGACGCACCGGTCGAGGTCGAGATCCAGGTGGAACTCGTCCAGGACGGAAGCTGACAGAGCACACCTCGGTACGAGTACGGCCCCGTGCCCGCCGGACTTCCGGCGGGCACGGGGCCGTTGCCGTACGCCCGGCGTTCGGTGAGGACGCGGGGCGGATCCGCCGGGCTCTCGGCCTGCCGGCCAGGCACCCGGAAGAGGTCCCTCGAACATCGGCGCGGAAGCGCATAGCATCCGCCCATGTCCAATGGTCAGTGGTACCCGCCGGAATGGCCCGACCGCATCCGCGCGCTGGCGAGCGGTGAACTCACCGCCGTCGCCCCCAGGCGGGCCGCCACGGTGATGCTGCTGCGCGACACGGCCGACGGCACCGCTGTCCACATGCTGCGCCGACGCGCCTCCATGGCCTTCGCCGGGGGCGCGTACGCGTACCCGGGCGGCGGTGTGGACCCGCGCGACGACCGCCCGGTGCGCTGGGCGGGCCCCTCCCTGAAGGTCTGGGCGGAGCGCCTCGGCATCGACGACACGGCGTCCGCCCAGGCCATCGTGTGCGCGGCGGTACGGGAGACGTTCGAGGAGGCGGGTGTCCTGCTGGCCGGTGCCACCCACGACACGGTCGTCGGCGACACGACGGGCGACGACTGGGAGGCGGACCGGCGGGCACTGGTCGACCGGCGGCTGTCGTTCGCGGACTTTCTGGACCGCAGAGGGCTCGTGCTCCGCTCGGACCTGCTGGGCGCGTGGGCGCGCTGGATCACGCCGGAGTTCGAGCCGCGCCGGTACGACACCTGGTTCTTCGTGGCGGTGCTCCCCGAGGGCCAGCGCACCCGCAACGCCTCCTCGGAGGCCGACAGCACCGTCTGGATCGGCCCCGCGGACGCCACGGCCGGATACGACAAGGGCGACCTGCTGATGATGCCGCCGACCGTAGCGACGCTCCGCACGCTCCAGCCGTACCGGACGGCCGCGCAGGCCCTGGAAGCGGCGGCGGACCAGGACCTCACGCCGGTGCTGGCCACGGCCCGGCTGGAGGGCGGGGAGGTCGTCCTGAGCTGGCCGGGACACGACGAGTTCACCAAACACGTACCCACCGGAGGCCCGCGATGACGGACGCCGCGACTCTGCCGGGGCAGCCCCGTGGCGGTGTGCTGTCGGGGCCCGCGACCGCCCGCGCCGTGAACGTACTGGCCCCGAACCCGTCCGCGATGACCCTCGACGGCACCAACACCTGGATCGTGTCCGAGCCGGACTCGGACCTCGCGGTCGTCGTCGACCCCGGGCCGCTCGACGACGGCCATCTGCGGGCCGTCGTCGACACCGCCGAACGGGCGGGCAAGCGGATCGCCCTCACCCTGCTGACCCACGGCCATCCGGACCACGCCGAAGGTGCTGTCCGCTTCGCGGAACTGACCCGTACGAACGTCCGGGCCCTCGACCCGGCGCTGCGGCTCGGCGGCGAAGGGCTCGCCCCGGGCGATGTGATCACCACAGGCGGCCTGGAGATGCGGGTCGTCCCCACGCCCGGCCACACCGGGGACTCGCTCAGCTTCCACCTGCCGGCCGACCGGGCCGTGCTCACCGGCGACACGGTCCTCGGTCGCGGGACGACCGTCGTCGCCCACCCCGACGGCAGGCTCGGCGACTACCTCGACTCCCTGCGGCGCCTGCGCTCACTCACCGTCGACGACGGCATCCGCACCGTGCTGCCCGGTCACGGCCCGGTGCTGGACGACGCCCAGGGCGCCGTCGAGTTCTACCTCGCGCACCGCGCGAGCCGGCTCGCGCAGGTGGAGACAGCGGTGGAGAACGGCTGCACCTCGGCCTCCGAGGTCGTCGCGCAGGTGTACGCGGCGGTGGACAGGTCCCTGTGGCCGGCCGCAGAGCTCTCCGTACGCGCACAGCTCGAATATCTTCGGGAGCACGGCCTCATCGGGCCCATCGACTAAAGGCACCCGCAGGGGCGTCGGGGGACGCCGCGGACATGCACCCGACGCGAAGGGGCCGCCCAGGCGGGCGGCCCCTTCGCGTCGGGTACGGGGCGTACCTGGACCGGTTGCGTCAGCGCGAACGCTTGGCCAGGCGCTCGACGTCCAGCAGGATCACCGCACGCGCCTCCAGGCGCAGCCAGCCGCGCTGCGCGAAGTCGGCCAGGGCCTTGTTCACGGTCTCGCGGGAGGCGCCGACCAGCTGGGCCAGCTCTTCCTGGGTGAGGTCGTGGACGACGTGGATGCCTTCCTCCGACTGCACGCCGAAACGGCGCGACAGGTCGAGGAGCGCGCGGGCCACACGGCCCGGGACGTCGGAGAAGACCAGGTCGGACATCTGGTCGTTGGTCTTGCGGAGCCGGCGGGCGACCGCGCGCAGCAGTGCCGTGGCCACCTCGGGCCGCACGTTCAGCCAGGGCTGGAGGTCACCGTGGCCGAGGCCGAGGAGCTTGACCTCGGTCAGCGCGGTGGCGGTCGCGGTGCGCGGGCCCGGGTCGAAGAGGGACAGCTCGCCGATCAGCTCGCCGGGGCCGAGGACCGCGAGCATGTTCTCGCGGCCGTCGGGTGAGGTGCGGTGGAGCTTGACCTTGCCTTCGGTGACCACGTAGAGGCGGTCGCCCGGTTCGCCCTCGTGGAAGAGCGCGTCGCCGCGGGCGAGCGTCGCTTCACTCATCGAGGCGCGGAGCTCCGCGGCCTGCTCGTCATCGAGCGCCGCGAAGAGCGGGGCGCGCCGCAGAACGTCGTCCACGAGTTCTCTCCTTGTCGACCTGCTCAGGGGGCGTTGGTCCCATGATGCCGGACTGTGCTGTACCGGCCTGGGGACACTGTGCCCCGTAGGGCTCCACCCGGGTACGGACCCTGGTGGTAAACAATCGTGCGATCAGTCACAACAAGTTTGACGTACTGACGCGCCTCGCCCTACGGCAGGGGCCCGATCGGGTCCTGATCGCGGGCGACCTGGGCGAATGTCGGTGGGGGCCTTTAGGCTGGCCGGGTGTCCAATTCGCCGGTGAGAGCACAGGCCGAGGGGGCTGGGAACGTGTCCGGTAAGCAGAATTCCGCTGTGGGTGAACAACGATCGCCCGCCCTGGGCAAAAAGAATAAAACGCCCAAGCCGGAATCGCGGCTGGCCATGGTCCGGCGCGCCCGCCGCATCAACCGCGAGCTCGCCGAGGTGTACCCGTACGCCCATCCGGAGCTCGATTTCGAGAACGCCTTCCAGCTGCTGATCGCGACGGTCCTGTCGGCACAGACCACCGACCTCCGGGTCAACCAGACGACGCCCGCCCTCTTCGCCGCGTACCCCACGCCCGAGGATCTGGCGGCGGCGGAGCCGGAGGCGGTCGAGGAGATCATCCGGCCGACCGGGTTCTTCCGCGCCAAGACCAAGTCGATCATGGGTCTCTCCGCCGCCATCCGCGACAACTTCGGCGGCGAGGTCCCCGGCAGGCTGGCAGACCTGGTGACCTTGCCCGGAGTGGGCCGCAAGACCGCGTTCGTCGTCCTGGGCAATGCCTTCGGCGTGCCGGGCATCACCGTGGACACCCACTTCATGCGGCTGGCCCGGCGCTGGAAGTGGACCGATCAGGACGATCCGGTGAAGATCGAGGCCGAGATCGCCACGATCTTCCCCAAGAGCGAGTGGACCATGCTCTCGCATCGGGTGATCTTCCACGGCCGCCGTATCTGCCACGCCCGCAGACCCGCCTGCGGCGCCTGCCCGATCACGCACCTCTGCCCGGCGTACGGGGAGGGCGAGACCGACCCGGAGAAGGCGACGAAGCTGCTGAAGTACGAAAAGGGCGGCCAGCCGGGCCAGCGTCTCAAGCCACCCCCGGACTACCCGGGCAAACCGGCCCCGGCCGTGCGTGCGATCGGGTGACGCCGCCGCGTGCAGAACGATCGAAGCGCCCTGCGGCGTTGTGCGTGAGGGGGTGCCGATGACACGTACTGGAGAAGAGACATACCAGCGATTCGAACAGCACGGCGACGGCGAGGTGGTCGTCGACGGTGACGTGGTCGTCACCACCCAGGGGCTGCCTGCGTGGCTCGACCCTGTGGTGCGTGCCGCCGACACGGTGGAGCCGCACCAGCTCAGCCGCTTCCTGCCGCCCGAGAGCGGACACGGCCGCCAGTCCGCCGTCCTCGTCCTCTTCGGAGAGGGCGCCAAGGGGCCGGAACTGCTGCTCATGGAGCGCGCGGGCACTCTGCGTTCGCATGCGGGACAACCCTCCTTCCCCGGCGGCGCACTCGATCCCGTGGACGGCGACCCGGCGACGACCGGCCCGCTTCGGGCCGCGCTGCGGGAGGCCCAGGAAGAGACGGGGCTGGACCCGGCAGGCGTGCAGACCTTCGGTGTGTTGCCCAAGCTCTACATCCCGGTGAGCAGTTTCGTCGTGACGCCCGTACTGGGATGGTGGCGCACACCCAGCCCGGTCGGAGCGGTCGATCCCGCGGAGACCGCACGGGTGTTCACCGTGCCCGTGGCAGACCTCACGGACCCGGCCAACCGCGCGACGGCAGTGCACCCGCGCGGCCACGTCGGACCGGCGTTCACGGTCGAAGGGGCTCTGGTCTGGGGGTTCACCGCCGGGGTGATCGACCGGATCCTGCACTTCGCAGGCTGGGAGCGACCATGGGACCGCACCAAGCAGGTCCCGCTGGACTGGCACGCATGACAGGCTGACCCAGTGATGCCCTCCCGGCGGGGGCGTGACACACAACGCGCGGCGCGCCGTGCCCACCCCAGCCGGACAGAGCACCGGCGACGACAGTGCGAGGCAAATTTCGGTGAACGTGCTGGACATCCTGTTGCTGGTCGCCGCCGTGTGGTTCGCGATCGTCGGCTACCGCCAGGGCTTCGTCGTCGGCATCCTGTCGGTGATCGGCTTCCTCGGCGGCGGACTCGTCGCGGTCTATCTCCTCCCGGTGATCTGGAACGTGCTGACCGACGACTCGGAAGTGTCCACCACGGCCGCGATAGTCGCCGTCGTCATCGTGATCGTCTGTGCCTCGGTCGGCCAGGCGTTCACGACCCATCTCGGGAACAAGCTGCGCCGGTTCATCACTTGGTCCCCGGCCCGGGCGCTGGACGCCACCGGTGGCGCTCTGGTCAATGTCGTCGCGATGCTGCTCGTCGCGTGGCTGATCGGCTCAGCGCTCGCCGGCACCTCACTGCCCACCCTGGGCAAGGAGGTCCGCAGTTCGAAGGTGCTCCTCGGCGTGTCGCGTGTGATGCCCGATCAGGCCAACACCTGGTTCACGGACTTCTCCTCGGTACTCGCCCAGAACGGCTTCCCCCAGGTCTTCAGCCCCTTCACCAACGAGCCCATCACCGAGGTGCAGCCCCCCGACCCGGCGCTCGTCGGAAGCCCCGTCGCCGCGCGCGCCAAACAGTCCATCGTCAAGGTCGTCGGTACGGCCACGAGCTGCGGCAAGGTCCTCGAAGGAACGGGCTTCGTCTTCGACGAGCGCCGCGTGATGACCAACGCCCATGTCGTCGGCGGCGTCGACGAACCGACCGTGCAGATAGGCGGCGAGGGCCGGCTCTACGACGCCAAGGTCGTCCTCTACGACTGGCAGCGTGACATCGCCGTCCTGGACGTCCCGGATCTTCAGGCACGCCCGCTCGAGTTCGCCGACTTCGAGGAGGGCGACGCCGAAAGCGGCGACAGCGCGATCGTCGCAGGCTTCCCGGAGAACGGCTCGTACGACGTGCGCTCCGCTCGCGTCCGCGGACGCATCAACGCCAACGGCCCCGACATCTACCACCGGGGCACCGTCCGCCGCGACGTCTACTCCCTGTTCGCGACCGTGCGGCAGGGCAACTCCGGCGGTCCCCTGCTCACCACGGACGGCAAGGTCTACGGCGTCATCTTCGCCAGGTCCCTCGACGACGCGGACACCGGCTACGCCCTGACGGCGGACGAGATCCGCGAGGACATCGAACTCGGCCGCAGCGCCAACCAGCAGGTCGACAGCCAGGGCTGCGCGCTGTAGCGGCGAGGCAACGCAGAGTCAGTTTCGCGGGTGATGTCGCAGGCGTGCGGACATCCACCGCGCGCGGCGCCGCAGGATGCGCGGAATCCCCATCCCCTGCCCCGGATGCTCGTGGTCTTCGTTCGGAAGGCCACTGGCCTCGTGCGGGATCGGCGCGCTGGCCGAGCGTCGGTTGCGTGCTGCGTCACCGTAATCGTGCGTCCAGCCCATACCCCGACGTGTGCCCGGGCCCCATGGTCGGTAACCGTGTCGGAGGCGGCCAATTGGCTTATGCGCCCGGCATTTGGCTGTTCGTAGGACAACCGTTCTTCCCGGGACCGAATCCTTCTGCCGCCTAGCGGTCAGGCTCGGGGTCCTTGAGCCAGTTGATCAGCTCGTTCGAGAAGGCCACAGGATCCTCCTCGTGGGGAAAGTGGCCGAGGCCGTCGAACAGCCGCCACCGGTAGGGCGCTTCGACGTATACCCCGGAGCCGGCCGCACTGCGTGTCCGCATCGCCGGATCGAGTGAGCCGTGCAGGTGCAGCGTGGGAACCCGTACCGGACGCTTCATCCGGCGGTTGAACTGAATGCCGTCCGGTCGGGCCAGCGACCGCACCATCCAGCGGTAGGGCTCGATGGAGCAGTGCGCGGTCGAGGGGATGCACATCGCCCGCCGGTAGACCTCCACGGCCTCCTCGTCGAGCGGCTGCGGCCCGGCCCAGCTCTCGATCAACTCGCCTACCAAGGCCGCGTCGTCCGCCACCAGTTGGCGCTCCGGGAGCCAAGGCCGCTGGAAGCCCCACACATAGGAGCCGGCGCGGCTCTGCGCGAAGTCGGACAGCATCGCCGAGCGCCACCGCCGCGGGTGCGGCATCGAGGACACGGCCAGTCGGCGCACCAGCTTGGGGCGCATCACGGCCGCGGTCCACGCCAGGTAGCCGCCCAGATCGTGCCCGACCAGGGCGGCGTCCGGCTCGCCCAGCGACCGGACGACACCGGTGATGTCGAGTGCCAGATTCGCCGGGTCGTAGCCCCGCGGCGTACGGTCGCTGCCGCCCACGCCGCGCAGGTCCATCGCCACGGCCCTGAACCCCGCGTCGGCGAGCGCCGTCAGTTGATGCCGCCAGGTCCACCAGAACTGCGGGAAACCGTGCAGCAGCAACACCAACGGCCCGTCGCCCATCTCGGCGATGTGGAAGCGGGCGCCGTTGGCCGCCACGTCGCGGTGGGTCCAGGGACCGTCGATGCGTACGGGGCTGCCGAGTGTGCCGAGGCTGCCGGGGGTGGAATCAGGGACCGTCATGCTGATGAGCGTGCCACAACCCGGGGCGCGGTGTTCGCGACCCCGGGTCCGGGGTCATGCCGAAACCTTGTCCGGCATCCGGCCCGCCGTCGTGCTGCGCGAGACCTTCGTCAGCTCGACGCCACGCGGATGCGGCTTGGCGTTGCCCAGCACGGCGGCCGTCTCCTTGGCGGAAGCGACGGCCTTCTGCGGGCCTTTGCCCTTCTTCGCCTTCTTGACGAACACCACGCCGATGAGTCCGAGCAGACCGGCCAGAAAGACATTCACCGCGAACGACAGCAGGAAACACCATGCCAGGTTCCAGCCGGTCCATGCCTCGAAGCCGTAGGCCAGGGCGAAACTCAGCATGGGCAACGAGAAGAGCAGTACCGCGCCGGCCAGGCCGAGCACGACTCCACCGATCCCGGCCTTCTTCGCGTCCTGCCGCAGCTGGGCCTTGGCCAGCGCGATCTCGTCGTGCACCAGCGCGGACATCTCGGCGGTCGCCGAGGCGACCAGCCGGCCGAGACTGCGGTCGGCGCCGACAGCGTTCGCTGTGGTGTTGCCGGGGTCGCTCATCGCTGACTCCCTCTCCTCTTCCACGGGTCCGGTGTTCGTACGGTCCGATGTCAGATCATGCCGGACTGTCGCCGTTGTCGCTCGAAACCGCGGCCGCTTCTGCCTTTCTGCGGTGATCCGCCGCCTTCTTCTCGTAGATCGCGGCCATCCTCAGGTGGTACGCCGGGTCTTCCTCCTCGTAGATGTCCGGGATCCCGGACATGTCCTCGTCGCGCTCCTCTTCCGCGGACAGGGCCTGGTAGGTGCGTACTCGCATCTTCAGCAGGATCGCGGCGAAGACCGCGGCGATCAGTGAGCCGATCAGCACCGCTGCCTTGACCTCGTCGGTCAGCGTCGCATCACCGGTGAAGGCGAGCTCGCCGATGAGCAGCGAGACGGTGAAGCCGATGCCGGCGAGTGTGGCGAGCGCCAGGACGTCGGGCCAGGCCAGGTCGTCGTTGAGCTCTGCCTTGGTGAAGCGCGCGGCCAGCCAGGTGCCGCCGAAGATGCCGAGGGCCTTGCCGACCACCAGACCGAGGACGACACCGAGGGTCTCGGGCTTGGTGAACACATCGGTCAGCGAGTCACCGGTGACGGCGACCCCGGCGGAGAACAGCGCGAACAGCGGCACGGCGAAGCCGGCGGAGAGGGGGCGGACGAGATGCTCGATGTGCTCGCCCGGTGAGTGCTCCTCGCCCTCACGACGGGCACAGCGCAGCATCAGACCCATCGCGACACCGGCGATGGTGGCATGGACCCCGCTGTTGTACATCAGGCCCCAGATGATCAACGCGAGCGGCACGTACACGTACCAGCCGTGCACTCCCTTGCGCAGCAGCAGCCAGAACAGGGCGAGACCCACGGCGGCCCCGCCGAGGGCCACGAAATTCAGGTCGCTCGTGAAGAAGACCGCGATGATCAGGATCGCGAAGAGATCGTCGACGACGGCCAGCGTCAGCAGGAAGGCCCGGAGTGCCGACGGGAGCGATGTGCCGATGACGGCGAGAACCGCGAGCGCGAACGCGATGTCGGTGGCCGTCGGTACGGCCCAGCCGGCGGCCGATCCCCCGCCGATCCCGGTGACCACCAGGTAGACGAGCGCCGGCGCCACCATGCCGCAGAGGGCGGCGATCACCGGCAGGGCTGCTGCCTTGGGGTCGCTGAGCTCGCCGGCGACCAGTTCTCGCTTGAGTTCTATGCCGGCGACGAAGAAGAAGATGGCGAGCAGTCCGTCGGCGGCCCAGTGCTGTATCGACAGGTCGAGGCCGAGGGAGGCGGGGCCGATGTGGAAGTCGCGTACGGAGGCGTAGCTGTCACTGAGGGGCGTGTTCGCCCAGATCAGCGCCACGACCGCCGCGAGCAGCAGCAACATGCCGCCCACGGTTTCGGTGCGCAGTGCTTCGGCGACATAGTTCCGCTCGGGCAGGGAAAGGCGGCCGAGGAACTTACGGTTGGGACTGGGCGGAACCACGGGACGAAACCTCCGGTCGGGGGCAGCACAACAAGCTTGCCGACCAGACTTCCCGGCGCACCTTGGATCTACGTCGCTCACTGACGCGTTCTTCACTCTACCCAAGCCCGCTCGGACACGATCAGTGAGTGGGGGGGCGGGCATGCGCAGGCCCCGGCACGGTCGTCCGGGGCCTGCGCAGGGGGAGTCTGCTGGTCAGTCCTCGCTGGGCGCGCTGGGCAGCTTCGACTGGATGAGATCCATCACAGAGGAGTCCGTCAGCGTGGTGACGTCTCCCAGCTGGCGGTTCTCCGCCACATCCCGCAGCAAGCGCCGCATGATCTTTCCGGAACGGGTCTTCGGCAGCTCGGCCACCGGGAGGATCCGCTTGGGCTTGGCGATCGGTCCGAGGGTCGTGCCGACGTGGTTGCGCAGGTCGTTCACGAGGCTGTCGTCCTCGGTCGCCGTCCCGCGCAGTATCACGAAGGCGACGATGGCCTGTCCGGTGGTCTCGTCCGTCGCACCCACGACGGCCGCCTCCGCGACCTTCGGGTGCGAGACCAGCGCCGACTCGACCTCGGTGGTCGAGATGTTGTGACCGGAGACCAGCATGACGTCGTCTACCCGGCCGAGCAGCCAGATGTCGCCGTCGTCGTCCTTCTTGGCGCCGTCGCCCGCGAAGTACTTGCCCTCGAAGCGCGACCAGTAGGTGTCGAGGAAGCGCTGGTCGTCGCCCCAGATGGTGCGCAGCATCGACGGCCACGGCTCGGTCAGGACCAGATAGCCGCCGCCCCCGTGGGGGACCTCGTGCGCCTCGTCGTCCACGACGGTGGCCGAGATACCGGGCAGCGGGCGCTGGGCGGAGCCCGGCTTGGCTGCGGTGACACCGGGCAGCGGCGAGATCATCATGGCGCCGGTCTCCGTCTGCCACCAGGTGTCGACGACCGGGGTCTTGCCTCCGCCGATGTTCTCCCGGTACCAGATCCATGCCTCGGGGTTGATCGGCTCACCGACCGACCCGAGGACCCGCAGGCTGCTCAGGTCGAACTTGGCGGGGATGTCGTCGCCCCACTTCATGAACGTACGGATCGCGGTGGGTGCGGTGTAGAGGATCGTGACGCCGTACTTCTGGACGATCTCCCAGAAGCGGCCCTGGTGCGGGGTGTCCGGAGTCCCCTCGTACATCACCTGCGTCGCACCGTTGGCCAGCGGCCCGTACACGATGTACGAGTGGCCGGTCACCCACCCGATGTCGGCTGTGCACCAGTAGACGTCCGACTCGGGCTTGAGGTCGAACACGGCGTGATGGGTGTACGCCGTCTGGGTCAGGTAGCCGCCCGACGTGTGCAGGATGCCCTTCGGCTTACCCGTCGTGCCCGAGGTGTAGAGGATGAAGAGAGGGTGCTCGGCGTCGAAGGGCTCTGGCGTGTGCTCAGCGGACTGGCGGCCGACGATGTCGTGCCACCAGACGTCGCGCCCCTCGGTGAAGGCCGTCTCTTGACCCGTGCGCTGCACGACGAGCACATGCTCGACCTGCGGGCAGCGGGTGACCGCCTCGTCGATGGCGGGCTTGAGTGCGCTCGGCTTGCCGCGGCGGTATCCACCGTCGGACGTGATGACGAGCTTGGCGTCGGCGTCCTGGATACGGGAGGCCACCGCGTCGGCGGAGAAACCGCCGAAGACCACGGAGTGCGCGGCGCCGATGCGGGCGCAGGCCAGCATCGCGACAGCGGCCTCGGGGATCATCGGCAAGTACACGGCGACCCGGTCGCCCTTGCGGACACCCAGTTCGAGCAGCGCGTTCGCCGCCTTGGAGACCTCGTCCTTGAGCTCCGCGTAGGTGATGGCGCGGCCGTCGCCCGGCTCGCCCTCGAAGTGGATGGCGACACGGTCGCCGTGGCCCGCCTCGACATGGCGGTCCACGCAGTTGTACGCCACGTTCAGCTTGCCGTCGGCGAACCACTTGGCGAAGGGCGGGTTGGTCCAGTCGAGGGTCTCGGTCGGTTCGGTGGCCCAACTGAGCCGACGTGCCTGCTCGGCCCAGAAGCCAAGCCTGTCCGCCGCGGCCTGCTCGTACGCCTCCGCCGTCACGTTGGCGTTCGCTGCCAGCTCGGCCGGCGGAGTGAACCGCCGCTCTTCTTTAAGAAGGTTGGCCAGGCTCTCGTTGCTCACGACATCTCCCTTTCCCAGGGCGTCTTCCGTGCGTATGTGTCCCAGGCCATAGCTCATCAGCCAGGGGGCCGGGTGACAAGGCCCTTCCGGATATTGGTTTAGACCTGTCATCCCCACATCTGTGGGCGCCCCTCGTCCCCGGGCGGTGGGGACGAGGGGCCACACGCTTTCACGGACGCGGGGCGGGGGTGGTTCAGCCACGCTGCCGGTCGGCCGCAACCGGCGGCCCGGCGGATGGAGCAGGCCAGGCCCTTGGATCAGGCCCGGGACTTCTCCAGCGCCAAGGGAGTGGGGGCCACTCTGTCGAAGACCTCCTCGACCTCGTGCTCCGCGGTGCTCGTCAGGAGATACGCCTGGGCCTCACCGACATGGAAGTACATGCCGTGCAACTGGAGGGATCCCTCCGCGAGCCGACGCGCCACCGACTCGTGAGCGCGCAGATGTTCCAGCTGCTGGACCACATTGGTCAGGCTCAGCTGTTCCACCGCGTCGGCCGGCAGACGGCCGGAGACTCTCGCCCGGCGGTTGTGCCGGCTCTCCATCCGCTTCAGGCTGGGCTGGCCGTGGCGCAACCAGCGCCTCAGGGGCGTCTGGACCCCTTCGGGTGGGCTGGCCAGCAAGGCTTGCATGGCACCGCACCCCGAGTGCCCGCAGATGGTGATCGAGTCCACCGAGAGCACGTCCACGGCGTACTCGATCGCTGCCGCCACGGAGTCGTCGCCGGTCTCCTCCCCCGGGTGCGGGACGAGGTTGCCCACATTGCGCACCGTGAACAGGTCACCCGGCCCGCTTGCCGTGATCATGCTGGTCACCAGTCGGGAGTCGGCGCAGGTGATGAAGAGTTGGGAGGGGCGCTGGCCTTCGCGCGCCAGCCGTGCCAGCTCATCGCGGACCAGTGGGGCGGTGTTCCGCTGGAAGGAGCTGATCCCGCTGGCGAGATGGTGGGCTTCCGCCTGCTGCGGGCGCTCACCGCAGTGGTGGTTGCGCCAGGGGGTCCACGGCCGGCAGCACTCATGGAACTCGTCGGACGGCTCGCTGATCGGCACGCCCGACCGGCCGGTGATCTCCACCGTCCCGCCCTGCGCGACGTGGGAGGTCTGCCAGTCGTGCAGGGCCTCGTACGCGGCGTGGTCCATGAAGGAACCGTCCAGTTCGACGACAGCGTTCGCCCCCGGGGGGACCTCGTGCAGCAACCGGCTGAGCCGTGGCACCGCGAGGAAGGTCAGCTGGCCGCGGGCCCGTACACAGTGCCTGCCCTTCTGTTCCTCGATCGTGATCCGCGTCCGGGTGAGCCGGTACAGCGCGACGGAGACCGCCACCGCCACCCCGATGATCACGCCGGCCAGGACATCGGTGATCACCACGGCGCCGAGCGTGGTCGCGTAGACGAGCGTCTCGCGGTTTCTCTTCACCTTTTGCAGGTGGGTGATGTTGACCATCTGCATACCGATCACCATCACGAGCGCCGCGAGTGCGGCGAGCGGAATCAGGTCGATGACCGGGACCAGGAGCAGCGCGGCGGCGACGATCCACAGCCCGTGGAGCATCGTGGAGTGCCGGCTGACGGCGCCGGCGGCCACGTTCGCCGTACTGCGGACCGCGACACCGGCAACGGGCAGTCCGCCGAGCGCACCGGACACGATGTTGGCCGCGCCTTGCCCGGCCAGCTCCCGGTCGAGGTCGGAGCGGGGGACGGGACCGTGCGACTCCGGCCGGGCCGCCGCCAGCTTGTCCACCGCCACCGCGGACAGCAGTGACTGCACGCTGGTGACCAGGGTGATGGTGACGACGGCCGCGGCGAGTCCGAGTACCGGACCTTCGGGCAACGAAGGCAACGCATGACTGCGCCAGGAGGGCAGGTCGACCTGGGGCAGTCCGAGGCCGACGACCGCGGCCATCGTCGTCGCCACCACCACGGCGGCGAGGGCGGCGGGAATCTTCCGGACGATCTGGCCGGCACGCCCCGGGATACGAGGCCAGCCCAGCAGCACGGCGATGGTCAACGCGCTGACCGACAGGGCGGCGGGCCGGGCGTCGGCCAACTGCGCAGGCAGGCTCCGGATGTTGGCGACGACCGAGCTCTCCGGGGTGCCGCCGAGGACGATGTGGAGCTGGGCGAGGGCGATCGTGACACCGATGCCCGCCAGCATGCCGTGCACGATTGCCGGGCTGACGGCAAGAGCCGAGCGGGCTACCCGCAGTGCCGCAAGACCGAGTTGAGACAGGCCGGCGAGCACGGTGATCGCACAGGTGGCGCGCCAGCCGTACTGCTGGATCAACTCGGCGGTCACCACGGTCAGTCCGGCGGCAGGTCCGCTGACCTGGAGGGGGGAGCCGCCGAGCCGCCCGGCGACGATGCCGCCGACGGCCGCGGCGACGAGCCCGGCCTGCAGCGGCGCGCCCGTGGCGAGCGCGATGCCGAGGGACAGCGGCAGTGCGATCAGGAACACGGCGATGGAAGCGGAGAAGTCGGCACCGCGGATGTGGAAGCGACGGGCTTCACCGGGCGGCGGGCGGTGTGGACGCTGGAAAGGGGATGCGGGGGACGCCCGGCCGAACCGGGCGGGATGGTCCTTCGCGGACTTGTCGGGCTGGTGAGAAGGATCGTCGGTGCGAGTGGGGGCGCAGGACATGGTTCCCGTCTCCTCCGGGGCAGCGCGGTCGCGGAATGGGGGACGCGGCCGTGGGTCACGGCGTGCAGTGGCGGGATACTCAAACGTTCGGTAAATGGATCGTAATGCAGAGTAAAGACTCGGGCATTATTTTCGAGGCAAATAGGTCACGCTTTCACTCGATGTGCTGGTTATTCAGTTCATATCGGCTTGTCATCTGCGGCCGCTCGCCGTCGCGATGCGAGTTTGACGGCTCCGTATGCACCGTCGTCAGGCAGTCGTATTGGCACAGGAATGAGGTGGGCGGATGTTGGCCGCCACGAAGAGGCTCGTCGTCGTCGGCACGGTCGCCACGGCGTTGACCGCAGGTCTCGCAGGGTGTTCCGGGCCCGGCGGCACCCAGGCGCCGGGCGGTCCGGCCGCCAAGGAGGGCACTGCAGGGGGTAAGGAAGGAGTCGCCGCGCCCAAGGGAGCGGTACGCCTGATCGGTGACGGGTCCACGGCCTTCACCGGTGCTCAGCCGGGCCTTCTCGAGCCCAAGCGGCTGAAGCCCGGTCAGAAGCCCCCGCAGTTCGTCGTGTTCTCCTGGGACGGCGCCGGTGAGGACAGCCAGAAGCTGTTCTCCCATTTCCGCGAAGTGGGCAAGAAGTACGACGCGACGATGACCTACTTCCTCAGCGGCGTCTATCTCCTGCCCGAGGAGAAGCGGGCGATGTACCAGCCGCCGCAGCATGCGGCCGGCCGCTCCGACATCGGCTTCAACGACGTCGAGGGCATCAGGGACACCGTCCGCGAGCTGCGTGCCGCCTGGCTCGACGGGAACGAAGTGGGCACGCACTTCAACGGCCACTTCTGCGGCAAGGACCGAGGGGTCGGCACCTGGTCCGTGGAGGAGTGGAAGAGCGAGATCCGCCAGGCCAAGTCGTTTGTCAAGAACTGGAAGACGAATGCGGGCCTGACCTCCATGGAGCCGCTCCCCTTCGACTACGACAAGGAACTCATCGGCGCCCGCACGCCGTGCCTGGAGGGGCGCGAGAACTTCATGCGCGCCGCGAGCGAGCTGGGCTTCCGCTACGACACCAGCGGTGTCAACAACCAGGTCTGGCCGGAGAGGGAACTCGGCCTGTGGGATGTCTCGCTGCAGCTGGTCCCCGTGCCCGGACGTGCCTTCGAGACGCTGTCGATGGACTACAACTTCATGGTCAACCAGTCCGGCACCGTGAAGGGAGACCCCTCGAAGCACGTGTACTGGGGCAACCAAATGCGTGACGGTCTGATCCAGGCATTCGAGCGGTCCTACGACGGCAACCGTGCGCCGCTGATCATCGGCAACCACTTCGAGTCATGGAACGGCGGCACCTACATGCGTGCCATCGAGGAAACAATCGCGACGGTGTGCGTGAAGAGCGAGGTGGAGTGCGTGTCGTTCCGCCAGCTGGTCGACTGGCTGGACGCGCAGGATCCGAAGGTTCTCGAGAAACTGCGCGGCCTCGGGGTCGGCGAGGCACCCAAGGGCGGTTGGAAGCAGTTCCTGGCCGCGCCGGTGGCCCCGGCGGCGCCGCCGGCCGGAAAGTCCGCAGAGGGAGCCGAGGCGAAGGCGACGGAGAAGCGCTGAGCGCCACGGTGCGTTCAGCGAGGACGGCGGCGGTCCCGCCCCCGGGGCAGAGCCCATGGGGTGGGACCGCATGCGCCGCAGCCGGACTGCGCCTCAGCCCGGCTGCGGCACCAGGGCGGGCTCACGGAGCACGAACGCCGGATCGACCTGTGCCGCCAGGTCGGCCCCGGTCCTGGCGTTGCCCCAGCTCTCCGCGTTCTTCAGATGGAAGTGCACCATCTGACGGGTATAGCGCTCCCAGTCACGGGCGGCGTACGAGTCCTCCGCCGTGTTCTGCAGTGTCTGCAACGACATGCGGTTGTCCGCTTCCAGGAGTTCGAATCGGAGCGGGCGGCCTTTCTCCATGGCACGCACCCAGTCGGAGTGCCCAAGAGTGACGAGCAGATCGTCACCCACCGCCTCGCGGAGGAACTCGATGTCGTCAGGACCCTGCACCTTGTTGCCCACGACCTTCACCGCGACGTCGAAGTCCCGTGCGTACTCCTTGTACTGGCGGTAGACCGAAATGCCCTTGAGGGTCGGTTCGGCCACCAGGAACGTCATGTCGAAGCGGGTGAACATCCCGGAGGCGAAGGAGTCGGAGCCGGCTGTCATGTCGACCACGACGTACTCGTCGGCGCCGTCCACGAGGTGGTTCAGGCAGAGCTCGACCGCTCCGACCTTGGAGTGGTAGCAGGAGACACCGAGGTCTGATTCGGTGAAGGGACCGGTGGCCATCAGCCTGATGTCACCGTCGTCGAGCCGGACCGTGCGGGCACACGATGCGTAGACCGGGTTGTCCTCCGTAACGCTGAGCAGACGCGACCCTTCCCCGGGAGGGGTCGTCTTGATCATCGTCTCGGTCGAGGTGATGCGCGGGTTGGAACCGCGCAGGTAGTCCTTGATGAGCGGAAGATGCGCGCCCATCGAGGGCAGTTCGGCTGCTTCCGCCTCGCTGAGGCCGAGGGCGGTGCCGAGGTGCTGGTTGATGTCGGCGTCCACCGCGACGACGGGGGCTTCGTTGGCGGCAAGGTGGCGGATGAAGAGCGATGACAGCGTCGTCTTACCGCTGCCGCCCTTTCCTACGAAAGCGATCTTCATGTTCACCTAGCGTAGCGGAGTGATGGCATGGCGTCGCCGCACGGGGTGAGGAAGGCCACTCGAAGGTGGGGAGCGCCCGCTGCGGCGCGTAGCCTCGCTGCCTATGAGTACGAACGCCTCGTCGGCCGATCCCCTCGCGACCCTTGGCGCCTTGCCGGGCGTCGCCGACTCCGTGGACTCCGTGCGAAAAGCCGTCGACCGGGTCTACGGGCACCGGGTCATGCGCCGACGCAGCAACGAGATCACCTCGGAGGCGGCGCTGCGCGGAGCCCGCGCTTCCGCCGCGTTGTCCGGGGCGGACTGGGCGCTGGAGGAGGTCCGCAGGCGCACCGACTTCGGCAGTGAGCCGGAGGCCCGTACGGTCGGCGCCGCTCTGCGACTCACCGCGGAAGCGGGTCAGCTCCTCTCGATCTGGCGGCAGTCGCCGCTGCGTGTGCTGGCCCGGCTGCACCTGGTCGCGGCGAGTGGCGCGGGGGACGACGGCACCGTCGGGCGGCCCCGTCTTCCCGGCGAGGTGGTGGACGAGCCGCTGATCGGGGCGCCGTTGCCGGATGTCGCAGAGCTGACGGGCCGACTGGACGGGCTGGCCGAGTTGATCATCGCGGGCACGGAGGCTCCCGCCCTGGTTACCGCCGCCGTGGTGCATGGCGAGCTGCTGGCTCTGCGGCCCTTCGGCTCGTGCAACGGTCTGGTCGCCCGGGCGGCGGAGCGGATCGTGCTCGTGGGAAGCGGACTCGACCCGAAGTCGATCTGCCCGGCGGAGGTGGGCCACGCCGAGCAGGGCCGGGCCGCCTACGTCGCCGCCTTCGAGGCGTATCTGACCGGGACGCCCGAGGGGATGGCCGCGTGGATCGCCCACTGCGGCCGCGCCGTCGAACTGGGTGTCAGGGAATCCACCGCCGTGTGCGAGGCACTTCAGCGGGGTGCGGCCTGACAGTCTCCGTAGAGGTCTGCGCCGAGCGGGGGAGTCCCGGGCAAAGGGGTGCGGCGGTACCGATTTCGGTACCGCCGCTGGCATGAGCGCCGAGTTACCATGCGTCCTCGAAATGTTGCCCATCAGGTCGGGGACTTTGCCCGTCACCTGGTGCGGCTGGCCCGTAATCGACGGGTCGACGTCGCGTGGGTGCTCGGTTTTCATGCTTCGGTCCGTGGGGCCTTTGTGCGTTAAAGGTGATCCTTTCGGATGTGCCTCGGTCTCGCGGGCCGTGACTCCTTTGTACTACTACGGGCAGCGATGTGAAAGCCCTGGTGATGCTTCTTTACTTTTAGGTTCAAATACGGACGAAACTGCAGATGCCCGCCCCGGGCCGCGCTGATGTTGTGGTGCCCTTCAGGGGAGGGCGGCCCGGCTCGCGGCCTGCGCTGTGACAGTGCGCCGACGGCTGGCGTACCAGACGAGTCCCGCCGTCGCCGCCGCCGCTCCGACGGCCGCCATCGCCATCAGCGCGGGCCGCGGTGCCATGGAGAACCCGGGCAGTCGCTGCTTCAGCCGTACGGGCCGGTTGAAGTCGAGAATCGGCCAGTCCCGCAGAGCAGCCTCGCGGCGCAGCCCGCGCCCCGGGTTCACCGCGTAGGGGTGCCCGACCGCTGCCAGCATGGGGACGTCGGTGACCGAGTCGCTGTACGCGTAGCAGCGGGCCAGGTCGTACCCCTCCGACTCGGCGAGATCCCTGACGGCCTCCGCCTTGGTCGGCCCGTAGGCGTAGTACTCCACCTCGCCGGTGAAGCAGCCGTCGTCGCCGACAACCATGCGTGTGGCCACGACCCGGTCGGCTCCGAGGAGTTCCCCGATGGGTTCCACGACCTCGGCGCCCGAGGTGGAGACGATGACCACGTCGTGGCCTGCGGCGTGATGCTCCTCGATGAGGGAGGCGGCCTCGTCGTAGATGATCGGGTCGATCAGATCGTGAAGGGTCTCTGCGACGATCTCCTTCACCTGCTGGACGTTCCAGCCCTTGCAGAGTGCGGAGAGGTACTCTCGCATCCGCTCCATCTGGTCGTGGTCCGCACCGCCGGCCAGGAAAACGAACTGTGCATAGGCGGTACGCAGAACGGCGCGCCGGTTGATCAGCCCGCCTTGGTAGAAGGACTTGCTGAAGGTCAGAGTCGAAGACTTCGCAATGACCGTCTTGTCCAGGTCAAAGAAGGCGGCTGTGCGCGGCAAGGAGTGGTTTTCCACGAGCTGAGCATATGTGCCCGCCATTCGGCGTACGCTGGGGCCTGTGGGTTTGCCTGAGAAGGCTCTCGGGTACACCATGGAAGTCACGGATCGTTCGCGACCGTGCTAACCCGGTCCGGCTCCTCCCCCCCCGAGTCGGCCGGAGAGACGACCCCCGCTCTCCCCCCCGGCGGGGGTCGTCGCATGTCCGGGCACGTTTTTCTCTTCAGCCCGTTTCGCCACCGCTCGTGCGGCGCTTCTGCGTGCCTCGACGGCAGCGGACGACCCACCACCGGATTTGTCACTCAGCGTAGCGTTCAGGCTGCGTTCCGGCAGGTCTTCAGGGAGGTCTCCCCGACTCTTCCCGGCATCGTCCATGAGTCGCCGCGCACTCACTGGTATGAGCTACGGGGATATTCACAAGTGGCGAGTTGTCCACAGTTTTTCAGCAAGATCCACACGATTTTTCACGGCGCTGCACCGTGATTCCACCCGCGTAACTCGCGGGCCGAAGGAATCACGGATCTCGATGCGATGCGAGATCGCAGAGGGAAGGGATGGAGATCGTGGCCGGATCCATCACATCGGACCGCTCGCGCGCCGCGGAGAAGCGGCCGGGCGGACCCTTGATCATCACCGAAAACCTGGAGCTGCTCGACGATCTGCTGCGGCTGTGCGCGGCGGCCGGCGCCGAGCCCGACGTGCATCACACGCTGCCGGAGCGGAACGGCGGGTGGGAGGAGGCGCCGCTCGTCCTGGTCGGCGACGACGCTGCCGCACGCTGCCGCGGGGCCTCACGCAGGCGCGGGGTGATGCTCGTGGGCAAGGACCAGGACGATCCGGACGTATGGCGGCGAGCCGTGGAGATCGGGGCCGACTGTGTGCTCCGGCTGCCCGACGCCGAGAGCTGGCTCGTCGACCGTATTGCGGATGTCGTCGAGGGGGTCGGACGGCCGGCCCTGACCGTCGGAGTGATCGGTGGACGTGGCGGCGCCGGCGCCTCGACGCTTGCGACCGCGCTCGCGGTGACGGCAGCACGCGGCGGTCGGCGCACGATGCTCGTCGACGGAGATCCGCTGGGCGGAGGGCTCGACGTCCTCCTCGGAGGTGAGCACACCGAAGGCAGGCGATGGCCGGATTTCGCCGCTTCCAAGGGACGGGTCGCCGGCGGGGCGCTGGAGGAGTCGCTGCCGGAACTGCATGCGCTGCGCGTACTCAGTTGGGACCGCGGTGACTCCGTGATCATCCCTCCTGAGGCGATGAGGTCGGTCTTGGCAGCCGCCCGGCGACGTGGCGGAGCAGTCGTCGTCGACCTGCCGCGCCGCGTCGACGAAGGCGTGGCGGAAGCGCTGGCGCAGCTGGACCTCGGCCTGCTGGTCGTCCCCGGTGAGCTGCGCGCCGTCGCAGCCGCCAACCGGGTGGCGTCAGTCGTGGGCATGGTCCTGCCCGACCTGAGGGTCGTGGCGCGTGGACCGTATGCAGCGGGCCTGGACGAGCAGTGGGTGGCGGGCGCCCTCGGGCTGCCACTCGCCGGTGAGTTGCCGACAGAGCCCGGACTGGCGGCCGCACAGAGCGGAGGAGCGCCGCCGGGCGGGAACGGCCGCGGACCGCTGGCCAGGTTCTGCACGGCCTTCTGGGACCGTGTGCTGGTCGGGGAGGGCGTCGCATGACTTCCGGCCTGTTGGAGGCGGTCCGGCAGCGACTGGCGGAGAGCGGAGCGGAGCCCACGCCCGCCCGGGTGGCCGCCGCACTGCGGGCCCAGGGGCGGCTGCTGGGCGACGCCGAGGTGCTGGGTGGCACGGAGAAGCTGCGCTGTGAACTGGTGGGCACGGGACCGCTGGAGCCGCTGCTCGCCGATCCGTCGGTCACCGATGTGCTGGTCTCCGCCCACGATCGGGTGTGGGTGGACCGGGGCAGGGGCCTGGAACTCACCGAGGTGACGTTCGCCGATGCGGCATCGGTGCGCAGACTGGCCCAGCGCCTCGCGGCAGTGGCCGAGCGGCGGCTGGACGACGCCCGACCATGGGTGGACGCCCGCCTGCCGGACGGCACGAGGATGCATGCCGTGATCCCTCCGGTCGCGGTGGGCTCGACATGCCTTTCGCTGCGCGTCGTGCGGCCCCGCGCCTTCTCCGTGGAGGAGCTGGTCGCGGCGGGGACGGTACCGCCGGGTGGGGACAGGCTGCTGCGGGCGCTGGTCCAGGCCCGGCTGTCCTTTCTGATCAGCGGAGGCACAGGCTCCGGGAAGACCACTCTGCTGAGCAGCCTGTTGGGGCTGGTGGGGGAGCGGGAGCGCATTGTGCTGGCCGAGGACTCGGCCGAACTCCGGCCCGAGCATCCGCACGTGGTGCGGCTGGAGTCGCGTATGGCGAACCAGGAGGGCGCCGGGCGGGTGACGTTGCGGGACCTGGTCAGGCAGGCGCTGCGGATGCGCCCGGACCGGCTGGTGGTGGGTGAGGTGCGCGGAGCGGAGGTGACCGAACTACTCGCCGCGCTCAACACCGGCCATGAGGGCGGGTGCGGCACGGTCCACGCCAACGCGGCAGCGGACGTGCCGGCGCGGCTCGAGGCGCTGGGGACCGCGGCCGGGCTCGACCGTGCCGCACTGCACAGCCAGCTGGCGGCGGCCCTCTCAGTGGTGATCCATCTTGTGCGGGACCGGGCGGGCCGCCGGCGGGTGGCCGAGATCCGTGTCCTGGAGCGTGATGCGGCGGGCTTGGTGGTGACCGTACCCGCGCTGAGGTGGGGCAAGGGGGCCTTCGTGGCCGAGGCCGGATGGGAACGGCTGCGGGCACTGGCCGGTGATGCGCTGTGAACGCCGTGCATGCGATGTGCGCGGCGGCGCTGTGCCTGCTCGGGGCCGCGTGTCTCATGGCTGGTCATCAGCGGGGGCTGCGGCGGGCGCGGCTGCTCTTCGCGGACGCGGGTGCGGTGGTGCTGCCTCCGTGGTGGTCGCGAGAGCGGCTGCTGCCCGTGAGCAGGCTGCGGAGGGAGTGGCTGTGCCTGCCGGCCGCGCTGATGGTGGCCTTTGCGGCCGAGTCGCCGCTGCCCTTGGCCCTGGGAGCGGTGGCCGTGCCGTTGGTGCGGCGGTGGCTGCTGGTCAGGGAGCGCAGAAGGGACAGCGACAGGCGGGCCCAGGGAGTCATCGAGTTGTGCGGCGCGACTGCGGGGGAGCTGCGGGCCGGGATGCAGCCGGCGCAGGCACTGCTCTTCGCCGCGGGGGCGTCGGACGTACTCGGTGACGCGGAGGCCGCTGTACTGGCAGCCGCCCGGTTCGGTGGAGATGTGCCCGGGGCGCTGCGCACGGCAGCGCGGCAGCCTGGTGCGGAAGCACTGGCCGGTATGGCGGCCTGCTGGCGGGTGGCCGTGGACAGTGGCGCGGGCCTGGCTGCCGGGCTGGATCGCCTGGAAGCGGCTCTGCAGGCCGAGAGCGATCAACGTAAGGATCTGAAAGCTCAGTTGGCAGGCGCCTGGTCGACCATCACGCTGCTCGCGCTGCTTCCGGTCGGGGGCCTCGCCATGGGGTGGGCGCTCGGGGCGGACCCGCTGTCCGTGCTCTTCCACACCCCGGCAGGTATCGCCTGCCTGGTGGTCGGCGGGCTGCTCGAGACGGCAGGGCTGTGCTGGGCCGGACGAATCGTCCGCATCGGGGAGGAGGGGTGAACGGCGAAGTTGTGCACAGGTTGGGGACAACTGTGGCGGCCCTCTTCTCGGTGGCCTGTCTGCTCTCGCTGGTGACAGCAAGGCAGCGGGAGAGCAGGGCGCGAAGGAGGCTCAGGGCCCTGCTGTGTATCGGGCCTGAACCCCGACGGGGGCAAGTGGACTTCCGGCGTTGGGGCAAGCGCTGGGCGGCGCCTCTGGGCGTGGCGGTTCTCGCCTGCATCTTGATCGGTGGGCCGGCGGGCGGTGCTGTGGGGATCGCCGCGGCCTTCTGGGTCCTGCGATGGCGGCGCAACCGTGACCGGCGAGAGGGCCCGGGGTCGGCCGAGGCAGGTGAGCACGGGGAGGCGGCCCGCCAACTGCCCTTGGCTGCCGATCTGCTGGCCGCCTGCATCTCGGCGGGGGCGGGCCCGCGCGAGGCGGCAGAGGCGGTCGGGGAGTCGCTGGGCGGCCCGGTCGGCGCACGCCTCGCACACACCGCCGCGCAATTGCGCCTCGGGGCCGAACCGGCGCCCGTGTGGGAATGGTTCGGCGGAATACCGGGGGCGGAACCGCTGGCTCGCTGTCTGGAGCGGGCCGACTCCACCGGAGCGCCGGCCGCGGAACAGGTGTCGCGGCTGGCCGAGAGATTCCGTGCGGAGCGGGCCCGCGCCGCGGGGCGCCAAGGACGCAGGGCACAAGTGCTGATCACCGCTCCGGTGGGGCTGTGCTTCCTGCCCGCATTCCTCGCGGTCGGCGTGGCACCGGTTGTGATCGGCCTGGCGAGCGGGCTCCTGCACGGCAACTGAGGCTCGACGGCTTCGGCACCTGTCGAAAACACCGACAGGACAGACGACAACTTCGACATCTGGAGGCATGAACATGCGAAAAGCGATGCGTGACCGGCTGAAGGCGCTGAGGCGCGGGATGCGTACCGACGGCGGGATGACGACCAAGCGTGTCGCGGCACTCACTGTGTCCCACGCCGCCGGTGTCGCTTTAGGTGGTGGCTGCCCTTCGTGCGTGTGTAGTGGCGTGAGGTGTCATCGTGTT
>NZ_JBEZKP010000031.1:9193-79992 GCF_040706335.1 Streptomyces sp. NPDC048389 | reverse complement strand
GTGGCCGGCACCGGGCCGGGTGTGCTGCTCGATGCCCGGATGCGGGAGGACTTCGCGGCCGGAGTCGCCGCGCGCACCGCCCTGCCCGGCGTCGACGCTCCCGTTCCCCCCGGCCCGGGCCCCGGCCGCACGGTCAGCCCCGGCTTCCTCACCGTCCCCGCCGCCCGCCTGGCCGGCGAGGGCCCCCACGACCTCCTCGTCGAGGAATGCTTCGGCCCCGTCACCGTCGTCGCCCGCTACACCGACGACGACGAGATCACAGCGGTCCTCGACCGCCTCCCCGGCAACCTCACCGCCACCCTCCACCTCTCCACCCGGGAAACCACCGGAGAGACCACCGGAGAGACCGCCGGGGATGCCACCGGAGAGACCGCCGGGGATGCCACCGGAGAGACCGCCGGGGAGACCACCGGGGATGCCGCCGGGAGGACCGCCGGGGTAACCGGCGGCGCCGGTCGCGCCGCCGACCTGCTGGCCCGCCTGACACCCCTCGCGGGCCGGGTCCTGGTCAACGCCTGGCCCACCGGCGTCGCCGTCGCCCCCGCCCAGCACCACGGCGGCCCCTACCCCGCCTCCACCTCCACCTCCACCTCCGTCGGCACCACCGCCATCGAACGCTGGCTCCGCCCCGTCACCTACCAGAACACCCCCCACCCCCTGCTCCCACCGGAGCTCCACGACGACAACCCGCACGCCCTTCCACGGCGAGTGAACGGCCGACCGCAACACTGACGGCCCCGGGACGGACGACGAACAGCGGCGGTCACGCGCCTTCCGGCTGGCACCGGGGGCAGAACACCGTGCCGCGCCCGCCGACGCGCTCCTTGTCCAGCGGTCCGTCGCAGCGCGGGCACCGCGGGGCGGAGTCGTCACGGCGGCCGGTGAGCCAGCTCTTCCTCGGCGGAACGCGTCCGGCCCGCACCGACGAGCGCAGGGTGCGGCGCATTTCGGTGTGCAGCCGGCGGCGCTCGTCGTCGTCCAGCCGGTCGGCCCGGCGCATGGGATGCACACCGGCGCGCCACAGGATCTCGTCGGCCAGCAGATTGCCCAGTCCGGCGAGGACGGACTGGTCGGTGAGGGCGGGCTTGATGCGCCCGTGCCGGCGCGAGAGCAGCCTGTCGAACTCCTCCCGGTCCACCGACAGCGCGTCCGGGCCCTGACCGTGGAGGATCCGTGCGACGTCCCGGTCGGCGTCGTCGGCGAGCCACAGCCCCCGCAGCTTGCGCTGGTCGCGGTAGCGCAGCTGCTCGCGGCCGACGGTGAACACGACACGGTCGTGCGGATGCGGCGGGTCCGTCGCCCGGCAGCAGACCAGCTCGCCGGTCATGCCGAAGTGCAGCAGCACCGTCGGTCCGTCCGTACGGGCGAGCAGCCATTTCCCGTGGCGCTGCGGCTCCGTGAACCGGCATCCCTCGAGAGCGCGGCCCAGCCGCTGGGCACTCACCCCGTGCAGCACGCCCGTGTCGCCGACCTCGACCCGTTCGATCCGCCTGCCCTGTGCGCAGGAGGCGAGGACCTCTCGGAACCCTTCGACGTCGGGCAGTTCGGGCACGGCGTCCTCCGGAGGTGCTCGTGCGGGTCGTCTGTGCTGCTGCTCAGGAGAGCCGGCCCGGCCTGCGCCGCTGCCGCAGGACGAGCCCCGCGGCCAGGCCGGCCGTGCCGACGAACGCTCCCGTCCAGGCGTACGCGATCCCCGTCCCGGCCTCCTCGGCCAGGGCGCCGGCGCGTGCGGGAGGTGTGGCGGCCGGTGTGACGGGGCCGGGTCCGGCCGGCGGGGCCTTCTGCGCCACGGGGGGTTCCAGCGATCCCACGGGCTCGGCGCGTCCCGCCGCGGCGAACCCCCAGTCCAGCAGCGACCGTGCCTCCTCGTACACCGAGTACCCGCCGCCCTGCTGAGGGTTCATCACCGTCACCAGCAGGGTCCGGCCGTCCCGGCGCGCCGCGGCGATGAGGGTGTTGCCGGCGTGGGAGGTGTAGCCGTTCTTGACGCCGATGATCCCCGGGTACTTCTCCACCCCGTTCGCTCCCGTCAGCAGCCGGTTGGTGTTCCGGATGCCGTAGGTCCAGGTGGGGGTTCCGTCGTCCTCGGTGCCGCCGGGGAACTGCGCGTCGACGGTCGCCACGTAGGAGGCGAACCGCGGGTCCGCGAGGCCCGCGCGCCCGAACACCGCCAGGTCGTACGCGGAGGAGACCTGGCCCGGTGCGTCGTAGCCGTCCGGGGAGACGACCCGGGTGTCGAAGGCGCCCAGTGCGCGGGCCTTGGTCTGCATCTGCTCGGCCGTGGCGGTCCAGCCGCCGTTCATCCGGGCCAGTACGTGAACGGCGTCGTTTCCGGAGCTGAGGAAGACACCCCGCCACAGGTCGTCGACCGTGTACGTACGGCCCGCGGCGACACCGACCCGGCTGCTTCCCTCGCCGACGCTCTCGAGCTCTTCCTCGGTGACCGTGTGCGGCGGGGAGTCCGCCAGGCGCGGCAGCGCGGTGACGGCGAAGAGTGCCTTGATGGTGCTGGCGGGCGGCAGCGGGCGGTGCGCGTCATGAGCGGCGAGCACATCACCGGTGTCGGCGTCGGCGACCAGCCACGACAGGGCGGAGACGTCGCCCGGCAGTTCGGGAGTGCCGCCCGGCGACCCCACGTGTGTCCCCGGCCGGTGCAGCGGCGACGAGCCGGCGGGGGCCGGCCGGGGGGAGGAGTCGGTCCGGGGAGCGGCGGCGGCAGGAAGAAGACCGAGAGTGCCTGCGGCGACGGCGGCCATGCAGCAACAGACAAGCCGTGCAGTAAATCTGATGATCATTCGGTCAGCGTAGGAATGGGCGCGGGAACGCGCAGTTCTGCTGGGCCGACCGGCGGAAGCCCGTGCTCCGGGGGGTGGCGCCGGTGTCCAGGACGCCGTGGCCCGGCCACGGCACGTACGCCCCTGCCCCCGGCTCGTGGCCGGGGGCAGGGGCGTACTCGGCGTACCGTGTCAGTCGCGGTCGACCTGCTCGCGCAGGATCTCGCCGTTCGTCGCGTCGATGTCGAAGGTCGTCTTGTTCCAGTCGTCCTCCGTGACGACCTCGACCGACCAGATCAGCTTGTCGGCGTCGTCGTTCTCGAGCTCGACGGCGGTGACCGTACCGTCCGTCCTCTCGGTCGCGGTCCGCACGGCCTCCTCGGGCGTGATTTCGGCCTGGGCCAGGCGATCGGCTGTCTGGCGCTTGTCGTCGGCGTCCTGGTCGGACTCCTGCCGGGACCCGAGCACTTCGCCGGAGGCCGCGTCCACGTGGACGATGTGGACGGTGCCGTCCTCGGTGGCGACATCGACCGCCCACGCGGGGGTGCCCGGGCTGGGGGAGGGGCTGGGGGAGGGGCTGGCCGGACTCGGTGAGGGGCTGGGGTACGGACTGGCGGTGCCGCCGTTCTGGTAGCGCGTCAGCTCGATCTCGACCAGCTGGCTGCCGGGCACCTCGTCGGCGGCCGTGTCGGCCGCCGTGCCCCAGGTGACCGTGGCGGCCGGGACCAGCGCCCTGCGCTCGGCCTGGTCGTCCGTGAGACGGGTCGGACTGTCCGTCGGGCTCGGGGAACCCGTGGGGCTCGCGGTGCCTGTCGGGCTGCCCGTCTGTGCGGGCGCGGCCGCACTGACCTCGGTCCCCTTGTCACTGCCACAGGCGGTGAGCAGGAGGGCGGAGCAGGCGATGAGACAACCGGGGATCGCGGTACGCAGACGGCGAGCATGAGTCGATACGTTCATGTCGCCACGCGTAACCCTTTGCCCCGCAAGGGACACGGGCTTACGGGAAGATCACCCGAACGCGCCCGTGCGGGCGGGGAACCGGGCCCACCCGGTGCCGCCGCCCGCCTCCCGCGCCCTCGCGCCGGTGCAGGCGCCCAGCGGATCCGCGACCCGACGGCGGTGTGCCGGTGCGCGACCGGTGCCGGTCCGGTCGGGCCCTGAGCCCGCGGGGCCGGTACGCGGACCCAGGGGTGCCGACAGAGGCCGCCGGGCCACCTCCTACACTCGGTGCCTGCTCTCGGCCGCGGTCGGGCGCGGTTGACGAGACGACCCCGTGAAAGGACCTGTCCCAGATGAGTTCCGCAGACCGTACCGAGGCACCGATCTACGCGGACCTGGTGGAGGAGCGCGGCGATGTTCCCGCCGATGCCCGTCGGACCGCGGAGGAGACCCTGCGGGAGATGGGACGCGTCATGGACTTCAGCGACGTCCTGGCGGGGCGCTGACCCCTCCGGCCCGGACGCGGTGCCGGCGCCTCCACCGCGGCCCGGCCGTGGGGCCCTCGACGAGCACGGCGCTGCGCAGGCCGGCTTCCCTCGCCGTCCCGCGCGCGGCGGTGGCCGCCGCGGATCACGGCCGTCCGCCGCCCATGAGACCAACGCCGAGTGGAACGGTTCCATGTCCTGGCCCCTCCATCGCGCCGGAGCGTACGCGAGACGGGCGCGCCCGCCTACCGGTTTGCCGACCGCCGTGACGGCGGCGGGCAGGGCACTGTCGAGAGGGGAGCGATCACGGGATATCTTGATGTCGAGCAATGTTGCAGACGTGGAGAGCGGAGCACCCGGTGACTGACTCGACCATCATTTACACGCACACTGACGAGGCGCCCGCCCTGGCGACGTACTCGTTCCTGCCTGTGATCCAGGCGTACGCATCGACGGCCGGTGTCACCGTGGAGACCCGTGACATCTCGCTCGCGGGGCGGATCATCTCGCAGTTCCCCGAGTACCTCGAGGAGGGGCAGCGCCTCGACGACGCCCTCGCCGAGCTCGGCGCCCTGGCGAAGACGCCGGAGGCCAACATCATCAAGCTGCCCAACATCTCGGCCTCGATCCCGCAGCTGAAGGCCGCCGTCGCCGAGCTGCAGGAGCAGGGCTACGCGCTGCCGGCCTACCCGGACGACCCGAAGACTGACGAGGAGCGCGACATCCGCGCCCGTTACGACAAGGTCAAGGGCAGCGCCGTCAACCCGGTTCTGCGCGAGGGCAACTCCGACCGGCGCGCCCCCGCCTCGGTCAAGAACTACGCCAAGGCGCACCCCCACCGCATGGGCGCCTGGAGCGCCGACTCGAAGACGAACGTCGCGACCATGGGCGCCGACGACTTCCGCTCCACCGAGAAGTCCGCGGTGCTCGGCGAGGCCGGTTCGCTGCGCATCGAGCTGAAGGGCGACGACGGCTCCACCACCGTGCTGCGCGAGTCGGTCCCGGTGCTCGCCGGCGAGGTCGTCGACGCGTCCGTGATGCGCGTGGCCGCCCTGCGCGAGTTCCTGACACAGCAGGTCGCCCGCGCCAAGGCCGAGGGCGTGCTGTTCTCCGTGCACCTGAAGGCCACCATGATGAAGGTCTCCGACCCGATCATCTTCGGTCACGTCGTACGCGCCTTCTTCCCGAAGACGTTCGCCAAGTACGGCGAGTCCCTGGCCAAGGCCGGCCTCACCCCGAACGACGGCCTCGGCGGCATTTACCAGGGCCTCGAGTCGCTCCCCGACGGCGCCGAGATCAAGGCGTCGTTCGACGCCGAGCTGGCCGAGGGCCCGGACCTGGCGATGGTCGATTCCGACCGCGGCATCACCAACCTGCACGTGCCCAGCGACGTCATCGTCGACGCCTCCATGCCGGCGATGATCCGCACCTCCGGCCACATGTGGGGCCCGGACGGCGAGGAGGCCGACACCGTCGCCGTCCTCCCGGACAGCAGCTACGCGGGCGTGTACCAGGTCGTCATCGACGACTGCCGCGCCAACGGCGCCTTCGACCCGTCCACCATGGGCTCGGTGCCCAACGTCGGTCTGATGGCGCAGAAGGCCGAGGAGTACGGCAGCCACGACAAGACCTTCGAGATCCCGGTCACCGGCACCGTGCGGGTCGTCGACACCGCCGGCAACGCCGTCCTGGAGCAGGTCGTCAGCGCCGGCGACATCTTCCGCATGTGCCAGACCAAGGACGCGCCCGTCAAGGACTGGGTGAAGCTCGCCGTCACCCGCGCCCGCGCGACCGGCGTCCCGGCCGTCTTCTGGCTCGACGAGAGCCGCGCGCACGACGCCCGGCTGATCGAGAAGGTCCGGACGTACCTGGCGGAGCACGACACCGAGGGCCTTCGGATCGAGATCATGTCGCCGGTGGAGGCGACCGCGTTCTCGCTGGAGCGCATCCGCCGCGGCGAGGACACCATCTCCGTCACCGGCAACGTGCTGCGCGACTACCTGACCGACCTGTTCCCGATCCTGGAGCTCGGCACCAGCGCCAAGATGCTCTCCGTCGTCCCGCTGATGAACGGCGGCGGCCTGTTCGAGACGGGCGCCGGCGGCTCCGCGCCGAAGCACGTCCAGCAGCTCGTCAAGGAGAACTACCTCCGCTGGGACAGCCTCGGCGAGTTCCTCGCGCTGGCCGTCAGCTTCGAGCACCTCGCGACGACCACGGGCAACGCCCGCGCCAAGGTCCTCGCCGACACGCTCGACCGCGCCACCGGCACGTTCCTCAACGAGGACAAGTCGCCGAGCCGCAAGCTGGGCGGCATCGACAACCGCGGCAGCCACTTCTACCTGGCGCTGTACTGGGCCCAGGAGCTGGCGAAGCAGACCGACGACACCCGGCTCGCGGAGGCGTTCGCGGCTCTCGCCAAGACGCTCGGCGAGCAGGAGCGGACCATCATCGACGAGCTGATCGCGGTGCAGGGCTCGCCGGCCGACATCGGCGGCTACTACCGGCCCGACGCCGACAAGGCGGCGGCCGTGATGCGTCCGTCGAAGACCTTCAACCAGGCTCTGTCGACCGTGGCCTGACGCGCGCCGGCGGGCAGCCGTCCGCCTCCGCATCCGCCCCGGCCGGGCCGCGTGCCCGGCCGGGGCTCTTCGTGTGCCCGCCGGGAACAACTCCGCGGGGTACGGCAGTTGACCCTTGGTACGAGCCGGGGCGGGCAGCCGCCGGGCCCGGCGGCCGACCGCGTACGAAGGAGTCACCTGTGGCGCTCACCCGTGAAGAGCGTGAGAAGTTCCTGGCAGGCCCGCACATCGCCGCGCTCGCGGTCGATGCCGGCGAGGACGGCCGGGCCCCCCTCACGGTGCCGATCTGGTACCAGTACGAAGCCGGCGGCGACATCTGGGTCATGACGGAACGGGATTCGCGCAAGGCGATGGCGATCGAGGCCGCCGGGCGGTTCACGCTCATGGTCGACCGGGTGGAACCGACGGTGCGCTACGTCTCGGTCGAGGGCCCGGTCGTCGACACGGCCCCGGCCACCCGGGAGCAGCTGGTGGAAATCTCCGCCCGCTACCTCGACCCCGCCAAGGTCGAGGCGTACGTCGACTTCGCCTGGAAGGAGCACGGCGCCATGGTGGTCATCCGGATGCGGCCGCAGCGCTGGATCAGCGCGGACCTCGGCGAGGCGTGACCGCAGGTGCCTCCGGGCGGGGCGCCGTCACCGCCCCCCGGAGGCACCTGCGGGCGCCACCGCCCCGCAGACCCCTGCGGGCCCCCGGAGGCACCCGCCGGCGGGCCGTGGTGCCGTCGGTGCCGTCAGTCGCGCCGGACCATCGGCGGCCCGACATAGCGCGAGCCCGAGAGGCCGAGCGTCGCGTCGTACGCCAGCTTGTAGTCACCGTTCTCGTCGTGCGCCTGGATGGCGTCGGTGACGGCGTCCTTCAGCGCCTCGTCGCCCTTGGCCATCCCGATACCGTACGGCTCCTCGGTGAACGGCTGGCCGACGACCTTCAGCTTGTCCGGGTGCTGGGCGGCGTAGCCCTTGAGGATCGCGTCGTCCGTGGTCACCGCGTCGACCTCGCCGGCGAGCAGCCGCTGGACGCACTCCGTGTACTTGGTCGTCTCGACCGTCTGCGTGTTGTACTCCGGCTTCTTGATCTCGGCGAGCGCCGTGGAGCCCTTGGCCGAGCAGACCGTCTTGCCCTCGAGGGAGAACGGACCGGCGATCGTCCGGTCGTCCTTGCGGATCAGCAGGTCGGCACCGGCCATGTAGTAGGGGCCGGCGAACGCGACCTTCTTCTTGCGCTCATCGTTGATCGTGTACGTGCCGACGTACAGATCGACCTCGCCACTGGAGATCGCGGCTTCGCGGACGCCCGTGTCCACCGTCTTGAACTCGATCTGCCTGGCGGAAAAGCCGAGGTCGGCGGCGATCATCCTGGCGATCTCGATGTCGAAGCCGGACCGCTCCCCGCTCTCGTCCTCGAAGCCGAGGAACGGCTGGTCGTTCTTGGCGCCGATGACGAGCTTCCCGGCCTTCTTCGCCTTCTCCCACGTCGGCGAGTCGATCTCGACCCCCGTGGCGACCTTGTACGTCGGCAGCTCCGGAAGATCCTTGGCGTTCACCGTGCGCGACGGCCCACTGCCGGCGCCTTCGGAGTCGCCGGCGCAACCCGCGGCGGTGAGGGCTACCGCGAACACGGCGACGGCCGCGGTGGCGGCGGACTTGTGAGCCTTCATGGTGCGACATCCTTCACTCGATTTTGCGAGGAGGGTAAGGAGTCGAAGGGGCGAGCGTCATTACATCTGAGCTGAACTTGAGCATCACATTCCGGAAACGGTGCCACGCGGGCCGCGCACCCGGCCGGCGGTGGGCCGGCTGCGCCCGCCGAGCACGGACGCGCCCGGACCGGGTGCGCCCGGCCGCGGGTCAGCCGATCCGGAAGGTCCGGGTGGTGCCGCTGAAGGCGGTGACCGAGCCGAACAGGCTCTTGGAGTCGCCGAAGTGCACGATCCGGTACGTCCCCGCCGGCGTCCCGGGGGCCACCTGCCAGGTGATGACCGCCTTGGACGTGCCCGTCACGCCGTTGAGCCGCACCCAGCGGTACGTGGTGTCCCAGTCGCCGTCGTCCAGATGGCGGACCCAGCCACCGCCCACCTGCCGCCGCACCTCCAGGAATGTCCCGTTCCGGTGCAGGGCGTTCTTCGGGTGGCCGGTCACGAACTCGGCTGTGACGGTGGCTCCCGCCCCGTACGAGGCGGCCGGCTCCGTCAGGACGTCTCCGAACCGCCTGCCCGCCGGCGGGTTGTCCATCACCACACCGGTCTGCAGCGACGTCTGGCGGTCCGAGTGGTCGGGCGGCGTCGGCCCGCCGCCGGCGGGCGTACCGTCCCTCAGCGACGCCGCCAGCGAGGCGAACTCCTGCTGCTGGGCGGGGAGCGTGTACCTGCCGTAGAGAGTGGAACCCCCCCTCGTACTGCTGCAGGTCGTACTCCTCCGGCGTGGTCACGTACTGGCTGTACGCGTTGGCGTAGCCCTGCATCAGTACGTTCTCCAGCGGTACGCCGAGCTCCTCGGCCACCGAGCGGCGGATGCGCAGGCCCGAGACGATCGTGTACTCGGCCGGTCCGGCCACCAGGTGGAACTGGCCGATCTTGACGATCTGCAGCGGCACAACCGTCGGGGTCGTCGGCGTCACCGCGTTGACCAGTCCCGTCGGAACCAGGTTCGCCTTCGGGTACTGGCAGCTCACCAGCCACTCGGGCGGGTCGATGCCGAACGGCTCCAGCAACTTCGCGACCGGGCTGTTCATGCCCTCGGTGAACCCGGGGATCGCGGGCCCGTCCTCCACGCTGCCGGCCAGCGTCGAGGCGCCGACCACGGCCGGGCAGGTGCGGTGCTCCTTGCCGTCCGGGGTGTACTTCCCGTCGACCGTCACCTCCTCCATGTTCACGAACCGCAGCCGCGAGTCCACGCTGCCGCTCACCGGGACGTCCGCCGCGCCGTGGATCCGCTGCGCCGCCCGGAACTGCCGGTCACCGATGATCCGCGTGTTCTCGAGCTCGTCCTCCGTCGGGCCGGATCCGGGCCGCAGATTCAGATTGGGAGACATGTCGCCCGCGTTGGTGTTGGGGAACGCCGCGACGAACCCCTTCCGGTCCTCGAGGTAGCGCACGCCCTCGGCGCCGTGCTCCCACTCGTACGCCGCGTATCCCTTGTTGTCGGGGCTGAGCAGCGTGTTCTTGTTGGTGAGCGACGTGTTGTGCGTGGCGAACCAGCTGATGGCACCGATGTCGGTGGTGCCCTGCCGGAAACGCAGCACGGTCATCGCCGGGTCGATCGCGTCGGGGAAGGCGGCCTTGTCGCGGGCGGGGTTCCGCTCGAACGCGGTCCGCGAGCGGTTGACGCTCGCGTTCTTGAGCTCGCCCCTGCCGAGCGTGACGGTGCCCGGCCGCAGATCGTCATGGGCCTCGGCCACGGACTCGACGATGCCGTCGACGATCGCCCGGTAGGTGTTCTTCTGGAAGCCCAGCGAGGCCAGGTTGTAGGCGAGGTGGTGGGAGTGGCCGCCGGTGCCGGCGTGCGTATGGGTGGCGGACAGCAGGACGTTGCGGTCGCCGTAGAGCGAGCCGTAGCGTCGCACCAGCTCCGCGACGACGCCCTGCCGCACCGACTGGAAGATCATGGCCAGGTCGGCGTTGACGTACACGACCCGCTCGCCGCCGGCCCGGTCGGCCACGATGAAAGCCCGTGAGCGCTGCCGCTGATGGATGCCGGTCGCCTTCTGCTCGAAGCTCGAGTAACCCATCATGCCGACCTCGGCGGCCTCTCCGGTCACATCGGAGATGCCCCGGCCGACGAGATACGTCGTCGGCCCGGACTCCGCCGGCCGCGGGGCCGCCGCACCTGCCGGGACGGCCCCCGGCAGGGCGGCCGGCGCCAGCAGGCCGAGCGCCGCCGCGAGCAGCAGAGAGACCGCCCTGGAGCTGGTTGTGGGGAACCGCATGCCTACTCCCTCGTACGCCCTCGTACCGAACCGGACCCGAACGGGAGTCGGACTCGGAACCGGCGCCGGTGCCGTTCGTGACAGGTGTGACCGAAGGTAACCACGGTGGGCGGCCGGTGGAGAGGACCGGACCGGCCAGTAACGGGACTTCAGCGGCCACCGGCTCTGTCCTCCCACAGCCGCGGTCCCTACAGTGACGGGCCGGAGGTGAGGCGATGACGCCGCAGGAAACGCGACCCGTCCTGCCCGCCGGTCCGCCGCCCGGTGCTCCCCCCGCCGCGCGGCTCGCCGACCCGCGGCACGGATCCGCGACCATCACCCCCCACCTGCTGCGCTACCTCACCCTGGTGGCCGCCGAACGCGGGCACGACCTGGGCCCGGCCCTGCGCCGCGCCGGACTGAGCGAGGCCGCCCTCAGCGCGGTCGGCCAGCGGGTGTCCTACCGGCAGGGCAGCTCCGTCATCCGGGAGGCGATACGGGACCTCGGCGATCCGGCGCTCGGTCTCGCGGTGGGCCGCCGCCAGCGGGTGACGGCGTGGGGGCTGGTCGGTCTCGCCCTGCAGGCGAGCCCCACACTCCACGACGCCCTGCGGCTCGGTGTCCGTCACCACGGCGTCACCGGCTCCATGCTCGACTACCGCATCGAGTGCGTGCCGGCCGGCGCCGCGATCCTGGCGACCGCCCGGTACACCGACTCCGGACTGCGGGCGTTCCTGCTCGAAGAGGCGTTCGGCAGCATCGTCGCCCTGATCAGGGACGCCTGGCGCGAGGAGTTCACGCCGCACTCCGTCGCCGTACGGCATCCCCGCCCCTCGTACGGCGACGCGTACGAGCGCTGGTTCCGCTGCCCGGTCACCTTCGGTGCGCCCGACGACCGGCTGGTCTTCGCCGCCGAGTCCCTGGACAGCCCGCTGCCCGGCGCCGACGCCTACACCCTCGCCCAGGTCGTCGGACTCCTCGACGCGGCCCGCGCGCACGGCCGGGACCGGCAGGACCTCGTGCAGGGGCTGGAGGTGTCCGTAGCCCGTGCGCTGCCCCGGGTGCCGCCGCTCGCCCGGCAGGCGCTGGAGCGCGGCATGAGCGAGCGGACCCTGCGCAGACGGCTCGCAGAGCACGGCACCAGCTACGAGGCGCTCGTCGACTCCGTCCGGCTGGTGCGGGCCGAGGAACTGATGATGACGAGCGACCTCCCCCTCCACAGGATCGCGGGACTGCTCGGCTTCAGCGACGCCCGGACCCTGCGCCGCGCGGTGACCAGATGGTTCGGCACCAGCCCCTCCGCGATGCGCGGCTCCCCGGCACGCCGGGGATGAGCCCAACGGCATGCCACCGGCCACCCGCCGTGCCCGGTCGTATGCGGTGCGTGTCAGGTCCTGCAGCCCGGGTGCTCCGCAACGCGCCGCGCCTCATACTTGATCCAATGACGGCACGGGAAGGCGGTGCGGTGAGACATCCCGGATGGGGGCGGCGGGCCGGCGGAACGGCGGTGCGCCGGGCGGCCGCCGTGGCCGAACGGTTCAGGATGCGCAGCCGTCTCGAGTGGCTCAGCCTCGCCGGCACCGAGATCGGCACCACGCTCGACCTGGAGCGGACCGCTCAGGAGCTGGCCGACTTCGTCGTACCACGCCTCGCGGACGGCGCGGCAATCGACCTGCTGGAGTCCGCGCTGCGCGGCGAGCACGTCGAGGCCGGGCGGGACGGGGAGCGGCCCGTGATGCGGGCCATGGCCGTCTCCGCCGTACCGCGGCTCATGGAGCTCGAGCCGGACCCGGTGGGCGAGCTGGCCTCGGTGAACAAGGACACGGTCGCGGTCCGCGCCCTGATGCGCCGGCAGCCGGTGCTGATGAGCCGGCTCGCCCGGGACGACTTCGCGCGGGTGGCGCCCACCCCCAGCGCCGCGGAGAAGATGCGCGCGGCCGGCGTGCACAGCTACATGGTGGTTCCGCTGATCGCCCGCGGTGTGCTGCTGGGCGTCGCCGACTTCGTGCGGGCCGGCAGCAGACCGCCGTTCTCCCGCACCGATCTCGCCCTCGCCCAGCAACTCGCCTCCCGGGCCGCCGTGTTCGTCGACAACGCGCGCCTGTACAAACGAGAGCGCGACCAGGTCGTCAGCCTCCAGCGCAACCTCCTGCCGCGGACCACGCCGCAGACGCTCGGCCTCGACGTCCGCGCCGACTACGCGCCCACCGCGGAGGCGAGCGGCGTCGGGGGCGACTGGTACGACGTGATGGCCCTGCCCGGCGGGCGGACCGCCCTCGTCGTCGGCGACGTCATGGGCCACGGTCTCGCCGCGGCGGCGACCATGGGCCGCCTGCGCGCCATCGCCCGTACCCTGCTCGCCCTGGACACCGTGCCCGAGCGGGTCCTCGCACGACTGGATCTCGCCGCCCGCGACCTGGAGGACGACCAGGTCGCCACCTGCCTGTGCGCGGTGTACGACCCCGCCACCGGCCGATGCACCCTCGCCACGGCCGGTCATCCGCCGCCGCTGCTGGTGGACGCCGCGGGCAACGCCGAGTACGTCGACGTGCCGGTGGGCGCACCGCTGGGCGCCGGTGTCATCCCGTACGACCCGGCGGCGGTGACCGTCCCCGCGGGAAACCGGCTGCTGCTCTACACCGACGGACTGATCAAGACCCGCACGGAGGACGTCGACGTGCAGCTGGCGCGGCTGCGCAAGGCCGCCGGTGCCGCCGGTGCCGCCGGTGCCGCGGAGCTCGAGTCGTGCGAGCTGCTGGCGGGCGACTGGGGCCCCGGCAAGCGTTTCGACGAGGCGGTCATGCTCGTCGCCACGGCATACGCACGGCGCCCGGGTGAGGACCTGGCGGTCTGGACGCTGCCGGCCGACGCCACGGCCGCGTCCGCGGCCCGCAGGCTGGTGGTGGAACAACTGGCCGGCTGGGGCCTCGAAGGGCTGGCCGACACCACCGAACTCGTCGTCAGCGAACTCGTCGGCAACGCCCTGCGCTACGGAGGCGGCCCCGGACAACTGCGGCTGCTGCGCCATGAGCGACTGGTCGTGGAAGTGTCCGACACGGGCCCCGACCTGCCGCTCATCCAGCACGCGACGCTCAACGACGAAGGCGGCCGGGGACTCCAGTTGATCAACATGCTGTGCCGGCGCTGGGGTTCGTGCCGGACGGCCGACGGCAAGGTCGTCTGGGCCGAGCAGGACATCGTGTCCACGGCATGACCTCGCCCCGGGCCCGCCTTACGGCGACGGAGCTCGTCGCGCCCGTCCCGGGCGGCCCGCTTTCCGGCGACGGAGCCCGTCGCCGGGGAACCGGATCCGGCCGTCCGTCGTGGTATCAGCGAGGAGAAACCGGGACGAGGGGAGTCGACCGTGGCCGTGAGTGCCGTGCGGACCGACGGAAACAGTCTGCTGCTGGGCGGTGGAGTGCGGGTCCGCTTCATCAGGACGCTCCGGCTGCCGGAATCGGGGACGCACCAGCTGCCTCCGGGGCTCGGCGAGTTCCCGGTACGGCGCGTCGAGGACCACCTCTCCGCCGTGCCGCCGCAGATGCGTGAGCGCGGCGGCGTGATGCTGCCCGTGTACCTGCGCGAGGCGATGTGGCTCAGCTTCGCGGGCAGCAGCGAGCCGGCCGCCCTCCAGGTCGGCGTAGGCAAGGTCTGCGCGGTCTCGGGCGAGCCGTGGCGCACCACCCTGACCCGTACCCCGCAGAACTATGTGGTGCTGCCCCGCCAGCCGTGGCTGGACGGCATCAACTCCGGCAAGGGGACGGTGCGTCAGTTCGTCGCCGTACCCCTCGGGATGGGTGCCACCGTCGAGGGGCAGGTGACCGGCGAGGAGACCTGGGGCGGCGTACAGCTCCAGGCGTTCGGCCTGTCGGCTGCGGCGCTGGGTGCCTGGCGGGAGGAGGAGCGGGCCCGTGCGGAGCGCGCCGCCGGCGGCGCACGGGCGGGCGGGGCGCCCGCCGTCCCCATGGCCTTCGGGGCGCCGCCGCCCCGGGCGGCGGCACCCGCCCGGCCCGGGGGAGCACCGCGGGCCAGGGCGGCGTCGATGGGGCTCGGTGTGGGGGGCTCCATGCTGCAGGAGGTCTACCGCGACGACCGGCCTGCGGCCGACTGGTCCCAGGAGCCCTCCGGCCGGGTCTTCGTGCACCTCGTCACCCCGCCGGAGTGGCGGCGCATCACCGGCGAGGACGCGCCGCCCTCGCCCGTCGACCGCGCGGCCTACACGCGTGCGGGGCTGCCCTGGTACGACTACTACGACGAGAGCGCCATCGACCTGGCGCCGGCCGGCCCGCTCACCGGTGTGAAGCCGGTCGGCGAGTGGCTCGGCGGCGACCACACCCCCTGGCAGCCCCCGGCGCCCGGGCAGATCATGCCGCTCGGCGACGCGCCGGAGCGAGGGAAGGCGGTCACCGACGGCGACTGGTGACCCGTACCGCCGTCCGCCTTCCCGGCCGTCCGGCTCGCAGCGGTCCACGTCCCCGGCCGTCCGGCTCGCAGCGGCCCACGTCCCCGGCCGTCCGGCTCGCAGCGGTCCACGTCCCCGGCCGTCCGGCCCGCCGCCGTCCACGGTCCGGTTCGCCCCGCCCGGCGGTGGGCGGCAGGGCCGCGCTGTGAAGCGGCACCAGGACGCGGAAGGGCGGGGGGCGGGGGGCCCCCCCCCCCCGCCCCCCCCCCCCCGGGGGGGCGGGGGGGTCGCTACCGCGGGCCGAGCGCCCGGGGGGCCCCGGGGGGCCCCGCCGGGGGGGTGGGCTGTGGGGTGCTGTTCCGTTCGGCCGGGTCGCCTGGTGGAGCCCGGCCCCCGCCCGGCGCCCGCCCCCCCCCCCCCCCCCCTCGGGGAGGCCGGTCGGATCAGACGCGCTGCCAGAGCGCCGGGACGGCCGGGGGCTCCCAGCCGGTCTGGGCCTGGTGGCCCTGCAGACAGCGGTAGGTCGCGCCGCCGTACGTCACCTGGTCGCCCGCGCGGTAGACGGTGCCCGCCGCCCAGGTGCCGCCCGGCTCGCCGGGCGGCTCGCCCGGGCCGTCGGTGCTGGTCTTCAGGGTCAGCCCGTACCCCTGCAGCAGCGGGTTGAGCGGCTGGTGGAACGTGGTGCCGCCGGTCCGGCAGTTGCCGGAGCCGCCGGAGGTGACGCCCTGCGCCTGACTGCCGGAGATGTACGAGCCTCCGGAGTCACCGGGCTCCGCGCACACGGTTGTACGGGTGACGCCGGTGATGGTCCCCTCGGGGTACGTGACGCTGGTGTTGTGCTGCGAGATCGTGCCGCAGTGCCAGCCCGTGGTGGAACCGGAGCGGCAGATCGACGCACCGACCGGCTGCTGCACCGAGCCGGTCACCCGCACGTTCTGACCACCCTGCCCCTTGACGTACGGGGTCGAGGTCCAGTTGGCGTTCGTCGCCACCCAGGCGGTGTCCCGGCCGGGGAACGTCGACGCCTGGAATGTCCCCTGCGCCACCTGGTTGTAGCCGCTGGTGGTCGTGCCGGCCCGGCCGCAGTGCCCTGCGGTGGCGAAGCCCTGGGTGGTGCCGCGGGTGACCGCGAAGCCGACCGAGCAACGACCGCCGCCGCCCGTGTAGTACGCGTCGCCGCCGCGGATGTCGTACAGCGGGCGCGGTTGTTCACGGGTCGGTACGACCCGTATCCGGTCGCGGTCCGCGCCGCTCGCCCCGATCAGTGCTTCGGCGGCGGACGCCCTGACGGCCCGGACCACCACGGAGTTGGAGCGGGCGTCGACGTACCAGACCGGCACGTCCGTCGAGGAGTTCCGTGCGGCGGCCCGGTCGAGCGCCGCCTTCGTACGGTCGAGTTCGGCCAGCGTGTGGGAGGCGATCTCGGCGTCGGCGCCGGCGCTCCTGATCACGGCCGCGTCCGCCGCGCTGGTGGTGGCGACGGTCAGTCTGCCGGAGTCGGCGCCCTCCACCCAGGCCCCGGCGAACGATCCGCCGAGCTGGTGCTGGAGCCCGGCGGCAGTCGCTCCGGCCTCGGCTTCGTTCACCAGCCGCTCCGTTGCCTGAGCCCGGGTGAGGCCGAGGTCCCGCTGCATGGCCCGGAGCAGCTCCGGCTGGGCGGCGGACACGGCGAGCGTGTCCGCCGCGCTGCGGGCGACGGGCCCCGGTCCGCTCTGCTGTGCCGAGGCGGCCCCCTGCAGGGCGGTCAGGACCAGCGTGCCTGCGGCGACGGCACCGACACACGCTGACCTGGCGTGTCTGTGGAGCATGGAAGTCCCCTAGGTCTCGGTGGGAGGTGTGCCGAAACCGTAGGGAACAACAACCCCGTTGCAGCAGCTATCGGTTGACCCTCTCCACGGCGTTATGGAGGACCGGGCTCCGGTCGGCAAGCCAGCGGGCGTAGCTGGAACTGCGGGCCGCCGCGTCGGTGTGCGCGGCACGCACATGGCCGACGACGTCCGCCGCACGCAGCGCCGCCGGTGCCTCCGGATGCCAGCCGAGCAGGTGGCGCCAGAGCAGGGGTGCGCCGCTGAGCGGACGCGTCACCATGCCGGGTGTCTCGGGGAACGTGGCGCGGCACAGGCCGACGGCCCGCCCCACCTGGACCAGGTGGACACAGGAGGCCGTGTCCGTCTCGTACACGCACGCCGGGGTGAAGCCCGCCCGGACGCAGGCGGCGGCGAAGCAGTCGGCGAAGCAGCCGTCGCCCGGCACGTTCGTCCACGCCTCCGCCGCCAGTTCGGCCAGTTCGATCTCCGGCCGGGCGGCGAGCGGATGGTCGGCGGCCAGCATCACGAAGACCGGATCGCGGGCCACTTCCGCCCATGCGAGCCGGCCCGCCTCCGGCGGCGCGCTCTCGCCGCAGGCGCCGATCAGCGCGTAGTCCAGCCGGCCCTCGGCGGCCGAGGCGGCGATCTCACGCTCGGACCACGACGTGTGGGTGACCACCGTGACGCCCGGTTCCGCGGCTGCGAGCCGGTCGACGAGCCCGCCGAGGAGCGGGCCGTGGGTGCCGCCGAGCCGGAACGCCGTCCTCGGGCCGCACCGGGCGCCCGCCCGGGCGAACCGGACGGCTTCCTCCTGTAGTTCGTGCACCGCGGGCAGCACGATCCGGGCGCGGTCCAGGACCAGTTCACCCAGTGCGGTGGCCCGCACTCCGCTGCGTCCGCGCTCGAAGAGCGTCCCGCCGAGTGAGCGCTCGATCCTCTTCAACTGCGCGCTGAGCGCCGGCTGGGCGAGCCCCAGCGCGGTGGCCGCCTTGGTGAGACTCCCGGCGTCGGCGATGGCCCGGATCGTCCTCAGGTGCCGCAACTCCAGTTCCATGCCTGGAGCTTGGCGCGCCGAGAGGGCCGCGGCAATAGGCAGGTCCAGACCAAAGCGGCGGCGTCAGGTTCCGCCGGGTGAGCCGGGCGGAAGCTGCTCGGAGGCGGACCGGAGCAGCGCCTCCGTGCCGCCGGCTCCGCCGAGCGGCGGGGGCAGCGCCTGCTCCGTCCACACCGTCTTGCCCGCGCGCGAGTGCCGGGTGCCCCACCGGGCCGTGAGCTGTGCGACCAGCAGCAGACCCCGCCCGCCCTCGTCGGTGCTGCGGGCCCGCCGCAGATGCGGCGAGGTGCTGCTCGGGTCGGAGACCTCGCAGATGAGCCGCTGATGCTGGATCAGCCGCAGGGTCACGGGCCCGCCGGCGTACCGGTAGGCGTTGGTGACCAGTTCGCTGACGATCAGCTCCGTCGAGAAGGCCATGTCCGCCAGCCCCCACGCCGCCAGCTGGTCCGCGGTGAGCCGGCGGGCCCGGGACGGTGCCGTCGGCTCGGCGGGCAGCTCCCAGGTCGCGACCAGCTCCGGCGCCAGCGTGAGCGTCTGCGCCAGCAGCAGGGCGACATCGTCGCCGGGCCGCGCGGGCAGCAGCTCGTCGACCACCGCCTGGGCCATCTCCTCCACCGGCCGGCCGCGACCGGCCAGCGTCGAGCACAGCTTCGCGAGAGCGGCGTCCATGTCCTGCGGGGCGAATGCCAGCAGGCCGTCGGTGTAGAGGGCGAGCACACTGCCCTCCTCCAGCGTCAGTTCCGTCGCCTCGAAGGGCAGTCCGCCCAGCCCCAGCGGAGGCCCGGCGGGCAGTTCCGGGAGGCTCACCTCTCCGCCCGGTGTCACCACGGCAGGCGGCGGGTGGCCGGCCCGGGCCAGGGAGCACTGCCGGGTCACCGGGTCGTACACGGCGTACAGGCAGGTCGCACCCACCACCTGCTCGCCGGGGCCGCCTTCGATGTCCTGCTCCTGCTCCCCGGCCAGACGGGTCACCAGGTCGTCGAGATGGGACAACACCTCGTCGGGCTCGAGATCGAGATCGGCCAGCGTGTGCACGGCGGTACGCAGCCGGCCCATGGTCGCCGCGGCGTTGATGCCGTGCCCGACGACGTCGCCGACGACGAGGGCGACCCGGGCACCGGAGAGCGGAATGACGTCGAACCAGTCCCCGCCGACCCCGGTCGCACCGCCCGCCGGCATGTAGCGGTGAGCGACGACGACCGCCGGGTGCGCGGGCAGCTCGCGCGGCAGCAGACGCCGCTGAAGCGCCAGCGCCGCCCGGTGCTGCTGGGTGAAGCGGCGCGCGTTGTCCAGGGAGACCGCCGCCCGGGCCGCCAGCTCACCGGCCAGGGTGAGGTCGTCCTCCTCGAACGGCTCCGGCAGCCGGGACCGCCACAGGCTCACGAACCCGAGGACCAGCCCGCGCGCCGTCAGCGGGACCACCATCAGCGAGTGGACGGCCCGGGCCGCCTCCTCGACCCCGGGTCCACGGACGGTGACGGTTTTCGAGATGTCGATGAACGGCTCCAGGACCGGTCGCCCGGTCGCCAGGCACCGCGCCTGCGGCGACCCCTCGGGAAACGAATTGATCGTCTCGACCGGGAACAGCAGAGCCTCCGTCTCGGGGGTGACGGTCGTGTACGCCGTCCTGCGGACCGGCCCGCCGCCCCCGTCGGCGACCGGTTCCTCGCCTCGGCTGATCGCTTCCAGCAGGTCCACGGAGACGCAGTCGGCCAGCCCCGGCACCGCAGCGCGCACCAGTTCCTGCGCCGTCGTGCGGACGTCCAGGGTGGTTCCGATGGCGGCGCCCGCCTCGGTGAGCAGAGCCAGCCTGCGCCGGGCCCGGTGGCCGGCCGTGACGTCCTCGACCAGCTGGGTCACTCCCAGTACCCGGCCGCCGGCGTCCTCCATGCGGAACGCGGACACGGAGACGTACCGCTCGGTGCCCGGAGCGGCCGCCATCCGGCACGGCTGCTCGGTGAAGATCATGGGCGTGCCGGTGCGCAGTACCTCCCGCAGCCCCGCGTCCACCGTCTCCGCGTCGGCGGGGACGAGGAAGTCGCCGATTCGGTGGCCGCGCGTCTCCTCGGTGGTGACGCCGCCGATGCGGGCGATCGCGCGGTTGACCCGCAGGATGTTCAGGTCGGGGTCGAGCACCGCCAGCCCGACCGGTGATCTGCGGAACAGGCCGTCCATCACCGACCGGTCGATCTCCCACTGCGCCACCTCCTCAGCCGGCGCCGCCACGAGATACCACTCGCGGGCCCCCTCCGACCGCGTCACCCGACGGGCCCGGACACCGAAGCCCATCCTGCGGCCGTCCCGCGCCCGCACGGGCACGATCCCGAACCAGCCCCGCTGCCGGACGCACGCCGCCGTCGCCTCCAGCACGACGTCCCGGTCGGCCGGGTCCACCAGCACTTCCACCGCGCGGTGCCCGAGCACCTCCGCGGCCGAGTAGCCGACCAGCGCGCGGGCGCGCTCGCTCCAGCCGCTCACCAGGCCGTGGCGGTCCAGCACCACGGAGGCGGCTCGACCGTGCGCGTACGGGTCCTCCGGGCTCTCACCGATCAAGGTCACGGATCCTGCCATCGGTCCTATCCTGCGCCCGGTCCTGCGGGCACGCGAGCGATGAATTGCGCGCGGCGCGGCGGTCACAAGAGGGACAGCGGGCACCTGCCCGCACCGACACGCCAGGAGGACTACGGCAGACACATGACAGCCATACCCAGGACCCCTGGGCTTCCCGATCCTACGAATGACCGGAACGAACCCACGAAGAAAGGTATGGACCCATGCCGCGCATCACGCCGAACCTGTGGTTCGACACCCTGGGCGAGGAAGCCGCCGAGTTCTACGTCTCCGTGTTCCCGAACTCGCGGATCAAGCGCACCCTGTACTACGGCGAGGCCGGGCCCAGGCCGGCCGGCACCGTGCTGACCGTGGACTTCGAGCTCGACGGCCAGGAATACACCGCGATCAACGGAGGTCCCGAGTTCACCTTCGACGAGGCGATCTCCCTATTGATCAACTGTGCCGACCAGGAGGAGGTCGACCACTACTGGCAGAGGCTCGGCGAGGGTGGGCAGGAGGGTCCCTGCGGCTGGCTGAAGGACAAGTACGGCCTGTCCTGGCAGATCGCCCCCGTCGTGCTGACGGAGCTGCTGGAGGACGAGGACGAGGAACGGTCCCAGCGCGTGATGTCGGCCATGCTGGGCATGAAGAAGATCGACATCGCCGCTCTGTACGAGGCCGCCGACCGTGCGTGACCTGCGTCCGCCGGGGTCTCCGGGGGAGTGTCCCGCGCCCGCAGCGGGGGGCGTGCCGGGCCGCCCGCCCGGCTACCGCGCCGGCGGCACCGGGAAGGCGTAGAGGACCTGGGGCTCGTCCCAGTCGACGAAGGTGCCGTCCACCGTGGCCCCGAGGGCTTCGAGAAGACGTCGTGAGCGGAGATTGGCCTGCTGCGTCAGGGCGACCACCCCGGGGGCACCGGAGGGCGCGTCACCCCATGCCCAGCTCACGGCCGCGGCCACGGCCTCCCGGCCGTAGCCCCGGCCCCAGTGTTCGGGAAGCAACTGGTACGACACCTCGGTCCGGCCGTCCCGGGCCCCGTGCTCCACCGTCACGAGGCCGACGACGGCCCGGCCCCTCCGCCGCGCCACGGCGAAGGCCCCCGGTGCGCCGACGCACCTCTTCTCCCGGATGCGTACGACGCTGTCGGCGACGGGCCCCCCGAGATGCCGCCGTACCTCGGCGTCGGTCCACAGACGCGCGATCTCCGGTACGTCCGCGGCGGCGACGGGACGCAGCGCCAGACGGCGCGTCGTGAGGGTGACGGGCCAGGCGGCGGTGCCGGGCGCGGAAGGCATGACGGCGATCATGGCACGGGCCGGCGGCGACGGGTGCGCGGCCGGCCGCGCGGGACGAGCCGGCGGCGCAGGTCGCGTCCGCCGCTGCGTCAAGTCTTGAACAGAACCCGTTGAATCGGGTCCGCGCGTCTTGTCAGAAGGTCGAAACACTCCTACAGTCCAGCTGCGACTGGGAGCGCTCCCACGGCATTTCCCACTGCTGAAGGGACATCATGCGACACCGTTTACGCGCCTTGATGACGGCTCTGCTGCTCACCCTCGGAGCGCCGGCCGCGCTGCTGTCGGCAGCACCCGCCGCGCAGGCCGCCGCGGAGATCTGCGACCAGTACGGCACCGCGACCCTCCAGGACCGGTACATCGTCCAGAACAACCGCTGGGGCACCGGCGCCACCCAGTGCGTCGAAGTGACCGGGACCGGTTTCACCCTCACCCGGGCCGACGGCTCCGTGCCCACGAACGGCGCGCCGAAGTCCTACCCCTCCGTCTTCAACGGCTGCCACTACACCAAGTGCTCGCCCGGCACCCAACTGCCGAAGCGGATCAGCACCATCGGCTCCGCGCCCACCAGCGTCTCGTACGGCTATGTCGGCAACGCGGTCTACAACGCCTCTTTCGACATCTGGCTCGACCCCGAGCCCAGGACCGACGGTGTCAACCGCACCGAGATCATGATCTGGTTCAACCGTGTCGGCCCCATCCAGCCCATCGGCTCGCGGACCGGCTCCGCGACCGTCGGCGACCGTGAGTGGGAGGTGTGGACGGGGAACAACGGCGGCAACGACGTCATCTCCTTCGTGGCTCCCGCCGCCGTCACCGGCTGGTCCTTCGACGTCATGGACTTCGTCGACCAGACCGTCAGCCGGGGCATGGCGGCCGAGAACTGGTATCTGACCAGCGTCCAGGCCGGCTTCGAGCCCTGGCAGGGAGGTGCGGGTCTGTCGGTCGGCTCCTTCGCGTCGGCCGTCACCGACGACGCCGGTGGCGGTGAGGAGGAGCCTCCCGGCGACCCGGCAGGCAGCTGCCGGGTCGGCTACGCCGCACAGTCATGGCCCGGCGGCTTCACGGCAGAGGTGACCGTCGAGAATGCCGGCAGCGCACCCGTCGACGGCTGGAACCTGGACTTCACCCTGCCCGCCGGCCAGAGCGTCACCCACGCGTGGAACGCCTCGGTCGCACCGGCCGGCGGCGCGGTGACGGCACGCGACGCGGGCTACAACGGGCGCATCCAGGCCGGCGGCACCCAGTCCTTCGGCTTCCAGGGGACGCTCACCGGCACCTTCGCGGAGCCGGACCGGTTCACGCTCAACGGGACGCCCTGCTCCGTCGTCTGACGGACCGGACCCTTCCCGGCAGGTCCGCACGGCACGGACCCGAACCGCCGCCGGCGGCGGGCCCCCGTACCGGCGACAAGACCCACCCGGGCGGCCCTCGAAGGGCGCGGCCGGGTGGCTGCGGCTCCATCGGCTCCCCGCACGAGGGGGCGGGGACCGATGGACCGCGCACGTGGGGAGTACGGACGGCGCGGGACGCGCGGCGCCGGGCGCGGTGGTGGACCGGCTGTCGGCCGGCGGGCGAGGAGGCGTCGGTTCCGCCTCAGGCAGCCGCCCCCGGACCCGGCGGCCGGTCCCTTCGGTCTGTCGCCCGGGCCTCAGGCCGCCGGTGCTTTCGGTCTGCGCCCCCGCCTCAGGCCGCCGGTGCTTTCGGTCTGTCGCCCCGGGCCTCAGGCCGCCGGCCACCTCCGGCTGTCGCCCCACGCTCCAGGCCCCCTCCGGCTGTCGCCCCACCGGAAGTCCGGCGCGATCTCGTGGATCCGCCACGGTCGGGACGTGTGTGCGGTGTTCAGGAGCTTCATACGTCGACCTCCACCTGTTCGGTGACGTTCCGTGGCCGGCGAATCGGATGTGTACCCACCCCGGCCCGGCTCGTCGTGATCCACGACGAAGTCTGCCCGCCGCCGTGACCGCGGAGCATCGGTCTGCGGGGCGATCCGCCTCCGCCGCACGGGCGAGGCGAACGGCCCCCGGGGCCGATGCCATGCGGGTACGGGCCGCCCCGGCACGGCGCGGGCCCAGCGGCCGTCAGGACCGTGCGGCGGCTCACTCGGGCGGCGCCCCCAGTGGATTCGCCGCCAGTGCCTTCGCCGTGCCGAACAGGTTGGCCGCCATCGCCCGGCCGGTCCTGTGCGACCAGTCGCGTCCCCGCTCGTCGTCGAGATAGTCCGGCCCCGGTCCCGGCCCGAGGTGCCAGTACGTCCACGCCTGACCCGGCACGGTGTACCCGATGTCGCCCAGGGCACCGGAGATCTCGCTGATCACATGGTGCGCGCCGTCCTCGTTCCCGGTCACGACCACGCCCGCGACCCGGTTGTACGCGACGGGGCGGCCGTCGTCGTCCGTTTCGGAGAGCATGGCGTCCATCCGCTCCAGCACCCGCTGGGCGACGGAAGAGGGACGGCCCAGCCAGGTGGGCGAGGCCATGACGAGGATCTGGGACGCCAGCAGTTTCTCGCGGATCTGCGGCCACCCGTCGCCGGGGGCGACCGCCTCGCTCACCACGCCCGGCCTGATGTCGATGTCCACCGCCCGGACGAATTCCACCTCCGCCCCGTACTTCTCGAGCTGCCCGGCGACGACAGTCGCCAGCGCATGGGTGTTGGACGGGTCCGGGGACGTCTTCAGCGTGCAGTTGATCACCAGTGCCTTCATGCGCAGAGCCGTACCCCTTGCAGGTGCCGGCACGCCGTGCGCAGCGCCGGCCGGGTGACATCCCCAGGTTTCCTCCGCCGCGCGCCCGGTTACCCAGGACAAGCGGGGAACAACGCGCTGCACGGCACAGAGGAGCGGAACACCGATGGCCAGTACGAAAGTGTCCGACTACGTCCTCCAGAGGCTGCGGGACTGGGACGTGACCCATGTCTTCTCCTACGCGGGGGACGGCATCAACGGCCTGCTCGCGGCCTGGGGCCGGGCGGACAACCAGCCGAAGTTCGTCCAGTCCCGCCACGAGGAGATGTCGGCCTTCCAGGCCGTCGGGTACGCGAAGTTCTCCGGCAAGGTCGGGGTCTGCGCCGCCACTTCCGGCCCGGGCGCCATCCATCTGCTCAACGGGCTCTACGACGCGAAGCTCGACCACGTCCCGGTGGTCGCCATCGTCGGGCAGACCAACCGCAGCGCGATGGGCGGCTCCTACCAACAGGAAGTCGACCTGCAGAGCCTCTACAAGGACGTCGCCTCCGACTTCTGCGAGACGGCGACCGTCCCCGAGCAGCTGCCCAACCTCATCGACCGGGCCATGCGCACCGCGTACGCCCGGCGGACCGTGACGGCCGTCATCATCCCGGCCGATGTGCAGGAGCTGGAATACAGTCCGCCCCGGCACGCCTTCAAGATGGTCCCGTCCAGCATGGGCATCGGACATTACGCACCGGTGCCCGCCGACGAGGACCTGGAGCGCGCGGCCGAAGTCCTCAACGCCGGTGAGAAGGTGGCCGTCCTCGTGGGCCAGGGCGCGCGTGGCGCCCGCGCCGAGGTCGAACGGCTCGCGGACGTCCTGGGCGCCGGTGTCGCCAAGGCGCTGCTCGGCAAGGACGTGCTGCCCGACGACCTGCCGTACGTGACCGGCGCCATCGGGCTGCTGGGCACCCGCCCCTCGTACGAGCTGATGCGGGACTGCGACACCCTGCTGGTGATCGGATCCAGCTTCCCGTACACGCAGTTCCTGCCCGAGTTCGACCAGGCGCGGGCCGTGCAGATCGACATCGACCCGCACATGATCGGCATGCGGTACCCCTTCGAGGTGAACCTCGTCGGCGATGCCCGCGAAACCCTGCGGCGGCTCCTTCCGCGCCTGCACCGCAAGGAGAGCCGCACCTGGCGGGAGGAGATCGAGAAGGGCGTCGACCGCTGGTGGGAGGTCATGCAGCGCAGGGCCGCCGTCGACGCCGACCCGATCAACCCCGAGTACGTCGTCCACGCACTCGACGGGATGCTTCCGGACGACGCCGTCATCACCGCGGACTCCGGCTCCTCCGCGAACTGGTATGCCCGCCACCTGCGGCTGCGCGGCCGGATGCGCGGTTCCCTGTCGGGGACGCTCGCCACGATGGGCCCCGGCGTCCCGTACGCCATCGGAGCCAAGTTCGCGCACCCCGACCGGCCCGCGATCGCCATCGTCGGCGACGGCGCCATGCAGATGAACGGCATGATGGAACTGGTCACCGCGGCGAAGTACCGGCACGAATGGTCCGACCCCCGGCTGATCGTGGCCGTGCTCAACAACGGCGACCTCAACCAGGTGACCTGGGAGATGCGCGCCATGTCCGGCGCCCCGCAGTTCGAGGAGTCGCAGCACATCCCCGACCTGCCGTACGCCGACATCGCCGAACGGATCGGCCTGGGGGGCGTACGGGTCGAGAAGCCCAAGCACGTCGAGGCCGCCTGGAAGCAGGCGCTCGCCGCCGACCGGCCCTTCGTCATCGACTTCCGCACCGACCCGGCCGTCCCGCCGATCCCCCCGCACGCCTCGCTCGACCAGATCGAGTCCGCCGCCGCCGCCGTCCTCCAAGGTGACAGCGATCGCGCCTCGATGATCAAACAGGGCTTCAAGGCCAAGGTGCAGGAGTTCCTTCCCGGTACCCGGCACCGTGCCGACCGTCCCGGCGCGACGAACGACAGCACGGCCGACGAGAGGTGACGCCGCCTCGTCGCACGTCCGCGCCCCGCGGCCGCCCGGTCCGTTCGTACCCCGGGGCGGCCGAGGGGACCGCGGCGGCATGACCGCCACCATCGGAGTGGAGGAGGAGTTCTTCCTCGTCCGTACCGACAGCCGGGCGGTGGAGCCGGCGGGCGCGCGCATCGTGGCCCGCGCCCGCGAAACCGTCGGGGACCTGGTTTCCGGCGAGTTCCACGAGGGCCAGCTCGAGGTGCGGACCCCGCCGTGCGACGACACCGCCGGACTGCTGCGGCAGCTGACGGCCGTGCGGGCGGTCGCCCGGGACGCCTGCGGCACGGAGGGTGTCGGGCCGTGCGCCTCGGGCACGCCCGTCCTCGGCGGGGCAGGCGCCCGTGTCCTCGGCGACCACCCCCGCTACCGAGCAGGTGTACGGCAGTTCGGGAGCATGCTCGACGACTTCACCGTCTGCTCCGCCCATGTGCATGTGCATGTGCCGGACCGGGAAGTGGCCGTACTCGCCGCGAACCATCTGCGACCCTGGCTGCCGCTGCTGGTGGCCATGAGCGCCAACTCCCCTTTCTTCGAAGGTCGCGACACCGGCTACGCGAGCTGGCGGACCGTCATCCGCGGCCGCTTTCCGGCACTGAGCGCCCCGCCGTACGTCGACTCTCTCGCCCACTACGAGCGACTGACGGCGGCACTTCAGGAGTCCGGGGCGATGCTCGACGCGAGCCTCCCGTTCTGGGACGTACGGCCCAACCCGCGGGTGCCGACCCTGGAGGTCCGGGTCATGGACGTGCCCGCGGACGCGACGGACACCGCCGCCCTCACCGCCCTCGTCAGGGCGCTGGTCGTGCGCTCGGCCGAGCGGGTACGGGACGGTGACCCCGGCCCGCCCGTCTGCGGCGAGCTGCTGCGCGCCGCCTACTGGCGCGCGGCGCGCGACGGCTGGCCGGGCAGCGGCCCGGACGCCCTGACCGGACACGTCCTGCCGTTCTCCGCCCAGGCACGGCGGCTGGTCGGCCACGTACGGCCGCAGCTGGAGGAGTGCGGCGACTTCGACGAGGTCGCCGCACTCCTGCGGCGACTGGACCGGCAAGGCTGCGGAGCACAGCGGCAGCGGGCTTCGTGGGTGCGCCGCTCACGCGTGACCGACGTCGTCGACGACCTCCTCGCCACGACGGCCGGGCGGGGCGACGTCAGTCCCGCGTGAGGCCGTCAGCCCGGCGTGAGGGTGGTCACCAGGACGTCGCGGCGGGCCGGGGCCCCGGCGTCGGACGGTCTGACGGGTGACACTTCGTGCAGGGTGCCCCGGTCGTCGGAGAGGAGCAGGCTCGCCGGCTCGTCGAGCGTCACCGACAGCATCTCTTCGCCCTCCGGGCCGTACACGGTGCTCTCGCCGCCGGTGGCGTTGTCACGGCCGACCAGGAGCGAGGACACCAGCGTGACGCCGTCCCGGTGCCGGCCCTCCGGGGTGGGCTCCCCGCTGCCGTCCGCCGTGGCGAGGACCCGGAAGGGGTGCACCTTGACGCTCCACCGCTCGGCGGTGTCCAGCGCGCCGGCCGTCCGCCCCAGCACTCCGATGAGGGCGCGCAGCACCGGATCGGCGACGAAGGCACCGGTCAGCGGCTCGAAGCGACGGTCCACCCTCTCGTACAGCGGATTGGTGCCGCCGGGCTGGACGAATCCGGTGTGCGGCAGGAGCCTCAGTTCGCCGGTCGCGGGCATGAACGAGAAGTGACCGTAGCGCCGCAGTCTGCAAGTGCCTCGCCGTGCCGCGTACTCGTCCTCGTACAGGTCGTCCCAGTGCGTCGTGAAGCGGGCCCAGGCGGATTCGTCGGTGCCGGTGCAGGCCAGCACGTCGGCCGGGGGCATCAGATGCACGCCCTCGCCGGCCAGCGCGGCGCGAGCCGTCTCCTCGGCGGTTCGCGCGGCGGCGTGCCCCGCCGCCGGGTCGGGGAAGTCGGTGAGGGATTCCACGGTCTGCCACCGCCCTTTCTCCGCTGATACGCGTGTGTCGGACCGCTGCCATCATCGGCGGCCCCGGCGCCGGGCGCACCCGCGCGGACTGCCGTGCTCCGCGCCGAATGATTGGCAGCCGTGGGCGGGGGTACCCGCCGCTGGGCCCGGATTCCCGGTGCCACGGGTCCGGCACCCGGACGTGGCATCGGGCTTCGACGGTGAGGAGTGGTCCCATGAGCGAGCAGACGCCGTCCCAGGCCGAGGGCGAACGCCCCGAGGACGAACTCGGCCCGAACTACGCCCGGACGACCCCGTCGCAGGCGGAAGGCGAACGGGACGAGGAACCCGACGAGTCCGTACGGGAGCAGAAGGCCGGACCCGGCCGGCGCAACCCGTAGAACCGACGGCACACCGCGGGCCTCCCGCACGGGCGGCGGAGGCCGTGGCGGAAGGCCCGGGAGGCGGGCCACCGCGCGCGACCGGCACGGCGGGCCGGGTGGGTCAGGTGTTGCGCGTCGCACCGGTGGTCGGCTGCCGGCGGCGCAGCAGAACGGAACCGGCGAGCACCGCGGTGGCCCCGGCGCACAGTACGGCCGCCGCTCTGGCCCAGACGAAGGAGTCGCCCAGGCTGCTCTGCAGCAGGTTCAGCGTGCCCACGCCCGCCAGCGCGTGCAGGGCGACGACACCGACCGCCAGCCCGGCCGCGGCCGCCCAGACCAGTGCGGTGTCCCGTACGGCCAGCCAGACGGCGACGACCAGGCAGAGCACCGTGACCGCGACCGAGAGGGTCTCGGCGTAGCCGCCGGAACGCAGTCCGGCGACGTCGGTCGGCAGGTGGATGACGCCGCACGCGAAGAGGACGAGCGCCGCGGGCCAGCGGAGCGCCGAGCGCAGGGCGGGCGAGACGGTGTGGCCGTTCGGGCCTGCGGCCAGGGCGCCGTTCAGCGCTGCCATGTGCCACGGCGGCTTCTTCTGCGACGGCGGCTTCTTCTGCGACGGCTCGGCGGGAGCGGTGGTCCGCGAGCCGGCCGGGGCTTTGTCGTCCGCCGCGCCGGCGGGGGGCGGCGGCTCCTCGGAGGCGGCCTCGTCAGCCACGCAACGCCATTGGCTGGCGTCGGTGCCGATCATGTTCACGAGCTGCACCACGTCCTCGATGGGCCTGCCGACGGCGGCGGCCCGGAGCGTGGTGTCGGCCTCGTGCAGGGGGTGCGGGTACTCGTTGAGAAGGGCGACCAGCTGCCGGACCTCCTCGAGCGGACGGGAGACCGCCGCGGCGCGCAGGGCCAGGTCACCGGGGCTGTCGACCTCGCCGGTCCGCTTGAGCCGGCTCACCAGGGCGGCGACCTCCTCCACCGGGCGTTCGGTGGCGGCCGTCCACAGCAGCGTGCGTATGGGCTGTTCGCTCTCGTTCACCGCCGGGTCCTGGGCAGGGCCGGCGGCGACCGGGTCGGCTTGCGTGTCGTCGCGGAGGCGGTCCGTGCCGGATTCCGGCGAGGACGGCCCCATCGGCGCCGCTGTCTCCTGGCGGAGCGGACGCGGGTCCTGGATCGCGTCGCGTACGGGCGTCGGGCCCTTGACCCGGGACCCGGTCTCCGTCTCCGTCTCCCTCTTCAGGTCCGGGGCCGGGTCGCCGTAGGCGGCGTGCGCCGGTGCGGCTCCGTCGTCCGTGCCGGGCGCCGGTGTCCGGCTCCCGGCCGGGCGGGGTGACTGCGCCTCTGCTCCGTTGCCGTCCTGCGGTGCCCGCGGCTTCTCCGCCGGGGTGCGGACCGGGCTGGGCCGCTGCGCGGGGTCGGGTCCCGCCGTCTTCGGACCACTCGCGTCGACGCCCGTGTCCGTGCCCGTGCTCGCCGGCGTCTCATGGCCGGGGAAGGGCTCCGGCTCCGGGCAGGGCGCCTCGGGAGCGGGGTGACCGGGGTGGACGGGGTCGAGGCTCGCGGGGCCGACGGGGGCCGCGGCGACCACCGGGGGGCCGGGGAAGGCCGGCGGGTGCGGCGGCATGGGGGGCACCGCGCGGGTCCCGTACGGCGGGGCGTTGAACCCCGTGTCCGGGCTCCCGTCGGGGGGCCGCGGTCGGTCGTCCTGGTAATCGGACGGGGGAGGGGTGCGGGGGTCGGTGGTCATGGCGCGGGCTCCGTTCGCGGAACATCCGGGTAGGCGTACACCGTGTCGTTCGTCGTGCGCCGCCTGAGCGCGCACACTTCGTTACATCTAATGGGCATAAAGCGACATTGCGCCATCCGGGAACGGTGCGCCCTGCTCCGCTCGACGTCATTCCGGGGGCGGAACCCCGGCCGGGCCCGCCGGACGCCCGGCGCCGCCGTACCCGGCTTTCCGGGACCCCGCTTCCGGGCGGTCGGCGACGGCGCCCGCCCACGGCGACTGCCGGAGGCCGGAGCGCGGACCGGCTCCGGACCCTGCGGGGCAAAGCCGTGGTGCGGCGCGGTGAGCCGCCGAGGCGCTCCGACTCGAAGCCGCGAGGGGAAACGGAGGTGTCGAGGCGGCCCGCGCTGCGGGCGCCGGCCCGGCAGCCGGCGGTGCCCTCGCACGCCGGGACCGCGGCGGCCCGGGCGCACGAGGGCGGTGAGGTCAGCTGCCGCTGCCGTACGGCCGGGTGATGACCTCCATGCCGTGACCGGCCGGGTCGATGAAGTACATGCCGCGACCGCCGTCGTTGCGGTTGATCTCGCCGGGCCGCTCGCCGTGCGGGTCGGCGTAGTACGTCAGTCCCGCCTCCTGTACGCGCCGGAAGACCTGGTCGAACTCGTCCTCGGAGATCAGGAACGCGTAGTGCTGCAGCTGGACTTCGTGATCGACGCTCGCGGTGTGATTGAACTCTACTGACACTGTGGAATGCCTCCGTAAGGCAAACTCACGGGCACCTCCATGCCTCACCCGGTCGGTGACCGGCACGCGATGCCGTGCACATGATCCTAGGACCCTCTGCCGCCCGCTGTCATGTTCGATTTCGACCGGCGGGTCACGCGTCCGCCTCGCTCTGCGCCCTGTTGCCGACGGGCAGCGCCGCACGGTGTGGAGTTCAATGGAGGCCCGGGATTTCACAGCCCTGCCGCGTCTGCGGTACCGGACACGGAGCTCGGGAGCGCCATCTGGGAGTGATCGACGCGTGAGCACCAGCTGCCACATCGTGGACTCGGGATCGGAGCGGCCGGAGGATTCCGCCCTGCTCGTGGTCGATCGCGACGGCGCGGTCCTCGCCTGCACCTGCGGAGCGGTCGAACTCACCGGTCGGCCGGCCGCCGAGCTCCAGAACAGCACCGTCGAGGATCTGCTCGCTTCACCACCGAACTGATCGTCAGTGAGCTGCTCACCAACGCCATTCGCTACGCCGGCGGCCCGGTGAGCGTACGGCTCATCAAGGACCAGCGTCTGGTCTGCGAGGTCTCCGACCCGAGCGAGACCCAGCCCCATCTGCGCCGGGCGCGGCTCACCGACGAGGGAGGACGCGGACTGTTCCTGATCGCCCAGCTCACCCACCGGTGGGGGAGCAGATACACGGCCGCCGGCAAGACGATCTGGACGGAGCAGCTGCTGCCCGGCTAGGCGGCGACCGGGACCTGTCGGACCAAGGACCCTCGTGGTCCACTGATGGCACGCGGAGGTGGCCCATGGACACGGAGCGCGGACCCAGCCGCAGACGCGGCAGCCGAGGGAGGCACGGCACCGCAGCGGTCGCCGTGGTCACCGCTGCGATGCTGGCGCTCTCCCTGTTCGGGTGCACCGACTCGGAGCCGCCGGGACCGGGGGAGACCACCACACCGGCGCCGGAACGGAGCACGTCCCCCTTCACCGGGTTGCCCGCAGCTCAGGGGCCGGTCCTCGCAGTCAAGATCGACAATGTTCGTCCGGCGCGGCCCCACACCGGGCTGGGAGCGGCCGACATCGTCTATGTCGAGCAGGTCGAATCGGGCCTCAGCCGCATACTGGCCGTCTTCTCCTCCCGACTGCCGCCGCAGATCGGCCCGGTGCGCAGCGCGCGGGAGTCCGACCTCGAGTTGCTGCGGCAGTTCGGCCGGCCCGCGCTCGCCTACTCCGGCTCACAGTCGGCTCTGAAACCCCTGATCGAGGCGGCTCCGGTCGCCGCGCTGCCGCAGGGCGAGGCGCCCGACGCCTTCGTCCGCTCCGACGACCGTCCCGCTCCGCACAATCTGTATCTGCTTCCCGAACGCGCCCTCGCCGCCGCCCGTGACGTGAGCGACTCCTCGGACATCGGCATGCGCTTCGGCGCCGCCCCCGGCGGCGGCCGCCCGCTGGCCGAGCACACTGTGCGCTACCCCTCCGCCCGGTACACCTTCACCTGGTCGCCGGAGCGGCAGCGATGGCTGGTGGCCATGGACGGCGCCGCCGCGCGGACCACGGACGGCGGCCGGCTCACGCCCGCGACGGTGGTCGTGCAGTACACCGAGGTCCGCCCCTCCCGGTTCAGCGACCGGTCGGGCAGCGTGTCCCCGTACACGGAGACGGTCGGGTCGGGCACGGCGCTGGTGCTGCGCGACGGCCGTGGCTACGACGCCCGGTGGCAGCGTGCGGCCCCGGACGGCGACACGGTCTTCACGGACGCGGCGGGGGAGCGGCTGAACTTCGCTCCCGGCCAGGTGTGGGTGCTGCTCGCCGCCCGGTGAATCAGCGCCGGCACGGGAGGACAACGGCTGTCGGGTCGTCCAGACTCGTAGAGTGAGGGGCACTGCCCGGTTCCGCCGGTCGCTTGTGAGGTCTGCTTCGTGTCGTACGACGTGCCGTATTGGCTGTGGGTCGCCTTCGCCGCCACGGTGGTGATCTCGCTGGCGGTCGATCTGCTTGCCCACCGGAAGGCGCACATCATCGGTTTCCGGGAGGCGGCTGCCTGGAGTGCGGTGTGGGTCGGTCTCGCGGTCCTCTTCGGCGGAGCCGTCTTCCTGATCGTCGGCACACAGGCAGGCGTCGAATACACCACCGCCTGGCTGCTGGAGAAGAGTCTGTCGGTGGACAACCTCTTCGTGTTCGCGCTGATCTTCGCCTACTTCAGGGTCCCGCGTGCCTACCAGCACCGCGTCCTCTTCCTCGGGGTGCTGGGGGCACTGGTGTTCCGAGGCATCTTCCTCACCGCCGGCGTGGTCGTCGTCAGCCGCTTCACCGCCGTCCTGTTCGCCTTCGCCGCGGTCCTCTTCTACAGCACTTACAAGATCCTCAAGGAGGAGGAGGACTTCGACCCCGGCCGGAGCATCGCCGTGCGCCTGCTGCGCAGACTCATGCCGGTGTCCGACGAGTACGCCGGAGCGAAGTTCTTCATCAAGGAGGGCGGCAAGCGCGTCGCCACCCCGCTGCTCGCCGTGGTGGCCGCGATCGAGGCGGCCGACCTCGTCTTCGCCGTGGACAGCGTGCCCGCCGTACTGGCGGTCAGCCACGACCCCTTCATCGTCTACACCAGCAACGCGTTCGCCATCCTGGGCCTGCGGGCGCTCTACTTCATGCTGGCCGGTCTGCTGGACCGGTTCCACTACCTCAGCAAGGGCCTGGCACTGATTCTGGCGTTCATCGGCGTCAAGCTGATCCTGCAGGCATCCCACAAAATGATCAGCCCGGCCGTCCCGGAGATCCCCTCGCCCGTCAGTCTGGGCGTCATCGTCGTCGTCCTCGGCGTTTCCGTCGTGCTCAGCGTGCTGCGGCCGCCGCCCGCCGACGGGAAGCCGTCCGCCGAGCAGCAGCCGTCCGCCGAGCGGCAGCCGTCCGCCGAGCGGCAGCCGGAGAAGGACGCCTGACGGTCGCGCATGCGACCCCAAGGAGGGTTCAAATGCAGGCAAAGCGGGCGTAAAGTAGCGTCATGCTCAGTGAGAAGCGTCCGGCGGGGCGTGCCGGACATGCCTGCCCGGCGTGCGGACACGCGCTGCCCACCGCGGTGGAGCGCCGCAAGACGATGGGCTTGTACGTGCCGGTGTACACGGAGGGCTCGTGCGACAACGCAGGCTGCCCAGGAGGCCGGGTGGGGGAGGAGACCGGGCCGACGAAGGGGGAGGGGACGAAGGAGGGCGGCTTCTGATCGGGCCGTGCTCAGGGCCGTAGGGCACGGGGGCCGTCGTTGGCGGGCGGCCGTCCTGCGTCGGCGGGTGCGCGCTCCGCGCCGATCAGACGGTGCAGCCGGTCCGCCGCCGCACGGCCGAACGCCGGGCTGTTGATGTCCGTGTCGTACTCCACCACGTCGACGGCGCTGCCTCGCAGCCCCTCACGCAGTGCGGCGAACAACGCCTCGTCCAGCGCCGGATCGTGGTACGGGCCGCCGGATGCGCCGAGGGTCGACAGTCCACGCAGGGGTACGCACACCACCGCGGGGCCGGTGGCTGCCCGCAGTTTGGCGGCGACGCGGCGGCCCAGCTCCGCACACTCCTGCGCCGTCGTGCGCACCACGGTGATGGAGGGGTTGTGCACCTGGACACGGCGCTCGCGCAGATGGCCGGGGAGCGTGTCGAGCGGGCCGAACTTGACCATGTCCAGGGCTCCCAGGCTCACCACCTGCGGCGTGCCCCGCCGTCCGGCCGCGGTCAGCCGGTCCGGGCCCGCCGTCAGGATGCCGCCGGCCAGGTCGTCGGCGAGTTCGCTGAGGGTCAGGTCGAGTACACCGGCGAAGAGCCCTTGGCCGGCCAGCGATTCGAGCGTCCGGCCGCCGGCCCCGCTGACGTGGAACACCAGTACCTCGTAGCCGAGTTCCGTCAGCCGTGCACGGGCCGCGTCGACGCCCGCGGTCGTCACGCCCGCCATGCTGGCGGCGATCAGCGGCCTGCCGGTCCTGGCCAGTTCCGCCGGCACCAGCGCCCGGGGACGGGCTTCGAAACCCTTCGCCATCCCGGCCGCGGCGTCGGCGGCGTTCGCCAGCACGGGTGCCAGGACCCTGTTGACGCCGGCGATGTCGACGATGCTGTACATCATGGTGATGTCACTGGCGCCGACGTAGGGCGACACATCGCCGGCGGCCATCGAGGACACCATCACCTTCGGCACGCCCGGCGGAAGCCGGCGCATCGCATGCGTCGCTATGGACGTCCCGCCGCTGCCGCCGACGGCCAGGACCGCGTGCAGCCTGCCCTCCTCGTACAGTCGCAGGACGGTCTCCGCCGCCCCGTGGGCCATGGTCGTCACAGCCGCGCCGCGGTCCGCGTCCGACCGCAGCGCGGCCAGGTCGGCTCCGGCCGCGCGGGCCACCTCGGCGCGCGGGACGTCGGCGCGGATCCCCGGCTCGCCCACCACGCCGGCGTCGACCACCAGCACCTCGCTCCCCGCGGCCAGCAGCCGTTCACGCAGCCAGCCGTACTCCACACCCTTGGTGTCCAGCGTGCCCACCAGTACAACGGTCGCCATGGCACGTACTGTTCGCGGAAAACCGGCGGCCGGCAAGAGCGCCTGACACGGCTCGTGCGATCAGGAGGAGGGCGGTGCCGTGCTGTCGCGGACCACCAGGCTGGTCGCCAGGTCGCCAGATCGACCCGGCTCGCCGCCGGGCGCCGACCGCGCCCGAGGTCCAGTACGAGCCGCGCCGCCGTTTCCGTCATCTCCGTCAGCGGCTGCCGCACGATGGTGAGCGGCGGTCCGACCCAGCGGGCCGGCGGCAGATCGTCGAAGCCGACCAGGCTGAGATCCTCGGGGATACGTACGCCCAGCTCCCGGGCGGCCTCGTAGAGGCCGAGCGCTTGGAGGTCGTTGCCGGTGAAGACGGCGGTCGGCGGCTCCGGCAGGCGCAGCAGCCCGAGACCGGCCGCGTGACCGGCCTCGTGATGGAAGTCGCGCGCACGCTCACGGGCGTCGGCGGCCGCCGGATCGTCGAACCCGGCGACGTGGAGCTTCGGTTCGCCGCCTCCAGCGCGGCGCACGACGTCCGGCACACGGTACGGCTGCGCCTGACGGGCCCGGAGCGTGCCTGCGGCCCATGACCGCGTGCTGCACTGCGTCACCGAGGGGCCCCCGTCACCGGCTGACGGGCCACCGGCCCGACCCCGGGAGCGGTCCGCGCCCGGATGGCTCCTGAGGGGTGTCATCCAAGCTGTCGAAGGTTTCGACACCCCCTCCGTAGTCATCTGCCGGACCTGGTGCCTCCCGAACGGGCACCATCAGGGACACAGGCCGCACCGGCGGGCAGGCAGCAGTCGAGGACCGGTGTGTGATCCCCCGCGAGATCGGCGGGAGGTGCGATCCTCGGACCTGGACGCATCCGAACGCCGTCGGCGCAGGGAGGACCTGACCGCATGTCACAGAACGGGTCGCAGCACAGCTCGCAGCTCAGGGCGCGGCAGCCGTCGCAGGGAAGCGGCTGGGCCAATCCGCTGAGGGACCCGCTCGACCGGCGGCTGCCCCGTATCGCGGGCCCCTCCGGACTGGTGATCTTCGGAGTCACCGGTGACCTGTCGCGGAAGAAGCTCATGCCGGCCGTCTACGACCTGGCCAACCGGGGGCTGCTGCCGCCGGGCTTCTCGCTCGTCGGCTTCGCCCGCCGGGAATGGCAGGACCAGGACTTCGCGGAGGAGGTGCACCAAGCCGTCCGGGACCATGCCCGCACACCCTTCCGCGAGGAGGTCTGGCGCCAGCTCTCGGAGGGGATGCGGTTCGTCCAGGGCGACTTCGGCGACAACGCCGCGTTCGAGCGGCTGAAGTCCACCGTCGAGGACCTGGACAGGGCTCAGGGCACCGGCGGGAACTTCGCGTTCTACCTCTCCGTGCCGCCGAAGCTCTTCCCCGAGGTCGTCCAGCAGCTGAAGGACCACGGGCTGTCGGACGCCCCCGAGGGATCCTGGCGGCGGGCGGTCATCGAGAAGCCGTTCGGCCACGACCTGGACAGCGCATGCGACCTCAACGAAATCGTGCACGAGGTGTTCGTGCCCGACGAGGTCTTCCGGATCGACCACTACCTGGGCAAGGAGACCGTCCAGAACATCCTGGCGCTGCGGTTCGCCAACACGCTCTTCGAACCGATCTGGAACCGGTCGTACGTCGACCACGTGCAGATCACGATGGCCGAGGACATCGGCATCGGCGGCCGCGCCGGCTACTACGACGGCATCGGCGCCGCCCGCGACGTGATCCAGAACCACCTCCTCCAACTGCTCGCGCTGACCGCGATGGAGGAGCCCGCCTCCTTCGACGCCGCCTCGCTCGTCACCGAGAAGCTCAAGGTCTTCAAGGCCGTCCAACTGCCCGCCGACCTCGCCCGGTACACCGTGCGCGCGCAGTACACGGGGGGCTGGCAGGGTGGCGAGAAGGTCCTCGGCTACCTCCAGGAGGAGGGCATCGCCCCCGACTCCGTGACCGACACCTACGCCGCGCTCAAGCTCGGGATCGACAACCGGCGCTGGGCGGGCGTCCCGTTCTATCTGCGCACCGGCAAGCGACTCGGCCGGCGCGTCACCGAGATCGCCGTCGTCTTCCAGCGTGCCCCGCACTCGCCGTTCGGCTCCAGCGCCACGGCGGAACTCGGCGAGAACGCACTCGTCATCCGGGTCCAGCCGGACGAGGGCGTGACGGTGCGGTTCGGCTCCAAGGTGCCGGGTACATCGATGGAGCTGCGCGACGTGACGATGGACTTCGCCTACGGGGAGTCGTTCACGGAGTCCAGCCCCGAGGCGTACGAGCGCCTCATCCTCGACGTACTGCTGGGGGACGCGAACCTCTTCCCGCGGACCGAGGAGGTGGAGGAGTCCTGGCGGATCCTCGACCCTGTCGAGGAGTTCTGGGACCGCAGCGGAAAGCCGGCGCAGTACCCGGCCGGCACCTGGGGTCCCGCCGAAGCGGACGACATGCTCGCACGAGACGGACGGAGCTGGCGAAGGCCATGAAGACGGACCTCACCGACACCACGGCCAGCAAGATCAACAAGGCGCTCGTCCAGGGCCGCCGCGCCATCGGCACCCCGGCCGTCGGCATGGTGCTCACCCTGGTCATCGTCACCGACGAGGAGAACGCCTACGACGCGATCAAGGCGGCGGGCGACGCCTCCCGTGAACATCCCTCCCGCACCCTCGTCGTCATCAAGCGCCACGCCCGCTCGCCGCGCGAACGCCACGAGGCCCGCCTCGACGCCGAGGTGCGCCTCGGCAGTGACGCCGGAGCCGGCGAGACCGTACTGCTGCGCCTGCACGGCGAACTGACCCACCGCGCCGACTCGGTGGTGCTGCCGCTGCTGCTGCCCGACGCCCCCGTCGTCGTCTGGTGGCCGGTGGACGCCCCGCCCGTGCCCGCCCGGGACCCGCTCGGGGCACTCGCGCAGCGGCGTATCACCGACGCGTACGCGGTCGAGCGGCCGATCGAGGAACTGGACGCCCGCGCCGCCGGGTACGAGCCGGGCGACACCGACCTCGCCTGGACCCGGCTCACCCCGTGGCGGTCCATGCTCGCCGCCGCGCTGGACCAGGCCCGGGCCGAGGTGGTCTCGGCCGTGGTCGAGAGCGAGGCCGACAATCCCAGCGCCGAACTGCTCGCCCGGTGGTTCACCGCCCGGCTGGCGGTGCCCGTCGAACAGGTCGTCACCGACGGGCCGGTGGTGACCGCCGTCCGGCTGCGCACCGTGGACGGGGAGATCCACATCGACCGGCCGGAGGGGCCCGTCGCCCGGCTGAGCATCCCCGGGCAGCCCACCCGGGTCCTTGCCCTGAAAGTGCGCAGCACGGCCGAACTCATCGCAGAGGAACTGCGCCGGCTCGACCCGGACGAAGCGTATGCCGCGGCACTGCACGCCGAGATCACCGCGCCCGCTCCGGAAATGACCGCGGACACCGACTGAGGCAACTCTCCGCAATTGTCGCGTGACGCAATGAAAGGGGTGGGGCGCGGTGGACGCTCCACCCCGGTGAAATCTCCGTGAGGCAGCGTCAAACGGTCTGCGCCTCCCGTGAATCTGCACACCGAATGCCCAGGCGGCACACGGTCTCCCCATTCTGGACCACCTTCTGACCTGCGCGCATTTGCCGCCGCATGGGAATGTCCACTTCGCCACCCAATGTCGGGCGGACCGGCGGGATGCGTGTTCGACCATTCGGTGAAGAAAATGGCGCCGATTCATGCAGGGGTGCGCACGAAGCGGTAATGAGTGGCCGCCTTCCGTGCGGATCCACTCTTCGCGATTGGCTGGTCAACGGCCCTACGTGCTTTGATCCTTCGCACTGCGGGATTCGATGACGGTTCCCGGATCCGGGAATCCCCCCACCCCCGCTCAGCGGCCGGTGCTGCTCTTTTCGCGCGCCGGGCGCGGCAGCACAGGAATATCCATCCGAAGGGAACTTCTCATGAGCTTCGTCCCCACCCAGGAGATCGCCGACTCCGAGCTGGACAACATCGCCGGCGGTCTCCACAGCGCCACAGTGGGCAACGCCACCGCCGCCCTTGACGCGATCGCCCCGGTCTCCGGCACCCTCGCCACCGTGACCGGCGTCGTCGAGGGTGCCACGGGCATCAACTCCGCGGCCGTCACCGGCCCGGTCACCGGCCTCGTCGCCGGCCTGTAGGACCCACGGCTCGGCGATGCCGGCACCCGCTCTGCCGGCATCGCCGAGCCGTGTGCCCCGGAGCCGGCCTGGTTCCGGGGTACACGGCCGCGCGTGTCGCGGGCCGGTCCACACGCGCCGTTCCCCGTAGTCCCCCGCAGTCGAGGGAAGAGCTATCGTGCAGTTCCGCCAACAGGCCCTTTCCAAGCTGCAGTCGCCGGAGGAGATCGACCTTCCGGTGCGGTTCGCCCGGCCACAGGGCCTGCTCGTGCTGATCGTCACCGTCGTGGTGATGGTGGCCGCGGGCGGGTGGGCCGTGACGGGCACCGTGTCCTCCACGCTGGACGCGCCCGGCATCCTCACCCACGCCCAGGGCAGTTACGTACTCCAGAGCCCCGTCGCCGGCCAGGTCACCGAGGTCCTCGGGGAGGAGGGCGACAGGCTTCGCGCCGACGCGCCGCTGCTGAAGGTCCGCACCCGGCAGGGCGACACCGTCGTCCGTACCGTCGCCGCAGGCCGGCTGACCGCCCTCGTCGCCACCATCGGCTCCGTCGTCACCCCGGGCTCGGACGTCGCGGCGGTCGAACGGATCGAAGAGCCGGACGACCCCCTGATGGCCGTGCTGTACGTCCCCGCGGAGAAGGGCGGCTCGGTGCCGGTCGGCGCCGAGGTCGACCTCAGCGTCCAGTCGGTGGCGACACAGCAGTACGGAGTGCTGCGCGGCCGTGTGAAGTCCGTCGGCAGGACCGCCCAGACCGGGCAGCGGATCACCGCCTTCCTCGGCAGCAGCCAGCTGGGTGAGCAGTTCTCGGCGGCCGGCCGTCCCGTCGCCGTCCTGGTCGCCCTGGACCGTACGGAAGGCACCGAGTCCGGCTACCGGTGGTCGTCGTCCGACGGTCCGCCGTACCCGCTCGAATCCATGACCCTGACCGGCGGCGCCGTCCACCTCGCAGAGCAGCGCCCGATCGATTGGCTGCTGCCGTGACACAGACCGACCACGACGCCCCCGCCGCCGGCCGCGGCCGTCACCGGCCCCCGGCGGCGGCGCCGGGCGGCCGGCGCGGATCGCGCCGTGCCGCACCGCCGCGCCGCAAGCAGCGCATAGCCGGACGCCGTGCCGTCCGTACCGTCCGCACCCCCACCGTGCTCCAGATGGAGGCAGTGGAGTGCGGTGCCGCCGCCCTGGCCATGGTCCTCTCCCACTACGGGCGCCATGTGCCGCTCGAGGAGCTGCGGGTGGCCTGCGGCGTCTCCCGGGACGGTTCGCGCGCCAGTAACGTGCTCAAAGCGGCCCGCAGTTACGGTCTGGCCGCCAAGGGCATGCAGATGGAGGCGTCCGCGCTCGCCGAGGTGCAGCCGCCCGCCATCCTGTTCTGGGAGTTCAACCACTACGTCGTCTACGACGGCCGGGGGCGCCGGTTCGGCCGCCCCGGTGTGCACATCAACGACCCCGACAAGGGCCGCCGGTTCGTACCGGCAGAGGACTTCGACACCAGCTTCACCGGGGTGGCCCTCGTCCTCGAACCCGACCGGAACTTCCGCAGGGGCGGCCGCAAGCCGGGCATCATGTCGGCGGTCCCCGCACGGCTGCGCGGGACCACGGGCACTCTGTTCGCGGCCTTCCTCGCCAGCCTGCTCCTCGTCGCCGTCGGCGCGGCGGTCCCGGCGCTCAGCCGTACCTACATCGACATGTTCCTGATCGGCGGCCGGACCTCGCTGCTCGGGACACTCTTCACCGCCATGGCCGTGATGGTGGCGCTGACCGCCGTGCTCACGGGGCTGCAACAGGCGAATCTGCTGCGCGGCCGGCTCATCTCGTCCACCCTGAGCAGTGCCCGCTTCCTGCGCCACCTGCTGCGCCTGCCGGTCACGTTCTTCGCCCAGCGCAGCCCGGCCGACCTGGTGCAGCGGCTGCAGTCCAACGACGCCGTGGCCGAGACCCTCGCCCGTGACCTGGCGGCGGCCGCGGTGGACGGTGTGGTGGTCATCCTCTACGCGGCGCTGCTGTGGAGCTACGATCCCCAGCTCACCGTGGTCGGTGTGCTCATCGCGCTCCTCAACATCGTGGCGATGCGCGTCGTCATCCGGCTCCGCTCCACGCACACCCAGAAGCTGCGTGCCGACAGCGCCCGCCTCACCAACACCTCGTACACCGGCCTTCAGCTGATCGAGACCATGAAGGCGACCGGCGCGGAGAACGGCTTCTTCCGCCGCTGGGCCGGCCAGCACGCCACCACCCTGGACGTGCAGCAGCGCCTCGGTGTGCCCAGCGCGGTCCTGGCCGTCGTCGCGCCCACGCTGGCCACCCTCAACAGCGCGCTCATCCTCTGGATCGGCGGACTCCGGGCCGTCGAAGGCCATATGTCGATCGGTCTCCTCGTCGCCTTCCAGGCGCTGGTGGCACGCTTCACCGCACCGATCACCCGGCTGAACGGAGTGGCCGGCCGGATCCAGGACTTCGCCGCGGACATGACCCGGCTCAAGGACGTGGAGAGCTTCCCCGTCGACCCCCTCTACTCCCGCGACGAGCCCGACCCGAGCAGCCGCCGGCTCAAGGGCCATGTGGCACTCGAGAACATCACCTTCGGCTACAGCCCGCTCGACGCGCCGCTGCTCAGCGGCTTCTCCCTCACCGTGGGTCCGGGCAGGCAGGTCGCCCTCGTCGGCGGTTCCGGCAGCGGCAAGTCCACCGTCTCCCGGCTGATTGCGGGCCTCTACAGCCCGTGGGAGGGGGCCATCCGCATCGACGGACGGCTCCTCGCGGACATCCCCCGCGGCGCGCTCGCCGCCTCCGTCTCCTTCGTCGACCAGGACATCTTCCTCTTCGAGGGCACCGTCCGCGACAACGTGACCCTGTGGGACCCCTCCGTACCCGACGAGGCCGTGGAGGCCGCGCTGCGGGACGCGGCCGTCCACGACGTGGTGATGCGCCGCCCCGACGGCATCCACAGCCGTGTCGAACAGGACGGGCGCAACTTCTCCGGCGGACAGCGCCAGCGCCTGGAGATCGCCCGCGCACTCGTGCGCCGGCCGAGCATCCTGGTCCTCGACGAGGTCACCAGCGCCCTCGACGCGGAGACCGAGCGGATCATCATCGACAACCTGCGCCGGCGCGGCTGCGCCTGCGTCGTGATCGCCCACCGGCTGAGCACCGTGCGCGACAGCGACGAGATCGTCGTGCTGGACCACGGCACCGTCGTCGAACGCGGCCGCCACGAGGACCTGGTGGCCGCCCAGGGGCCGTACGCCCGGCTGGTGAAGGAGCACTGACGTGTCGTCACTCCACCTGCCGCCCACCGGCGGCCACCACCCGGCGCCCACAGGGACCGACGCGGTGATCCACGCCCTCGGCGGCCTGGGCACGCCCGTCGACTGCACCGGACTGCGCAGCCTGCCACTGGAAGGGCCGCTGGTTCTGTGGCTCGTCCTGGACGGCACGCTGGACCTCTTCGCCGTGGACGCCGCGGAACAGGGCCACTGGCACTTCCTCGGCCGCCTCGAACCGGGCACGCTGCTCCGCGGCCCCGTCGAGGGCCCCCGCCACACCCTGACCGGCCGGCCCTCGCAGCACTGCCTGCTGCACCGCATCCCGCTGCGCGAGCTGCGCATGCCGGAGTATGGGGAACACGGGGAGTACGCCGAGCCGTACCCGCCCGCACACCGGGACCCGTACGGCCGCACGGCCGCCACCCAGCTCGAGTACGCCTTCGGGCTCGGCGTCGGCCGCGGCCTCGGGGTGCTCTTCCAGGCACCGCTGGAAGGCCGCCCGGCCACGGACGAGGTCCTGGCCGACGACGACGTCCTGTGGATGCGGGTCGAGCCCGGCAGCGTGCAGTACGGCGCCTCCTACAGCGCCGAGGCGGCGGGGGACCTGCTCGTAGAGGGCACCATGTGGCAGGGCATGGTGAACCAGCAGTACCGGCTGCTGTCCGCGGTGGACGGCTGGATCGAGGAGCTGGAGAGGGCCCACGAGGACCGGACGGCCGCCGGGATCAAGGCGGGCGCCGACGCGGGCACCCGCGCCGACGAGGCGCTGCTCGCCTCCATCGGCCGACCGGACCGGGCCTCTCGCGGCCACGGGGGAGCGGGCGACGACGACACGCTGCTCGCGGTGTGCCGCCATGTCGCCCGCGCTGCCGGGATCGCCCTGACGGAGCCGCCGAAGCACGGGCCCTCGAAGGACCGTGTCGACCCCGTCGAGCGCATCGCCGTCGCGTCGCGCATCCGCACCCGTCCGGTCCGCCTTCAGGGCCGCTGGTGGCGCTCCGACGCCGGCCCGCTCGTCGGCCGCCGGGCCGCCTCCGGCGCACCCGTCGCACTGACCTGGCGCCGTGGACGCTACGAGGCGGTCAACCCGGTCACCGGCTCACGGACCCGGATCGGCAAGGAGAACGCGGACGAGTTCGAGGAGCGGGCCGTCATGTTCTACCGGCCGCTGCCCGAGCGGCCCGCGAACGTGCGGCGGCTGGTGGCCTTCTCTCTCCGCGGCACCCGCATGGACCTGCGGAACCTGCTGCTCGCCGGCCTCGTCACCGTCGTGCTCGGCGCGCTCGTGCCCATCGCCACCGGACAGGTCCTCGGGGTGTACGTGCCGAAGGCGCAGACCGGGCTGATCGTCCAGGTCTCCCTCGCGGTGATGATCACGAGTGTCGTCTCCGCCGCGTTCATGCTGCTGCAGAACCTGACGGTCCTGCGGATGGAGGGCCGTATCGAGAGCACCCTCCAGCCCGCCGTGTGGGACAGGCTCCTGCGGCTCCCGACGAGGTTCTTCGCCGAGCGGTCGACCGGAGAGCTGGCGAGTGCAGCCATGGGCATCAGCTCGATCCGGCGGGTCCTGTCCGGCATGGGACCGGTGGCCCTTCAGTCCACCACCGTCGGCGCGATGAACGTCGCGCTGCTGCTCTGGTACAGCGTGCCGCTGGCGCTCGCCGCCCTCGGCATGCTGCTGGTCGTCGGCGCGGTCTTCCTCGGTATGGGCCTGTGGCAGGTGCGCTGGCAGCGCAGACTCGTGGAGCTGAACAACAAGCTCAACAACCAGGCGTTCCAGACCCTGCGGGGTCTGCCGAAACTACGGGTCGCGGCGGCGGAGAGCTTCGCCTACGCCGCCTGGGCGCGGCGGTTCGCCCGCTCCCGCGAACTCCAGCAGCGGGTGGGCCGCATCAAGAACCTGACCACCGTGCTGGACGCCGTCTGCCTTCCGCTCTGTTCGCTCATCATGTTCATGCTGCTCGCCGGCCCGGCCCGCGGCACGATGTCGGCGGGCGAGTTCCTCACCTTCAGCACGGCCGTCACCATGCTGCTGACCTCCGTCACCCAGCTCACCGGCGTACTCGTCTCCGCCGCGGCCGTGCTGCCCATGTTCGAGCTGGTGCGCCCCATCCTGGACGAGGCACCGGAGGTGCGCGGAGCCGGTGCGCAGCCCGGCACACTGTCCGGCGCGATCGAGGCGCGCGATCTGACCTTCCGCTACACCGACGACGGCCCACCCGTCCTCGACGACGTGTCGCTGCGCGTGGGGCAGGGGGAGTTCGTGGCCGTCGTCGGCCCCAGCGGCTGCGGCAAGTCGACCCTGCTGCGGCTGCTCATCGGCTTCGACCGCCCCGCCTCCGGCATCGTCCTCTACGACGGTCAGGACCTGGCCGCCCTGGACCCCGCCGCGGTACGCCGGCAGTGCGGCGTGGTGCTCCAGAACGCACAGCCCCTCACCGGGTCGATCCTCGACTGCATCTGCGGCGCGGAGACGTTCTCCCAGGACGAGGTGTGGGAGGCCGCCGAGATGGCGGGCCTTGCGGAGGACATCAGACGGATGCCGATGGGCCTGCACACCCTGATCTCGTCCGGCGGCGCCGTCTCCGGCGGCCAGCGGCAGCGGCTGATGATCGCCCAGGCCCTCGTGCGCCGGCCGCGCATCCTCTTCTTCGACGAGGCGACCAGCGCGCTGGACAACGAGTCCCAGCGCGTCGTCATCGAGAGCACCCGCGGGCTGGACGCCAGTCGCATCGTGATCGCCCACCGGCTCTCCACGGTGATGGACGCGGACCGGGTGATCGTGATGGACGAGGGCCGGGTCGTCGAGGAGGGCCGTCCGGCCGACCTCCTCGCCGACCCGGGCGGCCGGCTCCACGAGCTGGTACGGCGCCAGCTGGCATGACGGGCCCGCGACGCGCCGGGTGGCGCCTACCGCCTGCGGTGCGTGCCGCCGCCCGTCAGGAGCGCGTCGCCGACGAGCCTGACTCCGCGGGCCAGGCGGCCGAGCTGCTCCAGCTCGACGGCGTACATGCGGATCGTGTTCTCGATGACCGCCTCGGCCACGCCCAGCGGGGGCAGCTCCGCCCGGGAGGTGTGCAGAGCCACCCGTACCGCCCGCATCTCGTGCTGCACCTGGAGCTGTGCGTGACGGGCCAGCAGGACGGGGTGCCGGTTGAGCGTCGAGTAGCCGGCGTAGCGGGCGGGCAGCAGATCGCGCAGCCAGCGGGCGGCGCTGCGTTCCCAGTCGTGACTGCCCGGGGTCTTCACCTGGCAGGGCCAGTCCGGGCTCGTCGTGGAGAGGGTCTGGGACATCGTCGTCGCTCCGGGTGGTGCCGATGAACTCTGATCGAGAGAGGGGCGGCGGTCCCGGCCCAGGGGTTGACCGGGACCGCCGAGGGCATCCGCGGCGGAATGCGGAGCCCGGATTGAACACCCGAGGGACGGCGCGAGGAGGGAGCGCCGTCCCCGGGTGTTCGCTCGAAGGAGGGCGCGAGTCTCGCCCTCGTGGCAACGGAGTACCCGGCGCCAGAAGTAGTAAATATATATACCGTCGAGTAAGCAAGGGTATGAAAAATTACATGCCCCGCTGGGCATGAAAAAGTCCGGTAAGAGACCGGTTCGCTCTGCGAAAAGCAGGCGGATCAGTCGTCGATGAAGAAGTCGTGCTGATCCGCCGCCTGCTCGTAGCCCTCCAGCCGCACCTGCGTCCGGCCGGGATCCGCGTCGGCCATCGCCTGGAGCACGGCGGCCGAGAGCACACCCGGCGCCGCGTAGGAGTCGAACACCAGCCGCGAGCCCGTCGCCGCTGTCAGTGTCACATCGGCCTCCTCGACCAGCGGGCCGAGCGTCCGGTCGGTGATCAGCGCGACCCGCAGCCCGGTGCGGCGGGCGGCCCGCAGTGCCGCCAGCGTCTCGTTCGCGTGCCGCGGCATCGCGAACGCCAGTACCCACGTCCCGCCGGCCTCCCGGGACTGCAGCAGCGCGTCGTAGGCCACGCTGCCACCGCGGGTCACCAGCCGTACATCGGGGTGGATACGGCGCGCGGCATACGCGAAGTACTCCGCGAGCGACACCGAGATCCGCAGCCCCAGGACCGTCAGTGGCATCGACAGCGCCAGGTCCCGCCCCACACCGAGCACCCGGTCGGTGTCCGCGAGCACACGCCGCAGGCTCTCCAGGTTCTGGATCTCGGCGTCGACCGCCGCCTGCAGTTCGTTGCGGCGGATCTCCGCACGGCCCTCCGGGGAGCCGGCGACCGCGCTGAGGGCGATCGGCTGCAACGCCTCCCGCAGCGCCGGATAGCCGGTGTAGCCGAGTGAGGTGGCGAACCGGGTCACCGACGGCTGGCTCACACCGACGCGTTCCGCGAGGTCGGTGATGGACAGGAACGCGGACTCGGGCAGGTGGTCGATGATGTACTGGGCGATGCGCCTCTGGCCGGGGGAGAGACGATGGCCGCCGAGCAGTGCGAGCACCCGCTCCGCAGGAGCGGGCTCCTGCTCCTCCGTCGGCCCGCCCGGGGTGATCGCGGCGGCCTGCGCACGTTCCTGCTGCCCTGATGGCACCGGTGTGCCCCCTTCTGTGTCCAGCCCGTGCTCAACATAGCCCACCTGCCCGGTCCGTCAGCGTGCTCGTCCGCACGGCAGACGCTCCCTCGGCCGCTCCGGCGGGCCGGAGCCGGGGCCCTCCGCTCTCCTCTGCCGACCGGGAGTCCCGTACCGGCTGTGCCGCTCCCGCGTACGGGAGCCCGGGCCGTCCGTGCCGCTCCGCAGACGGGCGGTCCGGGACCGTCCGTGCCGCTCCGGCGACAGGGGAAGCCGTGCCCGTCGGCCGTGCCGCCTTCCCCAGCCGGGTCGCCGCTCCCGGCCGTGCGCCGGCGGAGGCGCGGCCGGGCATCGCCACGGAGATGCGCCGCCCGGCCGCCGGGGAGCATGCTGGCAGGGTGACCTCGAACGGCAAGGGCGGGCCGGGGCCGCCCGCCGAGCACGGCCCGGACCCCGTGGGCAGGGATGGGAGGGGCCCGCGGACGAACGAACTCGCCATGGTCCTCGCCCAGGCGGAGGTGAGCGCCGTCGAGGCCGTCGGAGGCTTCGCGGGCGGCCTCTACCTGCGGTCCCGCTCGCCGGAGCAGCTGCGGCTCGCCGTGATCGCGGGCCTGCCGCTCAACCTCTTCCGCCACTGGTGGACCATGCATGTGAACCGCCCGTTCCCCCACTCGGACGTCTACCGCTCCGGACAGCCCGTCTACCTGGGCGACGCGGAGGAGGCCATGCGCCGCTACCCGCAGCTCATGGCCGGCCTGCCGTTCCCCTTCGGTTCGCTGTACGTACCGGTCTCCCACGGGCGCGAATGCTTCGGCGTGCTCGGGGTGCTCCGGCCGGCCACCCCCGGCATACCGGTCTCCGACGCCGACCGGCGGCGCATCCATGAGGTCGGCACCCGGCTCGGCGCCACGCTGGCGGCCATGGCCCCGCACCGGCCGCGTATCGAGTGGGACGCGGAACCACTGGCCGTGACCCTGCAGTCCCCGGGCTCACCGCCGCTGCGCATCGGCGCCTTCGACTGGAACCTCGAGGCCGGCACCGTCACCGGTGACGAGGGCTGGCGCGCCATCCTCGCCGTACGGCAGGAGGAGCTTCCTCTCACCGTGGAGGCGGTGGCCGCGCGGATCGAACCGGAGGACGCCTACGGACTGTGGGCCCTCGGGCGAAGGTCCGCGGAGTCCGACCAGCCGGTGACCCGCCGGATGCGGCTGCAGGGCGCCGACGGCCGACCTCATCTGGTTGAACTGACGGGCCGCCGCAGCCGCGGCACCGACGAATCGGGTGCCACGCATCTGACCGGCTACCTCATCGACCTCGGCGCCGGTCCGGTCGTCGCCGAATCCGCCGACCGGCTCCCCTTCGGCGTGTGCTCGCTCGACCGCCTCGGCCGGATCACCTACATGAACGAGGTCGCGGAGCGGTTCCTCGGCCGGCAGCGGGCCGACCTGACCGGGCGTGTCCTGTGGGAGGCCGCCGATCTGTTCGGGCCCGCCCACGAGGACCACTACCGGGCCGCGCTGCTGTCCGCCGACCCGGTGCGGTTCCTGGTCCGGCACCCCGACGCGTGGCTCTCCGTCGCCCTCTATCCGGACGTCGAGGGGCTGACCGTGACCCTCACCCGCGCAGAGGAGCCCGCCTACGCCCCGAGCTCGATGGTCAGCCCCGGTGCCGGGTCGCCGGCGGACCGTGCCGTGGCCCTGTACCGCCCCGTAGCCCTCGCCATCGCGCTGACCGAGGCGGTCACGGCCCGTCAGGTGTCCGCCGTGGTGACCGAGGAGCTGCTGCCCGCCTTCGGAGGCCGCCAGCTGGCGATCTACATGCTGAGCAACCGTCATCTCCACCTCGCCTGGGAGACCGGGTTCCCCAAAGGGTTCCTCGACCGCTTCGAAGGCGTCGGGCTCGACGCGAAACTCCCGGGCGTCGAGACCCTCACCTCCGGCCGTCCCCTCTTCTTCGAGTCGATGCGGCATCTCGCCGGCGCCTACCCCGGCATCCCCCTCGACGCCCACGTCGGTGCCAGGGCCTTTCTGCCGCTCATCGCCTCCGGCCGCCCCGTCGGCTCGTGCATCCTCGGATTCGACCAGCCCCGCGGTTTCAGCCCGGAGGAGCGCACAGTCCTCACCGCGCTCGCGGGACTCATCGCCCAGGCTCTCGAACGCGCCCGGCGCTACGACTCGGAGGCGGCCCTCGCCCGGGGTCTCCAGGACGCCCTGCTGCCGCACCGGCTCCCCGTGGTCCGGCAGCTCGACACCGTGGGCCGGTATCTCGCGGGCACACAGGGCATGGACGTCGGCGGCGACTGGTACGACGTCATCGACACCGGGGGCGTACCGGCCCTGATCATCGGCGACGTACAGGGACACGGAGTGCAGGCCGCCGCCACCATGGGACAACTGCGCAGCGCGGTCAGGGCACTTGCCGTCAGCGGTCACACCCCCGTGGAGGTGGTGAGCGGCACCAACCGGCTGATGATCGACCTCGACCCCGGCCTGTTCGCCAGCTGCTTCTACATCGTCCTCGACCCGGCCACGGGCCGGGCCCAGGCCGTCAGAGCGGGCCACCTCCAGCCGCTGCTGCGCCACCCGGACGGGAGGACGGAGGTCCTCGACCTGCCCGGCGGCGTGGTCCTGGGCGTCGACGCCGACGCCGTCTATCCGGCGACGGAACTGACCCTGGAACCCGGCGCGGTGCTCGCCCTCTTCACCGACGGCCTCGTCGAACAGCCGGGGACCGACATCGACCTGGGCATCGAGCGGCTGCGCCGCACACTCTCCGACATGGGTTCCGTCCCCTTGGCGGACACCGCCGACCGGCTGATCAACCAGGCCCGGCAGACCGCGGAACGACCCGACGACATCGCACTGCTCCTCGCCGCCCGCTGGTCGGCCCCGGCCTGACCCGGCCCCACCGCCGCACAAGCCCTAGCGTGGACCCATGACCGGCCCCCCGATGCCCGCCCCGCACGCCGAACCGGCGGACGACGACTTCCCGGCCCGCACGGCCCCGCACTGCGCCGGCCTCGGCGAGCTGGACGCGGCCGTCAGCCGGTGCAGAGCCTGCCCGCGGCTGGTGGCCTGGCGGGAACAGGTCGCCCGGACCCGGCGGGCGGCCTTCGCCGACCGGGAGTACTGGGGCAGGCCGGTACCCGGCTTCGGACCCGCCGACGCGTCGCTCGCCGTCGTCGGACTCGCCCCTGCCGCGCACGGCGGCAACCGCACCGGCCGTATGTTCACCGGTGACGACTCCGGGGACGTGCTCTTCGACGCCCTGCACGCCGTCGGCCTCGCCTCGCAGCCGACGTCCACGCACCGGGGCGACGGACTCGTCCTGCACGGCGTTCGCGTCACCGCGCCCGTCCACTGCGCCCCGCCGCAGAACCGGCCCACGCCCGGTGAACGGAACACCTGCCGCCCGTGGCTCGCCCGGGAGCTGTCCCTGCTGACCGGTCTGCGTGCCGTCGTCGTCCTCGGCGGGTTCGGATGGCAGGCGCTGCTGCCCGTTCTGGAGGCCGCCGGCTACCGGCTGCCCCGGCCGCGACCCGCGTTCGGCCACGGCGCCCACGTCGTACTGCCCGGCGGCGGCGTCGTACTGCCCGGCGGTGACGGCCGGCCCGGACTCCACCTGCTCGGCTGCTACCACCCCAGCAGGCGCAACGTGTTCACCGGGCGGCTCACCCTCCCGATGCTCGTCGACGTGCTCCAACGCGCCGCTTGCGTCAGCGGCCTCGGCCCCCGGTAGCCGCCGGACCTTGGAGCGACTCCAGCACCTTGTCCGGGGTGAGCGGCAGATCCCTCAGCCGGACGCCCGTCGCATGGCGCACCGCGTTCGCCACGGCCGCCGCAGTGCCGACGATGCCGATCTCGCCGATGCCCTTGCTGCCCATCGGGTTGAGGTGCGGGTCGTCCTCGTCGATCCACCGGGCGTCGATCGAGTGGACGTCGGCGCAGACGGGCACGTGGTACATCGCGAGGTCGCACTCCGCGTAGTCCCCGAAGCGCTCGTCCATCGTGCTGCCCTCCATCAGCGCCATCCCGATGCCCATCGTCATCCCGCCGATCAACTGGGAGCGAGCGGTACGGGCGTTGAGGATGCGGCCCGCCGCGTACACGCCGAGCATCCGGCGAACCGCCACCTCGCCCGTGACCGTGTCGACCTGCGCCTCGCAGAACACGGCGCCGAACGCGTGCCGGGCGTGGGCGGGCTCCGCCCCGGTCTCCGCCCTCGTGTCGGCCCTGACGGTCACCCCCTCCGGCGGCAGCTCCCCGCCCAGGACCGCGAGGCGCTCCGCGAGCTGCGAACTCGCCTTGTGGACCGCCCAGCCCCACGAGGCCGTGCCCGAGGAGCCGCCGGCCAGCGGGGCCTGCGGCAGGTCCGAGCTGCCGATCTCGACGGACACCGACTCCAGGGGCACGTCCAGCGCCTCCGCGGCGATCTGCGCCAGCACGGTCCGCGCGCCGGTGCCGATGTCGGTGGCGTTGACCCGGATCAGACGGCTTCCGTCGCGGCCCGCGTGGACCGTCGCGGACGACGGCGCGACCAGCACGGGATAGGTGCTCGCCGCGACACCGGTGCCGAGCAGCAGGTCGCCCTCCCTCGTGACCCCCGGGGCGGTGGCGCGGTGCCGCCAGCCGAAGAGCTCCTGCCCCAGGCGGAGGCATTCGCCGAGGTGCCTGCTGCTGAACGGCAGGCCCGAGTCCGGTTCGGTCTCCGGTTCGTTGCGCAGCCGCAGCTCGACGGGGTCCAGCCCCGCGGCGAGGGCGAGTTCGTCCATCGCGCACTCCAGGGCGTACATCCCGGGTGTCTCGCCGGGGGCCCGCATCCACGACGGCGTCGGCACGTCGAGGGCGGCCACCCGGTGCGCCGTACGGCTGCCGGGGGAGGCGTACATGACCCGGGCGGGGACCGCGGCCTGCTCCACGAACTCCTTCACCCGCGAGGTCTGGGTGACCACCTCGTGGGCGAGTGCCGTGATCCGGCCGTCGGCGCCGGAGCCGAGCCGGACATGATGCAGCGTCGGCGCGCGGTGGCCGACGACCGCGGGCATCTGGCGCCGCGGCAGGGACACCTTGACGGGACGCCCGGTGTGGCGGGCCGCCATCGCGGCGAGCACCACCGGCGGCCGCGGCGTCCCCTTGGACCCGAAGCCGCCGCCGACGTGCTCCGACACCGCGGTGACCTGCTTCCTGTCCAGCCCGAACAGCTGAGCCAGGGCGTCCCGTAGCGAACCGGAACCCTGGCTGGAGTCCCACACGGTCAGCCGGCCGTCGTGCCAGTGGGCCGTGGCGGCGTGCGGCTCCATCGGATGGTTGTGCAGGGCGGTGATGCCGTACGAGGCGTCGACACGGACATCGGCCGCTTCGTACGCGCCCTCGAAGTCGCCCCGTTCGCGTACCGCCGGGAAACCGCCGTTGGCCTCCTCGGGCGTGTACAGCCCCGGGTGCCCGGCGGTGAGCCGTACGTCGTGCTCCTCGGTCTCGTAGTCGACGCGCAGCGCGGTCGCTGCCGCGCGGGCGTTCTCGAGGCTGTCGGCCACGACCAGGGCGATGTACCAGCCGCGGTGCGGGACACGGTCGTCCTGGAGGAGCCGGAGCGTCGGATCGTCCGGCTCCCCGAGACGGGGCGCGTTCTCGTGGGTGAGCACCGCCACGACCCCGGGCAGCTCCAGCACCTCGTCCGTGTGGAGTGCCGCCACGCGGCCCCTGGCGACGGTGGCGGGCACCGGCCAGCCGTACGCGCAGCCCGACGGTGTGTGCTCGGCGGCGTAACGCGCGCGGCCCGCCGCCTTGTCCCGGGCCTCCCGCCGTTCCACGGGGGCGCCCAGCACCGTGGCGGCCCGGCTCATGACGACGGCTCCCCGGTGTCGTCGGTTCCTGCGGCCAGCCGGCCGAGCACGTCGACCGCCAGATTGCGTGCGAGCCGCACCTTGTACGCGTTGTCCCGCAGCGGCCGCGCTGCCACCAGCTCCGCCTCCGCCGCCCGGAGGAACGTCTCCCGGCCGACCGGGGCACCGGCGAGTCGCTCCTCCGCCCGACGGGCGCGCCAGGGCCGGTGGGCGAGGCCGCCGAAAGCCAGCGCCGCGTGCCGGACCCGCCCGTCCTCGACCGCGAGGACCGCCGCGACGGAGACGAGTGCGAAGGCGTACGAGGCACGGTCGCGCGCCTTCCGGTAGGCCGACCGCGCGCCTGGTGGCACCGGCGGAAGCTCCACGCTCGTGATCAGCTCGCCGGCACGGAGTTCGGTGTCCACCTGGGGGCGGTCCCCGGGCAGCCGGTGGAACTCGGTGACCGGCAGCGACCTGTCCCCGTCGGTCGAGTGCAGATGGACCGTGGCGTCGAACGCGGCCAGTGCCACGGCCATGTCCGAGGGGTGCGTGGCTACGCAGTGCTCGGAGTGGCCCAGTACGGCCAGGTCGCGGTGGACACCTTCCCTGGCGGGGCAGCCGGTGCCCGGCGCCCGCTTGTTGCAGGGCTTGGAGATGTCCTGGAAGTACGGGCAGCGGGTGCGCTGCAGCAGGTTCCCGCCGGTCGTCGCCGCGTTGCGCAGCTGGCCGGAGGCCCCGGCGAGCAACGCCTGCGACAGCGCGAAGTAGCGCGTACGCACCGCCGGATGGGCCGCGAGGTCGCTGTTGCGCACGGCCGTGCCGATCAGGAGGCCGCCTCCCGGCACGCCCTCCACCGTGTCGAGCGGCAGCCGGCTGACGTCGATGAGCACGTCGGGCGTCGCGACCCCGAGCTTCATCAGGTCGACCAGGTTCGTGCCGCCCGCGAGGTACTGCGCCCCGGTGTGCGCGGCGAACGCGGCGACCGCCTCCGCGGCCGTGCCGGGTCGGACATAGGCGAAGGGCTTCACAGGGTCACGTCCTCGATGGCCGACACGATGTTGGTGTACGCGCCGCAGCGGCAGAGATTGCCGCTCATGCGCTCGCTGATCTCCTGTCGGGTCAGTTCCACGGGCCCGTCCGCCTTCCGGGGGCCGGTCACCAGGGAGGGCCGGCCGTCGGCGGCCTCGGCCAGCATCGCGACCGCGGAGCAGACCTGACCCGGAGTGCAGTAGCCGCACTGGAGGGCGTCCTTGGCGACGAACGCCTCCTGCACGGGATGGAGTCCGCCTCCGGGCGCGAGCCCTTCCGCCGTGGTGATGTGCGCCTCGTCGTGGGACACGGCCGGCATCAGACAGCTGTTGACCCGCCGGCCGTCGGCGATCACGGTGCACGAGCCGCACTGGCCGTGATCGCACCCCTTCTTGGGGCCCGTCAGGTCCAGATGCTCGCGCAGGGCGTCCAGGACGGTGGTGCGGTTGTCGAGTGCCAGGGTGTGCCTGACTCCGTTGACGTGCAGGGTGACCGTGGAGTGATGGGCGCCCTCACCGGTCGGGGCGCCCGAGGTCTCCGGTCGGCTGGTTGCGTCCACGCCGCAGCCCTTCCGGTCGGGTGGTGACGTTTTGTTCTCTTCCTACCAGTCTGTGGCGGATCCTGCGGTCCGGTCGTTCAGGAGCCGACGGCGCCGTCAGGGCCGTCGGTGCTTTCGGGGCTGTCCGGAGCGTCGGGGCCGTCGACGCTCCGCTGCTCCAGGGGCCGGACCGCCGGACCGTGCAGCACCGAGCCGTCCACGCCGAACCTCGAGCCGTGGCAGGGGCAGTCCCAGCTGCGTTCCGCCTCGTTGAACGCCACCAGGCAGCCCAGATGGGTGCAGCGGGCGGAGACCGCGTGGCAGACGCCGTCGTCGTCGCGGTGGACGGCGCAGCGCTGACCGTTCAGGCGCACCACCGCACCGCTCCCCGGCGCGATGTCCGAGACGGAGTCCACATGGGTGGTCCGCAGCCGGTCGCCGACGAAGTGCTTGCCGACCTCCGCCTGCTGGGAGAGCAGGGTCGGCGCCTCCCGCAGGGTGCTCCACAGCCGCCGCGGGTCGTACAGGTCCGTCCACGGGGGTTTCACCGCGCAGATCAGACTCGTCAGCAGCCGCCCGGCCAGCACGCCGCCGCTCATGCCCCAGCCGCCGAAGCCGGTCGCCACATAGGTGTGCCGGGCGCCCGGATGGAACGGCCCGATCAACGGCACCCGGTCGCTCGGGTCGTTGTCCTGCGCCGCCCAGCGGTACATGGTCTCCTCCACGGCGAAGTGCGCGTGCATCCACTCGTCGAGGATCCCGATCCGCTCCGGGACGTCCGCCGTTCCGGGAGTGAAGGACTCCCCGGTCACGATCAGCAGCCGCCGGCCGTCGTCCAGCGGCGCCGTGCGCACCGACCGCTTCGCGCCCTCCTCGGTGATGTACATGCCGCCCGGGTCGCGGTCGGCGGGCAGTGGCGCGGCCACGACCAGCTCCCGCCGCGGCGACATCCGAGCGAACAGCAGCGCCCGGTCGAAGACGGGGAAGTGCGTGGCGACCACGACATCGCGAGCGGTCACCGTGTGACCGCCCTCCGTGGTGAGCCGGCAGGGCGTGCCCTCGCGCAGGCCGGTCACCCGGGTCCGCTCGTGGATGGTGTTGCCGTACGCGGTCAGGTCGCGCGCCAGACCGAGGAGGTACTTACGGGGATGGAACTGGGCCTGGTCCGCCACGCGTACCGCCCCCGCGACCGGGTACGGCAGTCCGGTCTCCTCCACGTACGCCGCGTCCAGCCCCGCCTCCGCCTCGGCCTCGGCCTCGCTCTTCAGGGCCGCGCGCTCCGCCCGGTCCCTGGCGTAGACGAAGGACGGGCCGCGCTCGAACTCGCACTCGACGTCGAGTACGGAGGCGACCTCCGCCACGCGCTCGACGGCCGCCTGCTGGGACTGCGCGTACAGCCGGGCGCCCGCGGCACCCCTGGTCCGCCGCAGCCGGTCGTAGAGCATGCCGTGCTGTGCCGTCACCTTGGCCGTCGTGAAGCCCGTGACACCGGCCGCGATCCGGTCGGCCTCGAGCACCACCACCGACCGGCCGCCCTCACGGGTCAGCTCCCACGCCGTGCTCAGCCCGGCGACCCCGCCGCCCACGACGGCCACATCGACCTCGAGGTCGGCCGTCAGGGGAGGGTAGGACGTGGTGCCGCCGGTGCGTATCCAGTGTGAATCCGTCGTGCGCGTACGCCGGTGCGTCCGGTCGGCCGCGCGCGGAGAATGAGAGTTCGACATACGGGCCGGGTGCCCCTCGACGGCCCGCCGAAGCACTCGTACACGGCCCGGCCACGGGTGACTGATACGGGGCGGACCGGGTACTCGCGAGGACAGAAACGTGGCACCGCCGGCCCCCTTGCCGGTACCGAGCAACAAGAGGAGGTGTCTGCCGTGGAGAGCCGGGCCGACACCGGAAGGATCAGCAGCCGAATCTCCGAGCGGGAACGAGTGCGTACCTGCAGGCCCGCAGTGGTGACGCAGGGGCGCGAGCCCGACCGGCAGACGGAGAAGAACAACCCGGAAGCGAATATCGTCCGGGGCGAGGACTGAACACGCCGCTGACAGCGTACGGAGGTGCCAGTCATGGACGGACCCGGACTCTCCGAGCCGGAGCGGATGATCCTCGCCGAGATCGAACGGGATCTGCGCGCCGACGAACTCTTGGACCGCCGCCTGCGGACGATGAGTCCCGGCCCGCCGCTCGCGCGGATCACCCACGGGTTCCGCACGCATCTGCTCGCCGCCGCAGTGAGCGGGCTGGCGACCCTGACATGCGTCCTGCTGGTGATGGCGGCGTCCACCTCGGCGCCCGGCCTCATCTGGGCGTTCGCCACTACATGGGCGCTGACCCTGGTCGGTCTTCTGGTACTCGTCTGCCGATGGTCCAAACGGTTCTCCGGCCGGCGCCGGGTACGCGGCGGCGAGCAGGACCCCGGACCGTGCTGAGCGGCGGCGGGCCGTGGGGGATGGCTCGCACCGGCCCGGGAGAGCGTCGTGAGAGCGAGGGGGAACGCCTGGACCGGCTGTGGGGGGAGCTGTTGCGCGAGGTGAGGGTCGTCCTCGCGGGCGTCCAGCTGCTCTTCGTCTTCCTGCTGGCCGTGGCCTTCACGCCGCTCTTCACCGCCCTCGGCGACGTGGACCGTGCCGTGTACGTCGCCTGTCTGCTGCTGGGGGCGACCGCCATCGGGGTACTCGTCGCGCCCGTCGGCATCCACCGCATGGTCACCGGCCGCGGACTGAAGTTCGAGGCGGCCCGGTGGGGTTCCCGGCTCACCTTCGCGGGCGTCGTGCTGCTGCTCGGCATGGTGGGGCTGGCCCTGCTGCTCGTACTGCGCAGCGTGCCCGCGATCAGCGACACGGCAGCGCTGGTGATGGCCGCCGCCCTCGTCGGGGCGCTCATGCTCTGCTGGCTGGTGCCGGCGGCCGTCATGCGCCGCGGCGATCGGTCAGAGCCCGACGGCGGTTCGCACCCTGATGACCGACGGCGGTCCGCACCCTGATGACCGACGGCGGTCCGCACCCTGCCGACGACCTGATCCGAATCCCGACGGTAGTCCGGACTACCTGCGGTAGTCCGGACTTCCTGTCGGACCTCCCGTGGTGCGGACACCTGTGGAGGGCAGCGCGGAACGCCGCCGGCCGACGGCGCCGGGGTGCCGGGCGCCTCAGCCGCCGTGGCCGCCACTGCCGAACGCGCCGCCGCCGTCGTCCGAGTCCCGCGGCGGCTTCTTCTCGGGTGCCGGCCGCGCCCCCATGTTGCCGTAGCCGTGGAGTTCGTGGGGCGTCAGCCGGCCCGGGACCTCACGGCCCTCGCTCGGGTCGAAGTCGTCGGGCTCCAGACGGGTCTCGTAGTGGGTCTGGTGATCGGGGCGCCTCGGCTGCTCCTCCTCCGACGGCGGCGCGTCGCGCCGACGCCGCGCGCCCACCTGCCACACGACCCATACGAGCAGCACCAACAGCCCGATCACGATCAGTCCGAAGATGATCGCCGCAGGGGCTCCGTCAGCGGCCATGAAGACGGTCTCGACGCCCTGGGCCGACTGGTTGAAAGTGACCATGCATAGCGGGTACCCAATCTCAGCGATATATCCGCCGGTGGCAGCACAGACGGCCGAACGGCTGCGGCCGTCACCAGCTGTCGCGCACCTGCGGCCGGACGCACCGGACCTGCGCGTCCCGCATCGCGTACAGCGTGCTCAGCGGCAGCGGACCGGTCGACGCCGGGGAAGGCCCCTGGTCGACGGCGCGTCCCGAGCCGTACCGCTGCCCGCCGCCGCTACCGGCGTCCCAGCGTGCACTCGGTGAGCGGATCCCGCCCCTCTCCCGGCAGGGCCACCGTGTGGCTCGCCGCCGGCGTGCCGCGCTGCGTGATCCAGTCCTCCATCGCCGCGAACGCCGAGCGGTGGCACGGCGCCAACGGCCGCAGCCGATCCGGAAAGACGTCGTACAACGAGTCGACGTGCGTCCCGCCCTCGATGCGGTAGTAGCGGAAGAGCCCGTCCCGCCCGGCGTCGCGGACCATGCGCGCGTACACGTCCGACCCCCGACCGATGGGCAGCAGCACGTCCAGCGTGCCGTGCAGCGTGATCAGCGGCTTGCCGATCCGGCCCGTCAGCGCGATCCGGTCCACGGCCCGGTGCACCTCCCGGGGCCGGGAGGCGTAGTCGTAGTCCGCGTCGCAGGCGGGCGTCCCCGGCGCGCAGAACGGTGTCCCGGCCTCCGTCGCCCCGTCGAAAGCGGGGTCCAGCTCCTCGCGGTAGATCCGCTGCGTCACGTCCCAGTAGTACCGGTGGTGGTACGGCCACAGGAACTCGGAGCCCGCCGGATATCCGGCCGTGACCATCTCCCGGTGCGCCTGCCCTGCACCGACGCCGCTCGCCGCGTACACCGGGTACGCACGCAGCGCGGGCGGCAGGAACGTCAGCAGGTTCGGGCCGTCGGTGCGCCACAGGGTGCCCTCCCAGTCCACCCCGCCGTCGTACAGCTCGGGCCGGTTCTCCAGTTGCCAGCGCACCAGGTATCCGCCGTTGGACATGCCGGTGGCGAGGGTGTGCCGCGGTGGACGGTGGTAGCGCTGGGCGACGACCGTACGGGCGGCCCTGGTCAGTTGGGTGACCCGGTCGTTCCACTCGGCGATCGCCTCGCCGGGGCGCCGCCCGTCCCGGTGGAACGCGGCACCGGTGTTGCCCTTGTCGGTCGCGGCGAAGGCGTAGCCGCGGGCGAGTACCCAGTCGGCGATCGCCCGGTCGTTGGCGTACTGCTCACGTACGCCGGGGGACCCGGCGACGACCAGGCCGCCGTTCCAGCGGTCGGGCAGCCGGATGACGAACTGGGAGTCGTGCATCCAGCCGTGGTTGGTGTTCGTGGCCGAGCCGTCGGGGAAGTAGCCGTCGATCTGGATGCCGGGGACGCCACGGGGAGTTTCGAGCCCCGCCGGTGTCAGGCCCGCCCAGTCGGCCTGGTCGGTGTGCCCGGAGGCGACCGTCCCGGCCGTGGTCAACTCGTCGAGGCAGGACAGTTCCTGATGCTCGGCGCCGGGCACCCGCAGTGTGTGCCGGTGTGCGCAGTGTCCCGGATCCCGGACCTCCGGGGCCTCCCCGGCCTCCGCGGCGGGGACGGCGGTCAGCCCGAGCAGCAGCGCGGCCCCGGTGACGGCGCGTGCGGCGCGTGCGGTCGTACCGGACCGTCTGCGGCGTGCGGAAAGGATGCCTGGCGGAAGGGCGAACGGCACGGAAGGGCCTCCTGGTCGGAAATGGCGGAAAGGTGGAGTGCGCGGCCGGTCAGGGGCAACTGCCGTCGGCGACGACGTAGTGCCCGGCCGGCGACTCCTTGAGGGTGTGCGTGACGAAGGTGTTGTAGAGACCCATGTACTGACCGGAGCCCTTCGCGTACGTGTAGCCGCCGGCGGTCGTCGCCCGGCCCGCCCGGACATGCGCGTAGTTGCTGTCGGTCCAGCACACCGGTGCCTCCGGATCACCGGGATCGGGGTCGGGGCCCGGGCCCGGGTCGTCGACGTCACCGGTCAGCCCGAAGAACCCGCTGACCCACAGGCTGGAGCAGATGGAGTCGATGAAGTGCGCGGTGCCGGTCCGCCCGCACTGCTGCGGGCCGCTGCCCGGGTCCACCGGCGTCCCGTGCCCGATCGACGGCACCCGGTCGACCTCGACGGCGACATTGCCGCTGCCGTCCAGATACTGCTCCCTGCGCGTGCCGCTCGGGCCGATCACCGACGTCCTGTCAGGCGTCTGGCCGAGCCCGTGCACGGCGGTCCACTGGTCCCGCAGCTCGCGGGCGTTCACCGGGGCGACCGTGCCGTCGGCGTCGCCGTGCCAGACGGCCACCCGCGGCCACGGTCCGGCGTACGAGGGGTACGCGTCCCGCACGCGCTGAGCCCACACCTCCGGCGTACGGTCCGTGCCCGGGTTCATGCAGACGAACGGGCCGGTGTCCCTGGTGCAGTCGTACGGCAGACCCGCGATCACCGCGCCCGCCTCGAAGACGTCCGGGTAGGCGGCGAGCATGACCGAGGTCATCGCGCCGCCCGCGGACAGGCCGGTGACGAAGGTGCGCGCCGGGTCGGCGCCGTACGCGGTCTCTGCGTGCGCGACCATCTGCCGGATGGACGCCGCCTCGCCCTGCCCGCGGCGGTTGTCCGTCGCCTGGAACCAGTTGAAGCAGCTGCTGACGTTGTTCGCCGACGTCGTGCCGGCGAAGACGAGCAGGAAGCCGTGGCGGTCGGCGAAGGCCGTGAGCCCCGCGTTGTCGGCGTACACCCGGGCGCTCTGCGTGCAGCCGTGCAGAGCCACCACGACCGCCGGATCCGGTGCCGGGGAGGCAGGCCGGTAGACGTACATGTCCAGGTTTCCCGGGTCGGCACCGAAGTCGGCGACGCGCTCCAGGCCGGCGGCCGCCTGGGCGGCGGGCGCGGGGGAGAGGAGCAGGCCACCGGCGGCCACGGCGAGTGCGGTGCCCAGACGGCCGGCGCTGCGGCCCAGGCGGTGGACGGTCGCCCGTACACGGGCACGCCCGCACGGGCGTTCTCGGCGTTGACGCGGTGGCATCGGGACCTCCCACAGGCGACGGAACGATTCCGGTCACCGTAGGAACGGCCCGTGCGGCGAGGAATGGTGACGCGACCCATAGCCTCGCCCGTGGACGGCTGTCCACGGCCCCTTGCGCGGTGCGGCGGCCTGCTGCTAAGCGTCCCGCCGTCAGGGCGCCGTCCCGCCCGGCCCGGGGGCCACCGGGGCGGGTTCGTCCGGAGCGGGCCCGTCGGGGGCAGGGCCGTCGGGGGAGTCGGCGCCGGACTCCGGAGCCGGCTCGGACGGGGGCTGTTCGGGTTCGGCAGGACTCTCGGGCGCCGGGTCCGACTCGGGCGGCGGCTCCTGCGGAGGAGGCTCCGATGCCGGCGGCTCGGACGGCCGGCCGGAGGGCGGGGTGGTCTCGTCGGAGGGGGAGGTGTCCGCGGACGGCGAGGGCTCGCCCGAGGGGGGCTTCGTCTCCTCGTCCCGGGTGCCGGTGTCGCCCGCGGGACGCTTGATCCATCCGTCGCCGTCGCGGAGGACGAACTCCTTGACGGGCCGGTCCGCCGGCGCGACGACGACGACGTTCGAGGCACGGTAGCCGGGCCACGGGTCACCGGTCGTCCGCGGGTCCTGTTGTGCGACGGGCGGCGTCAGCGGATTGCCGCAGGCACAGCGGACCTTGGGCACCCCGCGGTCGTCGACCAGCACCGCCGTGCCGGCCTGGAGTACCGCCTGATAAGCGGTCGGCTCGCCGTCCTGGTAGCCGTGGTTGGTCACCCGGGTGTCCATCCGCAGCTGTACCGGGGTGAACGACCGCAGCAGCGCCGGAACACGGGCCGGCTCGATCCGCTGGACCTCGGCGAAGGCCCGGTTCTTGGCCGGGTCCTCGCCGAGCGCCCTGATCTGCTGCTCCACGTCGCAGCTGGCCACCTTGAGGGTGCCGCCGTACAGCCCCGGGGCGGATCCCTCGATGCTGCGGGTGACGTTGGGGCTTGCGGTGGACCCGCCGGGCTCGGCGGCGGGAGTGGAGGCAGGCGGTGAACTCTCCTTCGCCGTCGACTCGGTGAAGGGGTCGGGCCCCGTCGAGCCCGCGGCCTGCAGGAAGACCTCCCCGCTGCCGCCGGCCTCCGGTCCGGCGCCGCCGTCCGGTCGGGTGAGCACCACGGCGAGGACCACGGCGACGACGAGTGCGACGGCGATCGTGGCGATCCCGGGCACGGACCGCCACCAGGGCCGGCCCGGACCCTCGCGCGAACCGCCGGGCCCGGTCCCGCCGGGACCACCGCCCGGACCACTGCCCGGTCCGCCCGGGGGGCCGGGCGGACCGGGCTCGGACGGCCCTGATGGCGGTGGCGGCGGCGGAGGAGTGGCGCCGGGCTGCGACGGGTCCGAGAGCGGACCCGAGGGAGGACCGGTCGGGCGGTCGGAGGACGGAGGTTCGGCACTCACGGGTTCTTCTTCCCTGGCGTGGGGAGGCGGAAGGAAGGGGGCGTCTTCTTCCGTCGTTACCGATACGCCCCATTGTCTTCCTCCGGTCGGGGGCATCCGCAAGCGGACGCGGTCGGACCACCCGAGGAGCGGACCCCACCTGCCGTGCATAGCGTGGCAGCGTGAGTCAGCAGGCACCCACCAGCACAGGCAGCTCGACCCGTCCGGCCCATGGCTGGCCCCACGCACTGGCCGCGGTCCTCGGCGGCCTCGTCGTCATGGCCGCCACCGCGGCACTCGGACTGTGGGCGGCCGGGGCGGCGGACCTGCCGGACGGCGGCTTCCTCCCGGTCGTCGCGGCGATCGTCGTGCTGGCGGCCGGCGGCATCGTGGAAGTCGCCGGAGACGCCGGCCTGATCGCCGAGACCAGGGCCGGGCTCACCGCTCTCCCGCTTTCCGTGGCCCTCGCCGGAGCCCTCACCGTCGCCGCCGGCTTCCTGCGGCCGCTGCGCCACCGGGCCGTCGCCTCCGCGCGCGAACTGGCGGGCTGGGCCGGCAGGATCGCCGTCCTGTGGCTGCTCGCCCTCATCGGCCTCGGCGCCCTCGCACACCACACCTTCGTCATCCCCGTCGAGGACCCCACCGGCGGGTTCCTGGAAGAGCTGCTGGACGCCGGTCCGCGCGTCGGCTTCCGCACGGACCTGCCGCTCACGCTCGTCTTCGGCCTGCTGTGGCTGGCCGGCGTGCTCGTCCTGGCGGTCCTGGTGTCGCGCGGCGCCCCGCTGCCCGCCCGGCTGCTGCGCTTCCAGGAATCGGTGCGCCCGGCCGCGTACGCGATGGTCGCCCTGCTGCTCGCCTACGTCGCGGTCGGCGTCGTCATCGGCGTCGTGGTCGCTCTGACCCGCGACAGCACCGCCGAGACCTTCGCCGTGATCTTCCTCGGTCTGCCGAACCTGGCCTGGCTGGCCCTCACACTCGGCCTCGGCGCGTCATGGGAGGGCAAGGTGGAAGGGCCCTTCGGCCTGCCGATGCCGCAACTCCTCGACGAGGTGCTCCGCACCGGCGACATGTCCCGTCTCGACCTGGCCACTCTCACCGAACGCGACGGCCGCGCCTGGTGGCTGCTGGTCGCCGCCGTCGTGCTGGTGACGGCGGCCGCCTTCCTGATGGCGGTCCGCTCACCGGCCCGGACACGACTGTGGCAGCACGCCCTGCACATGGCCGTCGCCCTCGTCCTCACCGTGCTGGCCGTCTGCCTGCTCGTACGGCTCTACGCCCACTACGGACTGTCGCTGCTGGGCATCGGTGATCTCGGCGGCGACCTCGCCGGCGAGGTGGCGCTGCGGCCGAACCTGTGGCCGGCGCTCGGTCTCGCGGCCGCATGGGGGCTGGTCACCGGTCTGATCGGCGGGCTCCTCGCCGCACGCGTGCACCGCCGGGGACAGGCGCCTCCCCGCTCTCAGTGACCACGAGCCACGGCCGGGCCGGGGAAGACGGGCAGCGCCCAGTGCGGCGGTTGTGGCGGAGGGCCCGCATCACCGGGCCGCATGCTCCGCCCGGCCGCCACCGTCGCCGGGTGGCTCCCCGCGGCTGCACCGTCCGCGGCGGGCGCGGCAGCCGCGGCGCGCAGCGCCGCCACGAACTCGCCGCAGGAGCCATAGCGGTCCTCGGGGCTCTTGGCAAGGGCCTTCGCCATGACGCCGTCGACCCCCGGGGGAAGATCGGGCCGCTCGCCGGTCAGCGGCGGCGCCGGATCGTACTGGTGCGCCCACAGCAGGGCCATGTCGTCGTCCCGCTGGAACGGCGGACCGCCGGCCAGCGTCTCGAAGACGACGCAGCCGAGGCTGTACACGTCGCACCGCCCGTCCACCGGCCGCCCGGATATCTGCTCCGGCGCCACATAGTCGAGCGTGCCGACGAACTGGCCGACCGTCGTGAACCCGGTCAGCGACAGCGACTTCTTCGTCAGTCCGAAGTCCGTGAGATAGACGTGTTCGGGGTGGTCGCTGTCCGTTCCCTCGGCGACCAGGATGTTCCCGGGTTTCACGTCCCGGTGCACCAGCTCGTGCGCATGCGCCGCGTCCAGGGCGGACGCGACCTGCGCGGCGATCCGCCCCGCCGCCACGGCGGGCAGCGGACCCATGCGGTCGAGCAGTACGCGCAGATCCTGCCCGGCGACGTAGCGCATGGCGATGTAGAGCAGACCGTCCGTCTCGCCGGCCTCGAAGACGGGCACGATGTGCGGATGGTCGATGGCGGCGGCGACACGGGACTCGTGGGTGAACCGTCTGCGGAACGTGTCGTTGCGGGCCAGTTCGGGGGCGAGCAGTTTCAGGGCGACGGTGCGGTCGAGGCGAAGATCGCGGGCGCGGTAGACGACCGCCATACCGCCGCGGCCGATCTCGCGCTCCACCAGGTAGTCCGCCACTCGCCGGCCGACCAGGTCGGACGGCCTGCCGCCTGACACGCCGGCAGGCTGCGCCATCAGTGCTCACCGCCCCCGCCGACCGGCCCCTCCGGCCGCTGCACGACCTGGGTGGCGTCGGGCTGTTCGACGACGCGGGTCCCGTCGGCGGGTTCCGTTGCCCGTGTTGCGTCGGGGGGCTCCACGACCTGTGGTGCGTCGGGCTGTTCGACCGCCCGTGTCCCGTCGGCACGTTCTGTTGCCCCTCCTACGTCGGGGCCCTCCGGGGCACGGGCCGGGTCGGGCCGTCGCGCGACTCCGGTCGCGTCGGGCCGGTCCTCGTCCCGTGTCCCGGAGGGTTCCGCGACCTCGCTCGCTTCGGGACTCGCGACGACGCGGGTCGCATCGGGGCGTTCCTCCTCCCGCACCGGGGCCGACTCGACGAGCCGGGTCCCGTCCCCGTCCCCGTCCCCGTCTCCGGCGGCGGGCGGTGTTCCGGGAGTCACGATCCGCGTGGGCTCGTGGCCGGGTGTTCCGCCGGGCGGCTCGGGCCGCTCGGGCGTGACGACGCGGGTCGGTTCGTGGCCGTCGGCCGGTTCGTGGCCGTTGGGTGGCTCGGGCGTGGCGACGGGGGTCGGTTCGTGGCCGTCGGGTGGCTCGGGGCCAACCACGCGGGTCGGTTCGGGGCCGCCGGGCGGTGAGGCGGTCTCCGGGGCGACGACCCGCGTCGGCTCCGCCGCCGGCGCGCCGGCCGGCGGCGGGGCCCGGCCGGGCCCGGCCGACTCCTCCTCGTCAGGCGCCGCCTCCGCGCGCGCCGCCGGGCCGGACGTGGTCGCGAACGTGCTCAGCCGGAGCCCGTCGCAGTACACCCAGCGCTCGTGCTCCGCGTCGTACAGCCACACCGCCTCGCCGTCCACCACCAGCCCCACCCGCAGTCCGCGCGTACGGTCGCGGAACGTCTCGCCGTCGGACAGCCCGTCCGCCAGGTCCTCCACGGCGCGCCGGTAGCGGGCCAGCGTGTCGCCGATCCTGGCCAGCAGCGGCCGTGGGTCCTCCGTGCGGGCGAGGGGCCGGCCGGCGGCCGGCGGCTCCTGCGGCACGGGAACCAGCAGGCGGCCGTCGACCCACGCGGACCAGCTGTTCGCGCATACGATCCGGCCCCAGTCGCCGCGCCGCTCGGCCAGCTGGACCGGCAGCAGCGGGTCGAGCGGGGTGGTCGGCCGGGACACGTCCGGTGCCTCCCAGGCGTACATCCCCGACTGCGGCACGACATGTGTGGCGCGGAAGTTCCAGGTGCCGGCCATGGCGGTCCCGGCCTACTTCCGCATGACGGCGGGTTCGTGGCGGCGGAGCAGGCGGGCGACGAGGACGCCGAACAGCGCCGACAGCACCAGCAGCATCCCCATGTCGAGCAGCCACAAGCCCGCCGAATGCTCGAAGAGCGGATCGGCCGTCATCTCGCCGGGCACGATCCGCCCGAGGTCGATCGTGCCGGCCATCGCCGCCAGCGCCCACCGGGACGGGACGAGCCACGCCAGCTGCTCGACGACCGCCACACCGTCGAGCTTCAGCAGCGCGCCGCAGAAGACCACCTGCACGATGGCGAGGAGGACCAGCAGCGGCATCGTGACCTCCTCCTTGCGCACCACGGCGGAGACCAGCAGACCCAGCATCATCGCGGTGAACGACAGCAGCGCGACGGCGAGCGTGATCTCCGCCAGCGGCGGCAGCAGGACGCCCTCGCCGCCCGGGGCGCCGAGGTCGACACCGGCCAGGGCGACGAGCGTCAGCACGATTGCCTGGAGCACGGTGATCGCCCCGAGTACCACGACCTTGGACATCAGATACGCGGACCTGGACAGGCCGACGGCTCGCTCCCGCTGGTAGATCGGCCGCTCTTTGACCAGCTCCCGGACCGCGTTCGCCGCGCCCGTGAGCACGCCGCCGACGCACAGGATGAGCAGGGCGTTCACGGCCGTCTCCCGGTCGAGCCGGCTCCCGGCCAGCGCGCGGGCCATCGCACCCATGACGAACGGCAGGGCGATCATGATGACGAGGAAGGTGCGGTCTGCGCTCAGCGCGGCGGTGTATCTGCGTACCAGCGTGCGCAGCTGGGCGCCCCAGCTCTGGTTCTTCGGCGGTGGCGGCACCGGCCCGGGCGCCGCTGCCTGCGGCGATCGCGGCTGGGCCGTGGAGGCCACGATGTACTGCCGGTTGAACCGTGATGCGCGGTACGTCCCCGCCCAGTCCCGGCCCCGGTCGCCCTCGAACGCCTCGAACGCCTCCGGCCACTGTGCGAAACCGAAGAAGCCGAGGGCGTCGGCCGGCGGCCCGTAGTAGGCGATCCGCCCGCCGGGGGCGAGGACCAGGAGCCGGTCGCACACGTCCAGGCTGAGCACGCTGTGCGTCACCACGACGACCGTGCGGCCGTCGTCGGCCAAGTCGCGGAGCATGTGCATCACGGAGCGGTCCATGCCGGGGTCGAGCCCCGACGTCGGCTCGTCGAGGAAGAGCAGCGACGGTTTCGTCAGTAGCTCGAGCGCGACGCTGACCCGCTTGCGCTGGCCACCGGAGAGGCTGTGGATCGGCTGGTCCGCCCGCTGCTCCAGGCCCAGTTCCCGGATCACCTCGGTGACGCGGGCCTCCCGCTCGGACCGGTCGGTGTCCTGCGGGAAGCGCAGCTCGGCGGCGTAGGCGAGGGCGCGGCGCACCGTCAGCTGCGCGTGCAGGATGTCCTCCTGCGGGACCAGCCCGATACGTCGTCGCAGCTCGGCGTAGTCGCGATACAGATCGCGCCCGTCGTACAGGACGGTGCCCCGGTCGGCGGGGCGCAGTCCGGTGAGGGCGTTCAGCAGTGTGGACTTGCCCGCGCCGCTCGGCCCGACCACGGCCAGCAGGCATCTCTCGCCCACCGGGAAGGAGACATGGTCCAGGAGTACCTTGCGGCCCCGGTCGACCGAGACCGCCAGGCTCTGCACGTCGAGGGAGACCTCGCCGGTGTCGACGAACTCCTGGAGTTCGTCGCCGACGAGGACGAACGCGGAGTGCCCGATGCCGACGATGTCGCCGGGCAGCACCGGGGCCCGGCCGACGGGCAGGCCGTTGAGATAGGTGCCGTTGTGGCTGCCGAGGTCGACGATCTCGTACGTCCCGTCGGGCAGCGAGCGCAGTTCGGCATGGCGGCGGGATACGACGAGGTCGTCCACGACGAGTTCGTTGTCGGGAGACCGGCCGATGCGCACGGTGCGGGCCGGCAGCGGCCGCACGCTGGTGGGCCTGCGGAAGGTCCCCGTGGCGGAGGGCAGCGAGACGCCGGACGGCCGCCCCGCGGCGGGCGCTGCCGGCTCGACGGGCCCCGGTCCGACGGCAGGCAGTCCCGCGGGGCGCGGTTCGGCAGGGTGTGCTTCGGGGGCCGGGGGCTCCGCGGGTTGCGGTTCGGCGGCCGGGGGCTCCGCGGGTTGCGGTTCGTGGGCTGGGGGTTTCGTGGGTCGCGGATCGGCGACGGGCGATTCGGTGGATGCCGGAGCCGGCTCCGTCAGTACCATCCGCGGGCCGTCCACCGCGCTGCCGAAGCGGACGACGCTGCCGGGACCGACACCCCACTCGTGGATCCGGTGGCCCTCGGTGTACGTGCCGTTGGTGCTGTTCACGTCGGCCAGCGTCCAGTGCCCGTCGACGGTGCGCAGGACCGCGTGGTGCCAGGAGACGCGCGCGTCGTCGATGACGATGTCGCTCAGGGGGTCACGTCCGACGTGATACGCCCGGGTCGGATCCATCACCGTGGAACCCGTATCGGTCTCCACGTGAAGTGCGGGCGCGGTCGGCGTGCCGGACCGCTCAGCCATGTTCGAATTCTAGCGATATGTGTCGATGTGTGCCCCATGATGGTTCGGCGAACCCGGGGCCTGCGCCGGAGGGCGGCCGGGCCCACCGGCGGGATCGGGTGCGCGGGCCTCAAGAGCCCGGCGATACGTGCGGCCCCTTGCGGCCGCGTGTTGCGGGCGGCGGAGGGCCGGTGCACCCTGAGGATTACCCAGAAGCGACACAGGCTCACTCTTCGTACTCGGGGGCCATTTACGAATGACGGGCCGTCGCGGTGAGGAGCCACGGTCATGAATGTTCCGGTTGCCTGCCAGTACAGAATCGAAGTGCCGGCCTCCCCTGAGCGCATTCCTCAGATCCGGCGCATTGTCGCGGCGCATCTGAGGTACTGGGGTCTCGACGCCCATGTCACGCCGGTGTGCAGCGCCGTCGACGAACTCGTCGGCAATGTCGTCGACCATGTCGACGGCGACAAGACGTGTGTCGTCGAGCTGCGTTGGACGGGTCGCCATCTGGGCGCCTCCGTCTCCGACCGCGATCGGACCCTGCCCCGGCTGCACACCTCGTCCCCCACCCGGGGCGGACTCGCGAGGGTCGCAAGGCTCAGCGACAGCTGGGGCACCTGCGCCACGGATCAGGGCAAGGTGATCTGGTTCAGCCGGCGCGTGAAGGAGCCGCAGCGCGTACTGTCCGGACCGCAGGTGCCCCAGCCGCCGGTCCGGGAGTTCCGGCCGCTGCCGCTGGAGTCAGTGCCCGCCGACCGGTTCGACGCACCCGCCCTCCATGTACACGCCATGCGGTGACACGTCCGTGCCCTGCCCCGCGACGATGTCTCCGGTGACGCACGGGCCGGCCTGCGGGACCGACACCGTGAACCGGACCCGGTCCGACGACTGGGAGACGTGCACGCTCTCCTTCGGGTACCCCAGCCTGATCAGCCCGTCGAGGACCCGCTGGGCGTGCGGAGGTGCCGAGCCGCCGGGGACGGTCAGGTCTCTGGCGATCCGCTCCGCGTGAGCCGTGCCCCGGCACAGTGCGTCGCCGTCCATCGGCAACTGCTTCTTGAAGGCATGATTCTCGGCGTACTTGGGGTTCTCCGGCTGCGGGCCGTCGTTCGCCCGGTCGTCGTCCGCCGGGCCCTCCCCGGCCGTGCGGGTCGGCGCGGGACGCTCGGTCTCCGCTCGGTTTGGGCAGCGGGCCGCGACATCCGCGAACATCCGGTCGTGCCGCGCCTGTGCAGCCCTCTCCGCCCCTGCCGCGTCCTGCGGTGCCGAGGTCCCTGTTCCGGTTCCGGTTTCGGTGCCTGTGCCGGTGCCTGTTCCGGTGCCGGAACCGGGCGGATTGCCCGTCCCGGTGCCGCATCCGGCCAGGGCGACGGCAAGGAGTGCGGCCACGGCAGCGGTACGTGCGGGGCGTCCCACAGTGCGTTGCTCCGATCCTGAGGGGAAGAGGCGGCGGAGTGCTCTGCGATTGTCGTCCGGCGGGCCGGCCCTCGCCTGAGTACGCGTAATACCGGGCGGGGCGCCGCGGGCCCGGGCCGAGGTTACTACCGGGCGGCGGGGGGGGTGGCCC
>NZ_JBEZKP010000031.1:0-9183 GCF_040706335.1 Streptomyces sp. NPDC048389 | reverse complement strand
GCACGGCGCCGCCGTCGGCGCGTACATCCACCTCGTCCAGGCCGAGATACTCGCCGCCACCGCCGCCTCAGGCGAGGGCCGCCGCTCACGCTGCCCTTGTGTCCTCCCGGCCGGCGGGGCGTGTCGCCGCGAGCAGTCGGAAGAAGTCCGCCTCGTTGCCCGCGAGTCCGGCGGCATGCAGTGCGTCGTCGGCCTCCGCCATCGGCACCGCCAGCAGCGGGACCGCCAGCGGTGCTCGCTGCGGGTCGGCGAGAACGGCCCTGGTGGTTTGCAGCAGCCGTACGTACGCCTGGGCGGCGGCGGTCTCGAGATCGGTCATCTCGCGCTTCCCCTCCTGAAGGTGTCGACCCGTCAAGCATGGCCGACACCACTGACAACCGGCGAAGACCGGCGGTCCGCCCAAGGGCGGACCGCCGGCCGCGGGCCGTGGGGGGAGGCTCTAGAAGACGCTCACACCGTAGCGGCTGAGTGCCTCGGTGACGGGCTGGAAGAAGGTGGTGCCGCCCGAGGAGCAGTTGCCGCTGCCGCCGGAGGTCAGACCGAGGGCGGTGCTGCCGGAGAACAGGGCGCCGCCGCTGTCGCCGGGCTCGGCGCACACGTTGGTCTGGATCATGCCGTAGACGACGTCGCCGCCGCCGTAGTTGACGGTCGCGTTGAGGCCGGTGACCCGGCCGCTGTGCAGGCCGGTGGTGCTGCCGCTGCGCTGGACGGTCTGGCCGACGTAGGCGTTGCCGGCGCCGGTGATGTCGCGGTAGCTGCCGTTGTAGAGGTAGACCCGGCCGTCTGCCGCGGAGGCGTTGGAGTGGCGGATGATGCCGTAGTCGTTGACCGGGAAGCTGGAGCCGGCCCGCGTGCCGAGCACCGTGGTGTTCGAGGAGTTGGTGTACCAGGTGGAGGCGATGTTCGTGCAGTGGCCTGCCGTCAGGGCGTAGTACGTGCTGCCGCTGCGGACGTTGAAGCCGAGCGAGCAGCGACCGCCGCCCGCGTAGATGGCCTGGCCGCCGGCGATCAGCTTGTTGAACGTGCCGGGTGTGCGCTTGATCTCCAGGGCGCCGGTGCCCGCCGCCTTCTTGATCTTGGCGATCTCGGCGGCGGAGACGGTGGAGTCCGCCGTCACGACGAGCTTTCCGGTTGCCTTGTCGGTGTACCAGGCGGTGCCGGCCACGTCGGCTCCGAGGACCGCTTGGCCGGCCTGGGCGAGCTGGGCGGTGGTGGCCCGCGGCGCGTCGGCCGGGTCGGCCATGGCGGACGGGGCGGCAAGCGCGGAGGCGGCCACGAGTGCGGAAGCGACGGCGATCAGCCGCGCACCTCTCGAGACGCCGCCGAGGGGGGAAAGGCGCTTGATGTTCACTGCATCCTCCGGTGGGGGAATCCGGGGCCCGCTGGGTGGGTGGGCCCGTCGAACGCCGGCTGCCGGGCCGTGACGCGAGAAGCTGCGTCATGAGCCTGACAACCGCCGCGGTAGGAATCCTGGGGCTCCCCGCCGTTCCGCGACAAGATCGGCTTTCGGCCGCTCTACGCGCGTACATCCGGCCCGGTCCCCGGAGTGGGCCGCGGCGCCCACCGCCGCGGCCCTCCCGCCCGGCCGGGGCGGCGCCGGGTCGGGACCGGCGCGGCGTTCGAGCCGCCGCTGGAGCAAAGGCGATGAAGTGTTTGCTGACGCAGGCTCGGCCGGCGCGTTCGACGGGCACGGCGCGTGTGGGGCGAAGCCGGTCGGCCCACGGGCAAACGGAATGGCGCATGCCGTTTCGGCAGTTCAGCGTCGCGCGGAGGAGCCCGCCGGTGAGCGGTCGGCCGACCGTGACGCCACGGTTGTCCACTGCAACGTTTCAGTTCCGTCGGCACCCGAACCAGTGGCTCCCGCACATACCCGGCGGCTCCGCCCCCGCCGCCCCGACCGGTCACGAGCGCCGTCCCGGCCCTCCCCGGCACCGGGCCGCACCGCCGCCAACCGGGCGCGCATACCGCGCCGGACGCCCGTCGAGAGCCCCCGGGGCAACTCCTTTATGCCTCAATCAACCACGTTCGCGCAGCGCCCGGAGATGTCCGGAACCCGACCGTCGTAGCGTGAGCGGCATGTGCTGGAGTGCGGCGGCGGACCGCTGGCCGGCACGGGCAGCAGCGCCGCCGTCGGTGTGGCCGCCGTTGCCGTCGCGCCCCCGTACCCGCTGCCGGACTCGCGAACTCCCCTGGCCGCATGCCGCTCCTGCTCGGCGCCCACCGGATCGTCGAGTCCGCCGTACGGCACTCCGGCGGCGGAATCGGACGCGCCACCACCGCCTGGGTCGTCATCGACCTGCCCGTACTCGTCCTCCGGGTCCCCGGCGGCGCCCTGCCCGCCACGCCGGTGCGCCGTGACCTGCGCCCTGCTGTGCAACACGGCGTTCGTCTCCACCTGGTACGCCGCCGCGGTCGCCCCCGTGATCCTGCTCGTCCGGACCGTACGACAGCCGCCGGCACCCGGCCTCCGGCAGCCGTCGTCGGCGTCGCGCCGCCCGATGATGTTCCGGCCGTCGGCCTCTGGGTACCCGGCGCTCCTCACGGCCCGTCGCCGCCCGGGTGTGCAACCGGCCCAGGTCCGGTCGCACAGGAAAGTCCTCCGGGTCAGTGTGGAGCACGGGGACACGTTCCGAGAGACAGGAAACACGGTGAACAGTGCACAGGAGTCCGCGACGTCCGTCGTGGTGACGCTCAGCGGCTGCACGAAGGAGGACGCCGACGCGGTCTTCCGGGCCCTGAGCAGGGCCTACGAATCGGACCGTGCGGCGAACGAGACACCCCAGTACGTGTCTGAGGGCCACGCGACCGTGTGGACCACCACTTTCGACGTGGCGCAGCCGCACGAGCACGCCGAACCCGTCCGGCTCGCCTCGCCCGTCACGGCCGAGCTCCAGGGCGGCTATTGGGCGGTCGACCAGATGCAGGCGACGCTCGCCGCCGCCTTCGACCTGCTGGCGGAGGGCATGGCGGCCGGCGACCAGGAGAAGGACGTCCAGCTGCGGCTCAGCAGCGGCGTCCACCAGGAGGAGACCTGAGCGGTCCCGCGCCCGCACCAGAGCCCGAGGAGCACCACCCATGCCCATCGCCACCGTCAACCCCGCGACCGGCGAGACCCTCCGTACCTACGACGCCCTCACCCCCGACGAGATCGACCGCCGCCTCGGCCTCGCCGCCGCCGCCTTCGCCGACCACCGCACCCGCCCCTTCGGCGAGCGCGCCGACCTGCTGAACCGCGCCGCCGACCTGCTCGACGAGGACCGGCAGGACGTCGCCCGGCTGATGACCACCGAGATGGGCAAACCGATCGCGGCCGCCCGCGCAGAGGCTGCCAAATGCGCCAAGGCCATGCGCTGGTACGCCGCCAGGGCCGAACAGCTGCTGGCCGACGAGCACCCGGCCGCCGACGACGTCCGGGACTCCGGAGCCGTCCACGCCACCGTCCGCTACCGGCCCCTCGGCGTCGTACTCGCCGTCATGCCCTGGAACTTTCCGCTCTGGCAGGTGATCCGCTTCGCGGCTCCCGCGCTCATGGCGGGCAACGTCGGCCTGCTCAAGCACGCCTCCAACGTGCCGCAGACCGCGCTCTTTCTGGAGGACCTCTTCGCCCGCGCCGGATATCGCCAGGGGTGCTTCCAGACCCTGCTCGTCGGCTCCGGTGCGATCGAGTCCGTCCTGCGCGATCCGCGGGTGGCCGCCGCCACCCTGACGGGCAGCGAAGGCGCCGGCCGCTCCGTCGCCTCCGTTGCCGGCGACGAGGTCAAGAAGACCGTCCTCGAACTCGGCGGCAGCGACGCGTACGTCGTCATGCCCTCCGCCGACCTCGACGCAGCCGTCAGTACGGCCGTCACCGCCCGGGTGCAGAACAACGGCCAGTCCTGCATCGCGGCGAAACGTTTCATTCTGCACACCGACATCCACGACGCGTTCTGTGACCGCTTCACCGCCGCCATGAAGGACCTCACCGTCGGCGACCCGATGGACGAGGCCACCGACGTGGGCCCCCTGGCGAGCGAAAGCGGCCGGGCCGACCTCGAAGAACTCGTCGACGACGCCGTCGGCCAGGGCGCCACGGCACGGTGCGGCGGGCGACGCCCCGCCGGCCTCGACCGCGGCTGGTACTACGAGCCCACCGTCCTGACCGGCATCACCGACGACATGCGCATCCACCGCGAAGAAGCCTTCGGCCCCGTCGCGTCCGTCTACCGGGTCGCCGACCCCGCACAGGCCGTCGCCGTCGCCAACGACAGCCCATTCGGGCTCAGTTCCAACGCGTGGACCCGCGACGAGAGGGAAGTGGAGCTCTTCTCCCGGGACCTCGAAGCGGGCGGCGTGTTCTTCAACGGAATGACCGCGTCGCACCCGGCCCTGCCCTTCGGCGGGATCAAACGGTCCGGCTACGGCCGCGAACTGTCCGGCCACGGCATCCGGGAATTCTGCAACGTCACGACCCTGTGGCACGGAACGAACACGGAGAAGTAGACCATGGTGCAGTTCGGATACACCATGATGACCGAGCAGGCAGGACCCCGCGACCTCGTCGCACACGCGGTCGGCGCGGAGGAGGCAGGATTCGACTTCTCCGTCATCTCGGACCACTACTTCCCCTGGCTCGCGTCCCAGGGGCATGCCCCCTACGCCTGGAGCGTCCTCGGAGCCGCCGCCCAGGCCACCTCCCGCATCCCGCTCATGACGTACGTCACTTGCCCGACCACCCGCTACCACCCCGCAGTCGTCGCCCAGAAGGCCGCGACCGTCCAACTCCTGTCCCAGGGACGCTTCCGGCTCGGACTGGGCTCCGGCGAGAACCTCAACGAACACGTCGTCGGCGCCGACTGGCCCGCCGCCCACGTACGCCTCGACATGCTCGACGAAGCCGCCGGCATCATCCGCCGGCTCCTCGACGGCGAGCACGTCACGCACCACGGCGCCCACTTCGACGTCGTCGACGCCAAACTCTGGGACGTACCCGAAGACCGCGTACCGATCGGCATCGCCGTCTCCGGCGAGCGATCCTGCGCCGTCGCGGGCCGGAACGCCGACATGGTCATCGCCACCGAACCGAAACGGGAACTCCTCGACACCTTCGACCGCTACGGCGGCACCGGCAAACCCCGCGTCGGCCAACTCCCCGTCTGCTACGACACCGACCGCGACGCCGCCGTGAAGCGGGCGCACGACCAGTTCCGCTGGGCCGTCGGCGGCTGGCGTGTCAACGCCGAACTCCCCGGCCATCTCTCCTTCGAACAGGCCACCGAACTCGTCACCCCCGACGATGTCGCCGAGGCCATCCCCTGCGGCAACGACATCGGCGCCTTCACCGAAGCGGTCCGTGCCTACGTCGACGCCGGCTTCACCGAGATCGCCCTCGTCCAGATCGGCGGCGAGCAGCAGGAGCCGTTCTTCCGGTGGGCACAGGACGAACTGCTGCCCGCCCTGCGCGAGCTGTGAGGTGACACCATGGGCAGCAGCGCACTCGTCGTCATCGACATGATCAACACCTACGACCACGAGGACGCCGACCTGCTGCTGCCCTCCGTCACCCGGGCGGTGCCCGCCGTCGTACGACTCCTGGAGCGCGCACGAAGCCGGCAGCTGCCCGTCATCTACGCCAACGACAACTTCGGCGAATGGCGCTCCCACCACGGAGAGATCCTGCGCACCGCCCTGTCGGGCGACCACGCCGACCTCGTCGAACCGCTGCGGCCCGATGACGACTCGCTGTTCGTCGTCAAGGCCCGCCACTCCATCTTCTTCGAGACCCCCCTGGCCTACCTGCTGGGCCGGCTGGACATCCGGCATGTCGTGCTCTGCGGCCAGGTCACCGAACAGTGCATCCTCTACTCGGCGCTCGACGCCCACATCCGCCAGCTCGACGTCAGCGTGCCGCGCGACGCCGTCGCCCACATCCACGAGGACCTCGCCGACGCTGCGCTGCGGATGATGGAACGGAACATGGGCGCCGGGATCGTCACCGTCGACACCGTCCGCTTCTGAGCACGCCGGGACCGCCCGGCCGCCCCGGGAATGCGTACCGGGGGCCCCGGGCCCGGGCGGCCCGTGCACGCAGGCTCCCGTGCACGCAGGCTCCCGTGCACGCAGGCTCCCGTGCACCCGGGCGGCCCCGCACGCGGGGCACGGGACCGCCCGGCCGCCTGAACTCCCGGATCACCCGGCCCACGAGGCCCACCGGGACGACGCGGGCCACGGGAGCCCCGGGCGTCAGACGTTGGGGACCTTCAGCTTGTCCCAACTCGTCTTGCCCGGAATACCGTCCGCGTCACTGCCCGAGTACCCGAGCTTGCGCTGCCACGCCGCGTACGACGTGCGGTCCGCCTCCGTCCAGTTGGGCCCCGGCCCAACCCCGTACCGCCCGCACCCCTCGGCCACCAGGCGCTTGCCCATCGCCGTGATGATCGCGCTGCGCCGGCCGGCCTGGAAGAACGCGGCCCCGGGAAACGGCTCGTACTTCGGCGCGGGTGGCGGCCCGGACGGATCACCACCGAGTCTCTCCCGGATACGGCTGCGCATCGAGTTCATGCTGAAGCCCCGCGGGTCGACCTTCCCCGGCTGCCACTCCAGGTGCCCGATGACCGAACGGTGCGTCCACCCGTGCGCGCGGCAGACCGCGGCCGTGGCCTTCTCGATGGCCTCCAACTGCGCCGCCGGCCACGGGTCCTTGCCGTCGCCGAGATTGATGCACTCGAAGCCGTAGAAGTGGCGGTTGCCGTCCGTGTTGGCCTCGTTGTCGGCAGGCAGCGTCGCGGACTCGTTGATCACGGCCCTCAGTACGTCGTCGTCCCCCGGACCGGCATGGTTGGCCCGGCCGTTGCCGACGAGATACACCGTCCCGTCCTTGGCGATCACCCCGTGGCAGAGGGGACCGGGCAGGCTGGAGTACCCGTCGTAGCAGAGCTCCACGGAGTTGGCGGTGCCCGATGTCACGGTGTGGTGGATCATGACCCCGTGGGTGGGTCCCCAGGGGCCTTTGTGGTTCCGGTTGTGTGTGCGCCAGCTCCGGTGCTCGACGACGCGCAGTCCTTCATTGCGTAACGCTCTGAGAAGTTGGTCGGCGGACAGAGGCGTTGCCATCGTGGTGCTCCTTCCCGGACGGCCCTCAGCTCACGGGCCGTCCTGACCGATTTGCCCGCGGGAAGGGAAGATTGAACTGGTTTGATGCTGCGGGTCGGAGACGAGTCGCTGGCGGAGGCGAGGGCGGGTGCCAGCACGGAGATCCGGTGCACCCGTCGGTCCCAGTCCCGGCCGGTGGCACGCAGCAGCCCCGCGACGGGCTCCCACGACGGGCGGCTGGTACCGGCGCCGAGGCCGTGCAGCTGTGGGGAGGAGGGCCGCAGCTCCGACAGTGTCCGGCGCAGGTAGTGGTCGTCGAGCTCGGGACCCATGACCACGGGTGTTCGGCGTCGCAGCATCTCGTCGCTTCCAGTATGCGTGGCTGGGAAGCGGGGCGGGCACCGGCTGTCAGGGCCTGGACGGTGGCGCCCACCCCGCGGTTCGGGGCGGTGTCCGGGCGGGACGGTGGTCCGCCCGGCTCTGGGATCGCGGTTCGGACGTGGGGTTGTGCCCCGGCCCCGTCGGGTTCGGCGAGTCGGTCTCGCTCATGGCGTCATGACACAGTCGGATGGCCGGGGCCTGGTCACGAACGCAGGATGCCGGTGGCCGGTGTGGTGGAGGTACAGCCGGGGTGCCCGTGTGGGCAGCGGCCGGCGACCGGGTGGGTCTCCCCCCGGACGAAGATCCGGGGGGAGACGGGGGCTTTGCAGGACGGGATACGCCTCAGCAGCAGCGGCTGGGGGTGTCCTGTTCACGGTGTGCTGTGCGCATCCGTTCGTATTCGCGGCGGGTGGGCAGGGGCGCATGGGGGTGGTGGCGGCGGTGGCGTTCGCAGTAGCGGTCGTACTCCGCCTCGCCGCTCATCTCCCGCGCGTACCAGCGCACGGTCCCCAACAGCTTCCGGACGGTCGTCATGAGCCCGTCCCCACCAGCTCCTCGTGGCTCCGCTGGTCGGGCACCTCGATGCGGGACTTGACGTACGGCGCCTCGGTCGTCGGCAGCGGCTCGGTGGCACGGACGGCCCGGACGCACACCACGGCGCAGTTGATCAGGACCGTGAGGACCAGCAGAAGGAACACGGCCATGATCACACCGTCGACCGTGTTGTTGAGCACGATGGTGTGCATGTCGTCCATGGTCTCGGCCCCCGGGAGCAGTTGGCCGTCCTTGATGGCCTGCGCGTACTTCTCCCTCAGGGAGAAGAAGCCGATCGCCGGGTTGTCGGAGAAGATCTTCTGCCATCCCGCGGTGAAGGTGACGGCCACGTCCCAGGCCAGCGGAATGCCGGTGACCCAGGCCCACTTCAGCTTGCCGTGCTTGATCAGCAGTGTCGTGGTGACGGCCAGGGCGACCGCGGCCAGCAGCTGGTTGGCGATGCCGAACAACGGGAACAACTGCTTGATGCCGCCCAGCGGGTCGGTGACACCGGCGTAGAGGAAGTAGCCCCATGCGCCCACGACGATGGCACTGGTGATCCAGATGCCCGGCTTCCAGGTGACCCGGCCGATCGGCTTCCAGACGTTGCCCAACATGTCCTGGAGCATGAATCGGCCGACCCGGGTGCCGGCGTCCACCGTGGTGAGGATGAACAGTGCCTCGAACATGATGGCGAAGTGGTACCAGAACGCCTTCATCGAGGCGCCGCCGAACACCGTGGCGAAGATCTCCGCCATGCCCACGGCCAGGGTGGGCGCGCCACCGGTGCGCCCGACCAGCGTCTCCTCCTCGACGGCCTTGGCCGCCGCGGTGAGCTGGTCCGGGGTGATGGTGAACCCGAGGCCCTTCACCGCCTCGGATGCGCTCTCCACCGTCGGCCCGAGCAGCGCTGCCGGGGAGTTCATCGCGTAGAACAGACCCGGTTCCAACACGCAGGCGGCAATGAGGGCCATGACGGCGACGAAGGACTCCGTGAGCATGGAGCCGTAGCCGATCGCCCGGACCTGGGACTCCTTCTGGATCAGCTTCGGCGTGGTGCCGGAGGAGATCAGGGCGTGGAAGCCGGACAGGGCACCGCACGCAATGAGTTGTGTGCATCGTGAAGTTGCAGGTCACGGGGCTGGTGTGCATGGGCTTCGGGGTGCTCGTGCTGGTCGGGGGCGTATGACTCCCGGCAAG
>NZ_JBEZKP010000030.1:0-84108 GCF_040706335.1 Streptomyces sp. NPDC048389 | reverse complement strand
GCGCCTCGAAGAACCTCACCTTCAAGCCCTCAAAATCCACGATCCCCGCAACTCCCTGAAGATCAGGGTGTTGCGGGGATCGCTAGAACCCGCCCCAGGTTGCGGGCCCTTCGGTCGTCTTGCGGGCTTGTGGCGACCGCCGTCCGCGCTTTATAGTCATGATGACTATTAAAGGGAGGGGGCGGGTGTGAGTCTCGAGGACATCCTGGAGCCCCTGCAGCAGCCGCTGTTCACCGTGCTCGACACCCCGGTGAGCTGGACCGAGTTCCTCGGCTTCGGCAGCGGCGCGCTCTGCGTGTGGCTCGTCGCCCGCCAGCACATCGCGAACTGGCCGATCGGCATCGCCAACAACGTCCTCTTCGTCCTGCTCTTCACCCAGGCGGGCCTGTACGCCGACGCCGGCCTGCAGGTCGTCTTCATCACCCTCGCCGCGTACGGCTGGTGGACCTGGACCCACGGGGGTGGACCGGGCTCACCCGTCCTGCCGGTGCGACGCACCACCCGCACCGAATGGGCCTGGCTGCTCGCGGCGGGGGTGGTGGCGACCCTCGCGCTCACCCTCCTCCTCCACCGCGCCACCGACTCCACCGTCCCTTTCTGGGACGCGCTGACGACCGCCCTGTCGCTGATGGCAACGTACGGACAGTGCCGCAAGCGCCTGGAGTCGTGGTGGCTGTGGATCGCCGCCGACGTGGTGTATGTGCCGCTGTACGCGCACAAGGAGCTGTATCTCACGTCCCTGCTCTACCTCGGCTTCATGGCGCTGTGCGTCGCCGGCCTGCTGAACTGGTCGCGAGACCTGGCCGCCCGCCGTGAGGCGGTGCCCGTATGAGGCGCTACGGACACGGCCTGGTCCTCGGCAAGTTCTATCCGCCGCATGCCGGCCACCACCACCTCGTACGGACCGCCGCCGACCGCTGCGAGCGGCTCACCGTCCTCGTGTGCGCCGCGACCGTCGAGTCGATCCCGCTCGGCGACCGGGTCGCCTGGATGCGCGAAGTGCACCCCGCCGTACGGGTCGTGGGCGCCGTGGACGACATTCCGGTGGATGTGAACGACCCCGCCGTCTGGGACACGCACATGGCCGTCTTCCGCGCCGCCGTCCCACAGCGGGTGGACGCCGTCTTCACCTCCGAGGCGTACGGGGAGGAGCTCGGCCGCCGCTTCGGCGCCGAGTCCTTCTGCGTCGACCCCGACCGGAGCGTCTTCCCGGTGTCCGGGACGGCCGTGCGCAAGGACCCCGTCGGCTGCTGGGACTTCCTGGAGCCACCGGTGCGTGCCGCGCTCGCCCGCCGGGTGGTCGTCCTCGGCGCCGAGTCCACCGGCACCACCACGATGGCGTGGGCGCTCGCCGAGCACTACCGGCGGCGCGGCGGAGTGTGGGCGCGTACCCGCTACGTGCCCGAGTACGGGCGGGAGTTCAGCCGACTCAAGCTGGCCGGGCTGCGGCGGCGGCGGCCCGGCGCGGGCTGGGACGAGGTCGCGTTCACGTCCGACGAGTTCCCGCTGATCGCGCGCCGGCAGGCGGACCTGGAGGAGCGGGCCGCGCGAGCGGGGTCACCCGTCGTCTTCTGCGACACCGACGCCTTCGCCACCACCGTCTGGCACGAGCGCTACCTCGGCGGCCCCTACCCGGTGGCCCCCGAGCCCCGCCGGCAGCACCTGTGGCTGCTGACCGACCACGAAGGCGTCGCCTTCGAGGACGACGGCCTGCGCGACGGCGAGCACCTGCGGCCCTGGATGACCGGACGCTTCCGCGAGGAACTGGCCCGTAGCGGGCGCCGCACCGTCGAACTCACGGGGCCGCACGAGCACCGGCTCGCCGCAGCCGTGGCAGCGGTGGACGCACTGATCGGCGAGGGCTGGGACCTCGCGCCCCCACTTCCGGAGAAACGATGAGCGACACCCGCCCCGAGGGCTACGACCCGTACGCCTTCGAACCGTTCGCCGTCACCGTCGACCTGGCCGTCTTCACGGTCAGGGAGAGCCGGCTGCACGTCCTGCTCGTCGAACGCGGGCAGGAGCCCTACCGCGGCGCGTGGGCGCTGCCCGGCGGGTTCCTGCTGCCCCGGGAGTCCGCGGAGACGGCCGCCCGGCGAGAGCTGGCGGAGGAGACCGGACTGTCGGAGCGGACCGCGGCCGCCCTCCACCTGGAACAGCTGCGGACCTACAGCGCTCCGGACCGCGACCCGAGGATGCGAGTCGTCTCCGTCGCGTACACCGCGCTCGTACCGGACCTGCCGGAGCCGCGCGGCGGCGGGGACGCGGCGCACGCCCGCTGGACGTCTGTCTCCTCGGCCGCGCCTCTCGCCTTCGACCACGAGCGGATCCTCGCCGACGCGCACGAGCGCATCGGCGCCAAGCTCGAGTACACCTGTCTCGCCACCGCCTTCTGCCCGCCCCGGTTCACGCTCGGGGAGCTGCAGCAGGTGTACGAGACCGTCTGGGGCGTCGAACTCGACCGCCCCAACTTCCGGCGCAAGGTACTCGCCACCCCCGGCTTCGTCGAGGCCGTCGAGGGCGAACCGCGCCGTACCGGCGGCCGTGGCAAACCGGCCGCGCTCTACCGGGCCGGAGCCGCCTCCGTCCTGCACCCACCACTCCTGCGACCGGAGGGACGGCAGCAGCAATGACCACCACAAGGAGCATCGGGACCATCACCAAGCAGGCCGCCACCGGGGCGCTGACCGGCCTCGCGCTCGGCGACGCCTTCGGCTTCCCGACCGAGTTCAACGACGTGCCGGCCATCCTCGCCAAGTGCGGGCCGTGGCGGGAGATGGAACTGCCCACGCCGGCGATCGTCACCGACGACACACAGATGACGCTCGCCCTGGCGCGAGGTATCCGCACCGCGATGTCCCGCGGCCTGCTCGTCGGCTCGAGGCTGGTCCGGCCGGTGCGGGAGGAGTTCGTCGACTGGTACCACTCGCCGGACAACAACAGGGCCCCCGGCCGTACCTGCCTGGTCGCCTGCGAGAAGCTCGACAGCGACCTGCCCTGGCAGCAGGCCAGCCAGATCGGTTCCAAGGGCTGCGGGGCCAACATGCGCGTCGCGCCCGTGGGACTCGCGCCCGGCCTGAGCGAGGAGCAGCGTTCCGGCGCGGCCCAGTTGCAGGCCGCTCTCACCCACGGCCACCCGACCGCCCTGGCGGCGAGCGACCTCACCGCGCGGGCCGTGTACCTGCTGGCGCAGGGCGCGGAGCCGACCGGACTGGTGGGGCAGCTGCGCTCGTACGCCTACGAGAACCGCAGCCGTTATCTGCACCGCTGGCTCGGCGACCTCTGGACGTACGCGCACGACGCGACGCCCGAGGCGTTCATCGCCCGGGGCTGGGACGACTGCCTCCAAGTCCTCGAGCGCCTCGCCGCAGCCCTGCGCTCACCCGAGCCGGAGCTCGACCCGTGCCTGGCCACCGGAGAGGGCTGGGTCGCGGAGGAGGCGCTCGCAACGGGCCTGCTGTGCTTCCTGATGTTCCCCGAGGAACCGCTGACCGTGCTGCGCCGGGGCGCCTGCACCAAGGGCGACTCCGACTCGATCGCCTGCCTGGCCGGCGCCTTCGCGGGCGCCCACCTGGGGGCGAGGGCCTGGCCCAGCGCATGGGCGGACCGGATCGAGTACCGGGGGGAGCTCGTGACGCTGGGAGCGCTCTGGGACGCTTGATCCATGACCGCCCCCCTCGACCTCGCCGGCCTGCGTACGGCCCTGCCCGTGCGCCCCGGCGGGATCCTCTTCGCCACCGTCTCCGGAGCGCATCTCTACGGTTTCCCGTCCCGGGACTCCGACGTGGACCTGCGCGGCGTGCACCTCCTCCCGCTCGCCGACCTCGTCGGACTGCGCGAACCGGAGGAGACGACCACGCGGATGTGGGAGCAGGACGGCGTCGAGATGGACCTCGTCACACACGACCTGCGCAAGTTCGTCCGGCTGATGCTGCGGCGCAACGGCTATGTGCTGGAGCAGCTGCTCTCGCCGCTCGTGGTCGCGACGACGGACGTCCACGCCGAACTCGTGGCGCTCGCGCCGGGCGTGCTGACGTCGCACCACGCCCACCACTACCGGGGGTTCGCCCGTACCCAGTGGCGGTTGTTCGAAAAGACCGCCGAGCTCAAGCCGCTGCTCTACACCTTTCGCGCCCTGCTGACCGGCCTCCACCTGATGCGCAGCGGTGAGGTGGAGGCTCATCTGCCCACCCTGGTGGGTCAACTCGACACACCCGGCTACCTGCCGGACCTGATCGCCGCCAAGGCAGAGGCGGAGCACGGTCCGGCCGCCCTCCACGACGAGGAGCGGGTCCGGACGGACGTCGAGATCCTGCACACGGTGCTGGAGGAGGCGCAGAAGGCGACGGGACTGCCGGACGAGCCGTCGGCGTTCGACGACCTGGACCGGCTGGTGACGCGCGCGCGGTTGGACTACGCCGCCGGGGCCGCGCACGGCACGGCGCACTGAGCACCGCGTCGGCCTCATCCGGCAGACGCCCGCCGGGTGCGGATCAGGAAGTCCTCCACGCGGGCCCGGTCCGGGCAGGGCGGCAGCGGGGAGGCGGCCACCGCCGCGTCGGCCTCCGAGGCGAGGCGGGCCATCCAGGACTCCACCCGCTCCCACGGGATCTCGCCCCGCTTGACCTCCAGCAGCCGTTCGCGGTCCGTGCCGACGTCGATCACCAGCTCGCCCGTGCGCAGCAGGTCACGGCAGCTGCCGAGCAGCCTGAGCAGGTGCATGGCGTGCTTCCAGCGCGGCGCCCCGTGCTGCCGTACGTCCGCCTCCAGTTTTCGGCGCTGGGCGGTCGCGTACCGCACGAACGTCTCGTGCGCCCGGCGGGAGAGGAAGGCGCCGCGCAGAGCGAGCAGTTCGCGGCCCGTGTCGTCGACGCGCTCGACGATGGGGGAGTGAAGGCACTCAAGGACGTTCGGATTGGAACGCAGCGCCAGCTCCAGGAAGCGTTCGAGCTCCCAGGAGAACTGCTCCGGCGCGGGTCCCTCGACGTGCGTGGGCGGCTTCTCGAAACCCCAGAACAGTGGCGTCGGCGCGAGGTACACCCCGCGCCGGTCGGTGTCGCTGCCGTCGGTGGCCAGCCCGAAGGCCCGCGAACCCATGACGCAGGAGTAGACCGTGTGGTCGCGGACGAGTGATTCGGGGGTCATGCGCGAGAGGCTACGTGAGGCCCCGCCGCGTCAGTCCGTGCGGATCGAGTCCCCGGAGACGGTGATCTGTTCCGCCGGCAGTGGTTCGGTCGCCGGACCGCGGACCACCGAGGCGTCCTCGATGCTGAACCTGCTGCCGTGGCAGAGGCAGTTGATGGTCCCGTCGGAGACGTTCGCGACCGTGCAGCCCTGATGGGTGCAGACCGCGGAGAACGCCTTGAAGTCCCCGGCCTCCGGCTGCGTCACCACGATCTTCCGGTCGGCGAACACCTTGCCGCCGCCGACCGGGATGTCCCCGGTGCTCGCGAGTTCGTCGTCGGCGGGAGACGGGCTGCCGCCGTCCTCCTCCGTCCCGGTCGGCGGCGGCGTCGCCGGACCGTCCCCGCCGCCTCCGTCCCCGCACCCCGCCACCAGAGCGGCCGCTCCGGCCGCGCCTGCGGCCAGGACCGTCCGTCGACGTGCGTCCATGGCACCCTCCTCGGCTCGTGACCCCCGACCCGCTCGGGTCCTCTGCATCGTGGCCCTTGAAGGGGCGGAGAAGTAGCACCGGGCGCGGCATGTCCGCCCCCTCGGGCCGAGGGGGCGAACGGCCGGGGCGGCAGTCGTCAGCCCGAGGGGGTGAACGGCCGGGGCGGCAGTCGTCAGCCCCAGGGGGTCAGCTGCCGCGGGCGGCCCCCGGCGTCCCGGTGGACCGCCATCACGGCCTCCACGGCCGAACGCCCGATCGGCCCGTACACATGCGGGAACGCCCCGCCGGGGCCCTCCCAGCGGACCTCGGCCGCGAGCCGCGCCTCGTCGATCACCAGCACCAGCACGTCCGCCACCTCCCGGAAGCGGGCGTCCACAACACAGAGGGCGGACGGCTCGTCGGCGGAGCAGTGGACGAAGCCCTCGGCGGCGAGGGAGGCGGGGGCGTAGTCCCGCTCGGCGGTCCACTCGCCGGCGGGCACGACATGGAAGATCACGCGCCCAGTTGTAGCGCAGCGAGCCGCCCCGGCCGTCTCGCAGAGCGGTCGCGACGGCCACGACGCCGTGCGCTGACTACGCTGAAACACAAGAACTCGGGCAGGCGCACACCTAAGGAGCACGACGTGGCGGTACGAGCGGTCCGCGGAGCCGTCCAGCTGGAACGGGACGACGCCGCACACATGGACGAGCAGGTCGGCGCGCTGCTCACCGCCGTCCTGGAGCGCAACGCCCTCGTCGCCGACGATCTGATCAGCATCTGGTTCACGGCCACGCCGGATCTGCACAGCGACTTCCCGGCCGCCGCGGTACGCAAGCTCGGCATCGTCGACGTACCGCTGATCTGCGCGCAGGAACTCGACATCGTCGGCGCCATGCCGCGCGTCGTACGGGTACTCGCCCACGTCGAGTCCGATCTTCCCAAGGCCGGGATCTCCCACGTGTACCTCGGCGCCGCGGCCGCCCTCCGCAAGGACATCGCCCAGTGAGGACCGCGCTCGTCATCGGAACCGGACTGATCGGCACGTCCGCCGCACTGGCTCTCGCCGGACGCGGGGTCGCCGTCCATCTGGTCGACCACGACACGGAACGGGCCCGCACCGCCGCCGCGCTCGGGGCGGGCACCGACGAGCAGCCGGAGGGCCGCGTCGACCTCGCCGTCGTCGCCGTGCCACCGGCGCACGTCGCCACCACGCTCGCCGACGCGATGCGCGACGGCGTCGCCCGCGGCTACCTCGACGTGGCCAGCGTCAAGGGCGGCCCGCGACGGGAGCTCGAAGCACTCGGCATCGACATGAGCGCCTACATCGGCACGCATCCGATGGCCGGGAAGGAGCGCTCCGGTCCGCTCGCCGCCACCGCGGACCTCTTCGAGGGCCGCCCATGGGTGCTGACCCCCACCCGGGACACCGACACCGAGGTCCTCAACCTCGCCCTGGAGCTGGTCGCCCTCTGCAGGGCCGTCCCCGTCGTGATGGACGCGGACGACCACGACAAGGCGGTCGCCCTCGTCTCCCACACGCCGCAGCTGATCTCCTCCATGGTCGCGGCGCGGCTGGAGGACGCCGACGACACCGCCGTGCGGCTCTGCGGGCAGGGCGTACGCGATGTGACCCGTATCGCCGCCTCCGACCCCCGGATGTGGGTGGAGATCCTCTCGGCGAACCCCGGCCCGGTGGCCGATGTGCTCGCCGGGGTGGCGGCGGACCTGGACGAGACGGTCCGCGCGCTGCGCGCCCTGCAGTCCTCCGACGAGTCCAAGCGCCAGGGCGGCGCCGAGGGGATCGAGGACGTCCTGCGCCGCGGCAACGCGGGCCGGGTGCGGGTACCGGGCAAGCACGGCACGGCGCCCACCGCCTACGAGATCGTCGCGGTGCTGATCAGCGACCGGCCGGGCGAACTGGCCGGCATCTTCGCCGACGCCGGCCGGGCCGGGGTCAACATCGAGGACGTCCGCATCGAGCACGCGACGGGCCAGCAGGCCGGTCTTGTCCAGCTGATGGTCGAGCCCACGGCGGCGCCGCTGCTCACCGCGGCGCTGCGGGAACGGGGCTGGTCGATCCGGCAGTAGGCGGCCTCCGGACCCGCCCGGCGTGGCCGGGCGGGGGCCCGGGAGCGCGGGTGCAGAAGTGGTCGTCGGCACTCGGTAACCTTGTGGTGGGCGACCCGGCACCCTGCCATGCCCTTTCCCGCGAACCAGGAAGGTGTCCGACACCGTGGAATCCGTGATCGTCGCCATCGATGGACCCTCCGGCACGGGCAAGTCGACCACCTCCAAGGCCGTCGCCTCAGCGCTGGGGCTGAGCTATCTCGACACCGGCGCGCAGTACCGCGCGATCACCTGGTGGATGATCACCAACGGTATCGACGTGTCGGATCCGGTCGCGATCGCGAGCGCCGTGGGCAAGCCGGTGATCGAGTCGGGCACCGACCCGTCGGCGCCGGCCATCACGGTCGACGGGCTCGACGCCTCCGGCCCCATCCGTGAGCAGGACGTCACCTCCAAGGTCAGCGCGGTCAGCGCCGTACCGGAGGTCCGCACCCGCATCACCGAGCTGCAGCGTTCCATCGCCAGGGCGGCCGACAAGGGCATCGTCGTCGAGGGCCGGGACATCGGCACGACCGTGCTGCCCGACGCCGACCTGAAGATCTTCCTCACCGCGTCGCCCGAGGCCAGGGCCGCCCGGCGCAGCGGCGAGATCAAGGGCGCCGACGTCACCGCCACCCGCGAGGCGCTGATCAAGCGCGACGCGGCCGACTCCAGCCGCAAGACGTCCCCGCTCGCCAAGGCCGACGACGCGGTCGAGGTCGACACCACGGACCTCACGCTCCAGCAGGTGATCGAGTGCGTCGTGACGCTGGTCGAGGAGCGGCGGAACCGAGACGCGGCGCAGGTTGAGGGTCCTGACCGAGGGACGAGGGAGGGGCACTCGGCCGAAGCGGGGTCGAGGCGGAGCGCGACCGGCAACGGTGGGCGGCGGAACCGAGACGCGGCGCAGGTTGAGGGTCCTGACCGAGGGACGAGGGAGGGGCACTCGGCCGAAGCGGGGTCGAGGCGGAGCGCGACCGACAACGAGGAGAAGCGGCGCGCGGCCGACGGTACCGGGAAGCGGGCCGCCCGGTGACCGTACCCCCGAAGAAGGGCGCGGCCGTCGGACGGGGCATCGGGATCGGGCTGATGTACGGGCTGTGGAGGCCGCGCGTCCTCGGCGCCTGGCGGCTCCCGGCAGCGGGTCCGGTCATCCTCGCGGTGAACCACGCGCACAACATCGACGGGCCGATGGTGATGGGCACCGCGCCCCGGCCCGTGCACTTCCTGATCAAGAAGGAGGCGTTCGTCGGCCTCCTCGACCCGTTCCTGACCGGGATCGGACAGGTCAAGGTGGACCGTACGACCGTCGACCGCACCGCCATAACGGACGCGCTCGGGGTGCTGGAGAACGGCGGAGTCCTCGGGATCTTCCCCGAGGGCACCCGGGGCGAGGGCGACTTCGTGTCGCTGCGCGCCGGACTGGCCTACTTCGCGGTGCGCGGCGGGGCCCCGATCGTCCCGGTCGCGGTGCTGGGAAGCACCGAGCGGCGCGGACGGTTGGTGAAGGCGCTGCCGCCGCTGCGCAGCCGCGTCGACGTGGTCTTCGGGGACGCCTTCCAGGCCGGTGACGGCAGTGGGTGCCGTACGCGCAAGGCGCTCGACGAGGCGACCGTGCGCATCCAGGAGCGGCTGACCGCCCACCTGGAGAACGCGAAGCGCCTGACCGGGCGCTGAGCCAGACTTGAGTAATGGGCCGCCGACGCGGCCCAGTGACGAACGAGGAACGGACTTCATGAACGACCAGCACGACCACGGAGCACTCGGCGACGCCGAGTATGCGGAGTTCATGGAGCTCGCCGCGGAAGAGGGCTTCGACGTCGAGGACGTCGAAGGCGCGATCGAGGAGGCCGGGCACGGACCGCTGCCCGTCCTCGCCGTCGTCGGCCGCCCGAATGTCGGCAAGTCGACCCTGGTGAACCGCATCATCGGCCGCCGCGAGGCGGTCGTCGAGGACAAACCGGGCGTCACTCGCGACCGGGTCACCTACGAGGCGGAGTGGGCAGGCCGCCGCTTCAAGGTCGTCGACACCGGCGGCTGGGAGCAGGACGTCCTCGGTATCGACGCGTCCGTCGCCGCCCAGGCCGAGTACGCGATCGAGGCCGCCGACGCGGTCGTCTTCGTCGTCGACTCCACGGTCGGCGCGACCGACACCGACGAGGCCGTCGTCAAGCTGCTGCGCCGGGCGGGCAAGCCCGTCGTGCTCTGTGCCAACAAGGTCGACGGACCGAGCGGCGAGGCCGACGCGACGGCCCTGTGGTCGCTGGGCCTCGGTCAGCCGCACCCGGTCTCCTCGCTGCACGGCCGAGGCACGGGCGACATGCTCGACGCCGTCCTGGAGGCCCTGCCGGAGGCCCCCGCGCAGACCTTCGGCGCCGCGGTCGGCGGCCCCCGCAGGATCGCGCTGATCGGCCGTCCGAACGTCGGCAAGTCCTCGCTGCTCAACAAGGTCGCCCGCGAGGACCGCGTCGTCGTCAACGAGCTCGCGGGCACCACCCGGGACCCGGTCGACGAGCTGATCGAACTGGGCGGCGTGACCTGGAAGTTCGTCGACACCGCCGGTATCCGCAAACGGGTCCACCTCCAGCAGGGCGCCGACTACTACGCCTCGCTGCGCACGGCCGCCGCCGTCGAGAAGGCGGAGGTCGCGGTCATCCTGATCGACGCGAGCGAGAGCATCAGCGTCCAGGACCAGCGCATCGTCACCATGGCCGTCGAGGCCGGCCGCGCGATCGTCGTCGCCTACAACAAGTGGGACACCCTCGACGAGGAGCGCCGCTACTACCTCGAACGCGAGATCGAGACCGAGATGCAGCAGGTCGCCTGGGCGCCCCGGGTCAATGTCTCCGCGACCACCGGCCGGCACATGGAGAAGCTGGTCCCGGCGATCGAGACGGCCCTCGCCGGGTGGGAGACGCGCATTCCGACCGGTCGGCTGAACGCGTTCCTCGGCGAGATCGTCGCCGCCCATCCGCACCCGATCAGGGGCGGCAAGCAGCCGCGCATCCTGTTCGGCACGCAGGCCGGCACCAAGCCGCCGCGGTTCGTCCTGTTCGCCTCCGGCTTCCTCGAGCACGGCTACCGCCGCTTCGTCGAGCGCCGGTTGCGCGAGGAGTTCGGCTTCGAGGGGACCCCGATCCACATCTCCATGCGGGTGCGCGAGAAGCGGGGCCGCAAGAAGTAGGCCACCGGGCCGTCGACACCGCTGCCCCCGGACCGCCTTCGCGGTCCGGGGGCAGCGGTGTCGTGCTGTGCGGGTCAGAGCCCCTTGCGGGGGGCCGGTGGCAGCGCCGCGGGCTGGTGGGCGGCGTGCCGGCCGGTCTGGTGCGGGTGCCAGCCGCTCTGCTGGGCGAGGTGGTTCGACTGGCCGGTGTGTCCGGTCTGCCCAGGGTGGCCGTGCGCCTGCGGGGTGTGGCCCCCATAGCCGAAGAAGCCGCCACGGCCGCTGTGCATTCCCGTCCCGAACCCCCTGAAGTCCAGGTCCTCCTCCCCGCTGCGGTCACCCGGCAACGTGCGGAACGCCCTGAGGTACTCGGAGTACAGCGCGTCGTAGATCGGCGTGGCCGAGCGGCCGGGCGATCGGTCGCGGGAGGGACGCATGGAAGGGATCTGACTCTGGAACGGCTGGGGGGAGGGGTCGTATGAGTGCACGTACCTGCAACGACGCCGCCCCTTCGCGGATGCGGGCTGCGGCGAGCTGCATTCTTCCGGGGGACGGCACCGGAGGCACGCCCTGCTCCGTAGCCGCCTCGACGTACGCGGGCGCACCGGCACACGCGGACGTACGCCGGGGCAGGGGAGCGGCCCCCGGCGTACGTCCTGTGCCTGCCGGGCCGGTCGCGGCGGGCACCCCTGTGGCCCGGGGCGTAGGGCGTACGGCCGCGTGGGCGGTACGCCTCCGGGGTGGCTCAGGTGCCCGCGAGGGGCATCGCCGCCGCGACGAGGAGGCCGCCGGCCGCCGCCTTCTCCAGCGCGTCGCGCAGCAGGTCCTCGCGCGGCTGCTGGCCGATCGAGCCCACCGGGGCGGCGTACACCAGGACGGTCTGCGTCTTGTTGACGGCGGTCCGCCAGCCCTCCGTGACCTGGAGCGGCTGGTGCGCCTGCCACCAGGCGACCGCGTTGCCGCCGCCCGTACCGGGCTGGAGGACGGCGTGCAGCTGGCCCATGGCGAGCAGCACCGACCAGCCGGGCAGCTGGGAGGGGTGCTGGTTGACATCGGTGACGGGCAGGAAGCCCTGCTCGATCAGGAGCGGCAGGAAGTCGTCGCCGCCGCTGCCGTCCGTGCCCGGGCGGGCGATCGGTGCGGTCGGCTCCACGACGAGGGCCGGGTACACGTCGCCGTCGATGAGGATGAGACCGCTGGTGACACCGAGCACGGCCTGCCGGGGAGCGGCACCCGGGATCCTCGGCTCCTCACCGGTGATGGAACGGACGGCGCCCTGCAGCTGGTCCTCCGCGACCTGCACGACCTGCGACGGGATGCAGGTGGCATGGGCGAAGGCGAGAACGGCGGTCTCGTCGCCGACGAACAGCACGGTGCTGGTCCGCTCCTGCTCGGAGTCGCCCGGGGTGCGGCAGGAGGTGCAGTCGTAGCTGCCCGGGGCGTTCAGGCCGGCGAGCAGCCGGTCGGCTTCTTCGTCGCCGATCTCGGCGCGTACGTCCTCGCTGACGTCGAGCATGCGCGGCACGGGTGGCTCCTCGGACTTGATCAGGTGTGCCGGGCGGGTCCCGGCTCGAAGGTTCAACGGGCGATGCGTCGCGGGAGTCACGCCCCCAGAGGCAACGAATCGAAGCGGACGGTGCCGCCCCGCGCCCCCTCGACGGCCGGATCAGCGGTCCCGCGCTGTGCCGTCAGCCCTTCCCGATGCCGCGCCGGGACGGCCGCAACGTGCCGCGTCCGTACGTCCGTTGCTCCTCGGCGGGACGGCCGCAACTCGGGTCGTCCCGTGCGGTGAGATGAACCACAACCGCCGCGGTGTCAGTCGATCCGTACCGCTCTCGGCAGCCGAGTAGAGTCGTGGGCAGACCTCCCGACCAGGAGGAAACCTCCCGACCAGGAGGATCGCAAGGCCACGGGGGACGCGGTACCGCATGCGCATTTCATTTCTGCTCCACAACGCCTATGGCATCGGCGGGACGATCAGGACGACGTTCAACCTCGCCCGCTCGCTCGCCGAACGGCACGACGTCGAGATCGTCTCCGTCTTCCGCCACCGCGACGAGCCGGTCATGGGCGCTCCCGCCGGCGTCACCATGAAGCATCTGGTCGACCTGCGGAAGAAGAGCCCCGGCTACGACGGGGGCGACCCGCTGGCCGAGCGGCCGGCGAAGGTCTTCCCGCGCGGGGACGGCCGGCACAAGCAGTACAGCCGGCTCACCGACGCCCGGATCGGCGCCCATCTGGGCTCCCTCGACGCCGACATGGTCATCGGTACCCGCCCGGGCCTCAACGTCCACATCGCCCGCCAGACCCGGCGGGGCGTGGTGCGGGTGGGCCAGGAGCATCTGACGCTCGACAGCCACGGATACCGGCTGCGCCGCGAGATCGCCCACCGCTACACCGTGCTCGACGCGATCACCACCGTCACGGAGGCGGACGCCCGCGCCTACCGCGAGCGGATGAAGCTGCCCGGCGTACGCATAGAGGCGGTGCCCAACAGCGTGCCGGCGCCCGCCGTCGCTCCCGCGGACGGCACGGCCAAGTGGGTCGTCGCCGCCGGTCGTCTCACTCGCGTCAAGCGGTACGACCTGCTCGTCAAGGCATTCTCCAAGGTGGTCGCCGTCCGCCCCGACTGGCGGCTGCGGATCTACGGCAGCGGGGACGCGACGGGCAACGAGAAGCAGGCGCTGAGCGCCCTCATCGACGAACGCGGACTCCGCGACCACGTCTTCCTCATGGGGCCCGCGAACCCGCTGGAGGCGGAATGGGTCAAGGGCTCGATCGCGGCCGTCACCTCCAGCCTGGAGTCCTTCGGCATGACCATCGTCGAGGCGATGCGCTGCGGACTGCCGGTCGTCTCCACCGACTGCCCGAACGGACCCCGCGAGATCATCGAGGACGGGGTCGACGGCCGGCTGGTCCCGGTCGGTGACGTCGACGCGATCGCCGACGCGCTGCTGGAGCTGATCGGCGACGACGGACTGCGGCAGCGCACCGGCCGAGCGGCACTGGCCGCCTCGGCCCGGTTCGACCCGGTCCTGATCGCCGCGCGCCACGAGGCGCTGTTCACCGAGCTGGTCGAGCGGGGCGGTGGCGGGCGCTCACGCCTCGTACTGAGCGAGGCGCTGCACCGGGGCCGCAGTGCGCTGTACGACACGGCGTACTCACTGCGCCATGCCGCCGCGGACGCGGTCCGGGGCGCGAGGAAGACGTCCCGAACCGGCTCATGACGCCCAACCCCGGCTGACCGGCCGCCGGGCGCCCTCATCGAGGACCGTAGCTGTCCTCGACCGCTGGCAGACTCCCTCCCATGGTGGAAACCTCGGCACGACTGCTGCGTCTGCTCTCCCTCCTGCAGGCGCACCGTGAATGGTCCGGCGCCGACCTGGCCGACCGGCTCGGTGTCACCGCGCGCACCGTCCGCAGGGACGTGGACCGGCTGCGCGAGCTCGGGTACCCGGTCAACGCCAGCCCGGGCACCGGCGGCGGCTACCGGCTGGGCGCGGGCGCCGAGCTGCCGCCGCTGCTCCTGGACGACGAGGAGGCCGTGGCGGTGGCCGTCGGCCTGCGCACGGCGGCGGGCCAGGGCATCGAAGGCATCGGCGAGACGTCCGTACGCGCCCTGGCCAAGCTGGAGCAGGTGCTGCCGGACCGGCTGCGGCGGCGGGTGGGCGCACTCAACTCCTTCACCGTTCCGATGCTGCGCGGACAGCAGCGTTCGACGGTGGACGCCGCTGTGCTGACACAGCTGGCGAACGCCTGCCGGGACAGCGAGCGGCTGCGTTTCGAGTACCGCGACCACGGCGGCTCGGCCACCCGCCGCACCGTCGAGCCGCATCGGCTGGTGTGCACGGAGCGCCGCTGGTACCTCGTCGCCTGGGACGTCGAGCGCGAGGGCTGGCGCACCTTCCGTGCCGACCGGGTCGTTCCCAGGCCCCCGCACGGGCCCCGCTTCGTGCCGCGCACGCCCCCTGCGGACGATCTCGCGGCCTATGTCTCCCGGGGCGTCTCCACCCATGCGTACCCGGCCCGTGCGGTCGTCAGGCTGCACACCTCCGCCGAGCGCGCGGCCGAGTTCGTCGGCCCGTCCGACGGGGTGCTGGAGGCGGTCGACGACGACCGGTGCCTGCTGCGGACCGGGGCGGCGAGCCTGGACGTACTGGTGATCCACGTGATGCTCATGGGCGTCGACTTCGAGGTCGTCGAGCCGCCGGAGCTCGCCGAGCACATCCGGGCGCTTCGCGACCGGCTGTCCCGCGCCCTGCCCGGGGAAAGCCCGTGAATCGGGTGGGTTCTGTGAAAGAACGGTGGATTCCTCGGCTTGTGTGAATTATTCCGCGAGCCGGGCCCGGTCATGAATTCGAGAAAGGTGCGGAATGCAATTCTCCTTGATGGGCCGCGGTACTCCGAATGGTGCACGAACGCCGCGGCAGAGCCCGTTCGGGTGAACGAGTTCGAACGGAACATGTGTCGATGTCCTGTGACAGAAGCGTGACCGGTGAGGTATACGGGACTGCTGGGAGCGGCCCCCGCCCCGCTTCCGTCACCGTCCGCTGCCGCCTACGGTGGGATGCATGGCACCCATACCGACCCCTCCCGTACAGCCCGACGACGCCCCGGAGTCGTACGTCGGCCTCGACGCCGCCGAAGCCGAGCAGCAGGCCCGTGAGCGGGGCTGGTCGACCGTCAGAGCGCTGCCGCCCGGCTCGATCATCACGATGGAGTACGTCGCGGGCCGGCTGAACTTCGAGGTCAAGGACGGCTCGGTCATCCGCTGCTGGAAGGGCTGAGTCCACAAGAGGCGTGCGCGCCGGCCACAGGAACGTGACGGCCGGACACACGAGCCGGCCGGAGGCACCGGAAGGCCCGGTACTCGAACGAGTACCGGGTCTTCCGGTGTCCGTCTCGCGCCCTCCGCGGAGGCCCCGCCCCCGCTCAGCCGCCCGTCAGCGGCCGCGGACGGGGAGGGCGTCTGCTCCCCGACGAGTCACCTGAGCCCGCTCCGAGCGTGCGTGCACCCGCGCCCTGTCGTGCGCGGTCGTCCTGATGGTGGCCGTCGGGCCGCTCGGGGAACCCGCCGTCGGCCGTGCGGCCGCGCTGCCGCCGGTCGTCACCGGCTCACGTCCCTGGCCGTCCGGCTGGGAGGGGTCCGCGTCGTGCCGTCGGAACGTCGCCGTCCCGAGACGCGGTCCGCCCGTCGCGACGGGCAGCGAACGCGCCGGGGCCCGGCGTGCCCGCCACTGCTCGCGCACTCCGAGGATCCATGCCTCCGCGCGGTGGATCAGCGGCTCGCACCAGGGGAGACCGAGGAGGATCAGCAGTCCCGCCGCCCAGCCGAGCAGCACATCGCTCAGCCAGTGCGTACCGAGGTACACGGTGGTCAGTCCGACACCCAGCGAGACCACGGCGGAGAGTGCCGACAGATAGCGCCGGGCCCTCGGGGTGGTGGCCAGATAGGCCAGGATTCCCCAGGTCACGACGGCGTTGGCGGTGTGTCCGGAGGGAAATATATCGCCGCCCGCGAAGAGCTCGGCGGAGCCGATCTGCGTCGCGTAGTGGGGGCCGAGCCGGCCGAGTCCGATCTTGACCGCGCCCACCGTGACGTTCAGCAGCAGCAGGGCCGCGCCGAGGACGAGCAGTGGGCGCAGGGTGTGCTGGCGCCAGGAGCGCCAGCCCAGCCATGCCGCGACCATGACGGCCGTCGGACCGCGCTGGCCGAGCACCACGAAGTAGTCGAGAAAGGCGTGCTGCTCCGGCCACTGCTCGTAGGGCCGGAAGAGCATCAGCTTCCAGTCGAGGGCCACGAGCCACGTCGACGCCAGCACGGCGACGACGATGGCCAGATAGAACGCCGACGTCCCGCCGAAGAGGGTGAGACGCGTGCGGCTCATCCGCGGGATCTCTGTCTTCGGCGGTTCCGGCTCCCGGTCCAGCCGGGCAAAGAAGTCGGTACGCACCTAATCGACGTTACAGCGAGTGAGTGTGTGGTCAGGTCGATCCACTCTCTTCGTGATGCCTATGTGATGTGGAGTTTGTCTCAGGTCCAGTTTCATTCGCGGGCCGTCAGGAAAAGCCGGTGGCCTGCTTCCCGTATTTGTCGGACGGTCCTCACGGAAGGCTTCCTTCCGCGGATCGTGAATGGTTCACCGGGATCCCGTGCGGAATTCTCGGGATGTTCAGGCGAATCAAGATCCACCACGCTCGCCCCGCCGTGGCCCGCCAAGATCGTCCACAGCCGCCCCGCCGAGTGGCGCACGCCACACCGGGCGTCCGGTCCCGTGAGAGATCGACCACGTGCGCCGCGCGCGAACTCGCGTACGCTGTCGACTCACTCGCCCGTCGACGCCGGGCCGTCAGGTCGGGGCGCCCACACCTCCGTCCAGGCCGGTCCGCCGCGTGCGAGGGACTCACCGGGAGGTACGTACATGTCCGTGACGCCCACGGCCGGCGCACGCCTGCGCTCCGTCGGCGGCGGGGCCAACCGCTGGGTCGTCCTCTTCGTCCTGTGCGTGAGCCTGCTGCTCGTAGCGCTCGACGCGACCGTGCTGCACGTCGCGGTCCCCGCCGTCACCGAGGACCTGCGCCCCAGCGGTGTCGAGCTGCTGTGGATCGTGGACGCCTATCCTCTGGTCTGCGCCGCGCTGCTGATCCTTTTCGGCACCCTCGGAGACCGGATCGGCAGACGCCGTGTGCTGCTGATCGGCTACGGCATCTTCGGCGCCGCCTCGGCGGTCGCCGCCTTCGCCCCCACCCCGGACGTGCTGATCTGCGCCCGTGCCCTGCTCGGGGTCGGCGGCGCGATGATCATGCCCGCGACGCTCTCGATCCTGCGCGCCGTCTTCCCCGACCGGCGTGAGCGCGCGACGGCGATCGGTATATGGACGGCCGTGGCCGCGGTGGGCGCCGCGATCGGCCCCGTGGTCGGCGGCTTCCTCGTCGAGAACTTCTGGTGGGGCTCCGTCTTCCTGATCAACATTCCGCTGATGGCGTTGATCGTTCCCGCGGGCCGCTGGCTGCTGCCGGAGTCCCGCGGCGGCGGGAACGGCCCGTGGGACGTCCTCGGCGCGCTGATGGCCGCGGGCGGTGTGCTCGGCGTGGTCCTGGGGGTGAAGCGGCTGGGCGCGGGCTCCGGCCTGTTCCACCCGGGTGTGGCGGGTCCGCTGCTCCTCGGCGCGGTGCTGCTGGTGCTGTTCGTGGGGCGGCAGAAGCGCCGCCCGCATCCGCTCATCGACATGAGGCTGTTCGCCAGGGCCGCCTTCTCCACCTCCGTCGGCTGCATCGTCCTCGCCATGCTGGCGCTGGTCGGCCTCGAGCTGATCGCCGTCCAGTACCTTCAGCTGGTCCTCGGACTCACCCCGCTGGAGACCGGTCTGCGGCTGCTGCCCCTGACCTTCGCCGCCATGGCCGCCGGCGCCACCGGCTCTCACACCCTGAACCGCCTCGGCCCCCGCCGGATGGTCGGCTGGGGGTTCGTGCTGACCGCCGCCGCCGTCCTGCTGCTGACCGTGATGGGCCAGCACGACCGCCCCTTGCTGCTGACCACGGCGTTCGTCCTGCTCGGCTTCGGGCTGCAGACGACGCTGTTCGGCGCGTACGAGTCGATGCTCAGCGAGGCCCCCGCCGAGCAGGCGGGTGGAGCCGCCGCGATCGGCGAGACCTCGTACCAGCTCGGCGCCGGCATGGGCATCGCCCTCCTCGGCAGTGTGATGAACGCTGCGTACGCCCCCGCGCTGTCGTCCGTGAACGGGGTCCCGCAGTCCGCGAGCTCGGCCGCCGCCCGTTCGCTGGGCGAGGCGTATCAGGTCGCCGAGCGGCTCGGCGGCCCGGCGGGTGAGGTGCTGCGGTCCACCGCTCGCAACTCCTTCGTGCACGGTCTCCACATCACGCTGCTGGTCAGTGCGGGACTGCTGCTCCTCGGTGCGGCAGCGGCGCTGTGGCTGCCGAGGGCCATGGAGTGCGGCACGGTGGACACCTGCCGGAAGCCGGGGCAGGCGGATCCGGCGGCCATCCCGGCGAGCCGCGAGAACAAGGAGCCGGGGGAGCGGGGGAGCGATGCCTCCGGCGCCCGGAACTCCGTCGGCGCGGAGCAGCGCCACCGGGCCGGCGTGCCGGCCGGCCGCAGGCCGGCTGCCGCCGAGACGGCGGGGTCTGGACGCACGGCACACTGAGTCGTAACGTCTGGCGAGGCCCTTTGGCTAGCACTGCTAGTTTCCGGGTCGAGCCGTCCGCAACCCTCCCGCCGGCCCGCCGGCCGCGGGAATGCCCAGTGTGAGAGCCGCCGGAGGTCACGCCATGTCCAGAGCCTCGAAGCTTCCGTCCTTCGACCCCGGCGACCCGCTCGGCATCGACGACCTCCTCAGCCCCGAGGACCTCGCCGTCCGCGACACGGTCCGCACCTGGGCCGCCGATCGCGTCCTGCCGCACATCGCCGACTGGTACGAGCGCGGCGAGCTCCCCGGCATCCGCGACCTGGCCCGCGAGCTCGGCTCCATCGGCGCACTCGGCATGTCGCTCGACGGCTACGGCTGCGCCGGCGCCACCGCGGTCCAGTACGGGCTGGCCTGCCTCGAACTGGAGGCCGCAGACTCCGGCATCCGCTCGCTCGTCTCCGTCCAGGGTTCCCTCGCCATGTACGCCATCCACCGCTTCGGCTCCCAGGAGCAGAAGCAGCGGTGGCTGCCCGGCATGGCCGCCGGCGAGATCATCGGCTGCTTCGGCCTGACCGAGCCCGACCACGGCTCCGACCCGGCCGGTATGCGCACCTACGCCAAGCGCGACGGCGGCGACTGGGTGCTCACCGGCCGGAAGATGTGGATCACCAACGGCTCCGTGGCGGGCGTCGCCGTGGTCTGGGCGCAGACCGACGACGGCATCCGCGGTTTCGTCGTGCCCACCGACGCCCCCGGCTTCTCGGCGCCCGAGATCAAGCACAAGTGGTCGCTGCGGGCATCGGTCACCAGCGAACTCGTGATGGACGAGGTGCGACTGCCCGCCGACGCGGTGCTCCCGGACGTCACCGGCCTGCGCGGCCCGCTCAGCTGCCTGAGCCACGCCCGCTACGGAATCGTCTGGGGCTCGATGGGCGCCGCGCGCTCCAGCTTCGAGGCGGCCGTCTCGTACGCGCAGACGCGGGAGCAGTTCGGCCGGCCGATCGGCGGCTTCCAGCTCACCCAGGCCAAGCTGGCGGACATGGCCGTCGAACTGCACAAGGGGATCCTGCTCGCCCACCACCTCGGCAGGCGGATGGACGCGGGGAAGCTGCGGCCCGAGCAGGTCAGCTTCGGAAAGCTCAACAACGTGCGCGAGGCGATCGAGATCTGCCGTACCTCACGCACGATTCTGGGGGCGAACGGCATCTCGCTCGAGTATCCCGTGATGCGACACGCGACCAACCTCGAGTCGGTCCTCACCTACGAGGGCACCGTCGAGATGCATCAACTCGTGCTGGGCAAGGCGCTCACCGGCCTCGACGCGTTCCGGTAGATCCGGTGAGGTCCGGCCGCGGCGGCCGGTGGGCTTGACCGGCGACCGCGGGGAGACGGCGGCGCGTGCTCAGCTCTGGTTGAAGAACCCGTCCTGGGCACGGCCCGCCGGGTCCCCGCTGACGATCTCGGTGTCGGCCGGGGTCAGCAGGAACACCCGCGTCGCGACGCGCTCGATCGAGCCGCGCAGCCCGAAGGCGAGACCCGCGGCGAAGTCCACGACCCGCTTGGCGTCGCCGGGCTCCATCGACGTGAGGTTCACGATGACGGGGACGCCCGAACGGAACAGCTCGCCGATCCCGCGGGCGTCCCGGAAGCCGTCCGGGGAGACCGTCGCGATGCGACGGCCCTCCTGCTGCGCGGACTCGGAGGCGACCCGCACACGGGGGTCGGTGACCCACGCGTCACTCGTCTCAGCACCCTCGGCGTAGTCGTCGTCGTAGTAACGCCCGTCGTCCTCGACGAGTCCGAGCCAGGCGCTCGCCTTACGCACCGATCCCATGGACGCCTCCTTTCATCGCGGTCACTTGTGGTTCCGCATATCCCCTATCGTCGTCCATGATGCGGATCGGGCGCCAAGTGGATAGTCGCCGCGCAGGGGATTCGTGACGGTACTGGTGCAGAAGATGTGGCGATTCGTCAAGGTCCGCCCGCCACAGGGGGCGTGAAGGGATGAAAATATAAAAGTCGGGCCGGACGGGTGACCTTCGGCACGTACGGGTGAACGACCGCATCGATCCGATGCCCACCGCACATCTCAGCGACTCGCGGGGGGCCGTCGTGTTCGGAATCGTCAGACCGTGCTCACATCGGCTCACCGACGGGCTGAAGACCGAGTGGATGGCCCATCTGTGCGGACTCTGTCTGGTACTTCGGGCCGACCACGGGCAGTTCGCCCGCCTCGTCACCAACTACGACGGCCTGATCGTCTCGGTCCTGACGGAGGCTCAGGCCGAACGCACCCCCGCACAGCGGCGCACCGCCGGGCCCTGCCCGCTGCGCGCCATGCGCACCGCGCCCGTCGCCCGCGGCGAAGGCGCGCGGCTGGCCGCCGCGGTCTCCCTGGTCCTCGCGTCGGCCAAGGTGCGGGACCACGTCACCGACGGCGACGGCGTGTTGGCCCGCAGGCCGGTGGCCGCCGCGGCCCGCCGGGTCTCCGCCGGCTGGGGCCGGGCGGGCGCACGCGCCGGGGCCGCTCTCGGCTTCGACACCGCGGTGCTGCTCGACGCGGTCGACCGGCAGGCCGGTATCGAGGCGTCGGCCGGACCGGGCAGCTCCGTCCTTACCGTCACGGAACCGACCGAGACCGCCACGGCTGCCGCCTTCGGCCACACCGCCGTGCTCGCCGGCCGGCCGGAGAACGTCGCGCCGCTCGCCGAGGCCGGCCGGTTCTTCGGCAGGCCGGCGCATCTACTGGACGCCGTGGAGGACCAGCGGGCCGACGCCGCGACGGGTGCGTGGAACCCCCTCACGGCCACCGGCACCCCGCTCGCCGAGGCCCGCCGCCTCGCCGATGACGCGCTGCGCGGCATCCGCCTGGCGCTGCGCGACGCGCACTTCACCGACGACAGACTGGTGCACGTGCTCCTCGCCCACGAGCTGCGCACCTCGGTGGACCGTGCCTTCGGCACGACGACGTGCGCACACCAGGGCTACGGGGGAACACAGCCGCCTTTGCACGGGAACCCGTACCAGGGCGGCGGTACCCGGGGGCCGTACGGCGGGAACCCGTACATGAGCGGCCCTCATGGCGGCGGCCCCGGCGGAACGCCCCCGCGGCCGGGAGACCGCCAGGGTCCGCAGCGGCCGCCGCGCCGCGGGTTCTGGGCCGGCTGCGCGGTCTTCGTGGGCCTGTGCTGCACCTGCCGGCTGTGCTGCGCCAAGGAGTACGAGGGACCGTGGTCGCGCAAGAAGCGTGAGGGCTGCTGCCGGGACTGCGACTGCCCGGACTGCTCCTGCGACTGCTGACACCGCGTCAGCGAACTGAGGGGCCGCGCGTCCGGTCCGGAGGGCGGGCAGGCGGCCCGTCAGCCGGGTCGCGGCGGAGTGCGTCCGCCGTCCGGCCCCGCAGGCGAGCGGTTCCCTGCCGTCGGCCGGGCGGGGGCTGCGGCCGTGCGGGGGCGGAGCGGGCCCGGCGGCCTGCCGCCGTCTCGGCGTCGCACGGTTCGCTGCCGTCGCCGGTACGTACTGGCCCACGGACCACTTGGAGGGGCGAATTCCGGCCGTCCGGTGGATGCGGGCGGTGACGACGTGGCGCTCGGCGCCGGTGGTGAGGGGCCTGCGGTGACGACGTGGCGCTCGGCGCCGGTGGTGAGGGGCCTGCGGGGCGCGGACGGGGTGAGGCCCGGTGGTGAGGGGCCTGCGGTGGCGTGGACGGGTGAGGCCCGGTGGTGAGGCCCGGGCTCGTCGGCGCCGAGGTCGTGCCGTGCGGCCCGCGGTGGGTGCGCTCGCCGGCCGCCTCGTCCCTTACGAGGTGACCGTGGCATCGGGGTGGAGCATGCGGCCGGACGTGATCGGCAATCAGGGGCTGTGCAGCGAGGCCGTGTTCACCACGATCCGCCCTTGCCGGTTCGGCAGGTGGGCGGAACCTCATGACGGCCTGACACGTCCCAGGTGCGACAGCCCGGGTCGCCACGGACCCGGCACAGCCCCGGCGGGCACGAGCAGCCGGGGCCCTTCGCGGTGCGTGTGCATCGCGGCCGAAAGGCACCCTTGCGGGGTTGGTTGACGCCGCGAATACTCCCGAACAGCGCTTGCCAGGAGCACGGCCTGTCCGATATCCGGGCGACCCGGATGCCGGACGCCGGGAGTGCTCACGGCCGCGCCTCACAGGCCCAGACCCCCACGGACGGGCCGTCCACCCCTCGGGAGGAAAGACAAGTGAGGATCAGGCGCACCATCCCCCGCACCCGCACCGCCAGACGCACCCGTCTGATCGCGATAGCCACCGGCCTGACGGCTGCCGCAGCCCTGGCCGTCCCCACCGCCAACGCCCATGAGGCACAGACCTTCAGCACCCGGCAGCTCGCCGCAGTGGGCGAAGCCGTCCTCGAAGCGGACGTGGCGGGCACCGCCTGGCACGTCGACCAGGACACCGGCACACTCGTCGTCACGGCCGACAGCACCGTCTCGAAGGCCGAACTGGCCAAGATCAGGCGCGAGGCCGGAGCCAACGCCGGCGCCCTGCGCGTCGAACGCACCCCCGGCACCTTCTCCAAGCTCATCTCCGGCGGCGACGCGATCTACGCGTCCGCAGGCTGGCGCTGCTCCCTGGGCTTCAACGTCCGCAGCGGCAGCACCTACTACTTCCTGACCGCCGGTCACTGCACCGACGGCGCGGGCACCTGGTACACCAACTCCTCGCACTCCACGCCCATCGGGCCCACCGCCGGCTCCAGCTTCCCGGGCAACGACTACGGCATCGTCCGCTACTCCAACACCTCGCTGTCCCACCCCGGCACCGTCGGCAACCGGGACATCACCGGAGCGGCCGACGCCACCATCGGCATGTCCGTGACCCGCAGCGGCTCCACCACGGGCACCCACAGCGGTACGGTCACCGGCCTCAACGCCACCGTCAACTACGGCGGCGGTGACATCGTGCGCGGTCTGATCCGTACCAACGTGTGCGCGGAGCCCGGCGACAGCGGCGGCCCGCTCTACTCGGGCAGCCAGGCCATCGGCCTCACCTCCGGCGGCAGCGGAAACTGCCGGACCGGCGGGACGACGTTCTTCCAGCCGGTGGTCGAAGCGCTCAACCGGTACGGAGTGAGCGTCTACTGACGCTCACCGTCAGGCGGCAACCGACAACATCGAGCCCCTGTCCTCCACCAGGACGGGGGCTCGACGTCCCGCCCCTTTTTTCGGAGGATGTCAGGACGGCCGGGGGCGGCCAGTGACGGGGGTTGCGGCGCGAAGTGAAACGCATCGGAGTGACCGGCCACCGGGGCATCCCGCCGGAGGCGCTGGACCATGTCGGGGCCGGGTTGCGTGCGGTGCTCTGCGGGCATCGGGGCTCGTTGGAGGCACTGTCGAGCCTTGCCGTGGGAGCCGACCAGATGTTCGCGGACATCGCCCTGGACTGCGGCGCCGAACTGACCGCCGTCATCCCCAGCGGCGACTACGAGCAGGGCTTCACGGCCCCGGAGGAGCTCGCCCGGTACCGGCGGCTGAGGAGCCTGGCCACGCGGGAGGTGAGACTCGCCTTCCCGTTCTCGACCGACGAGGCGTACTTCGCGGCCGGTGCCTACATCGCCGACCACTGCGACCGGTTGCTCGCCGTCTGGGACGGCCTCCCGGCGCGGGGCCACGGCGGCACGGGCGACATCGTGCGCTACGCCCGCGACCTGGGGAAGCCGGTGACGGTCATCTGGCGCGAGGGGCTGAAACGCGACTGAGCGCCCGCCCGCCGACCGGCGCCCGCACCCCCTGCGTCAACTGCGGTGCCTCACCAGCCAGTCCGTGTGCTGGGGCGAGACGATGCGCTCGGTCTCGTAGACCGCGGACGGCCACTGGGCGTCGGTGACCGTCGTCTCCATGGCGGTGTGCATGGCCGCCAGGTCCTCCTCGACGAGCGAGTGGGCGGCTATCAGCGGCTGATGGCGGCGGATCTCGCTCCACGCCAGGCAGGCGGCGGCCGCTGCGGACAGCACGCCCTGCACCTGGAAGGAGTCCGCCACGGAGAAGGTGCGCAGTGTGGCGAAGAACAGGGCGAAGAGCGTGAGCAGTGCGATCGAGGCGGACCAGAGCGCGGTCGCGCGGCGGGACACCTCCGTACGCCGGTGGTACCAGTTGCGCTGCTCGATCAGCCGGTCCCTGACGTAGGTCTCCTTGCGGACGCTGAAGGGTTTGGCCCGCAGCCGGCGCATCGGAGTGGTGATCAGGTCGCCGGTCGCGGTGTCGCCGTCCTCGGTACGGGGATCCTCCCAGCCGACTTTGGCCAACTCCCGTAAGCCTTCCTCCAGACGAGCGGTGAACAGATCATCGGCCGCGGCTTCCTGGAGACGTGAGTCGAAGGGCGCGCCGTGGACCGCGTAGCGCCAGCAGAGGGACTTGATGAACTCGGCCGCAGAGCGGTTGAGTTGCCAATGCGACTTTGCTCTGTGGCGGGTGGCGCGGTACCCCAGCACCAGTACGCCCGCGTACGCCAAAGCACTGAGAAACGCAGGGATCTGGAAGGAGTCACCGAGCCTCAGTGAAGTGGGCAGGGCGGCCAGGGCGGCTCCGGCGACCAGCAGCAGGAGCCGGTACCGGGTGCCGGCGACGGCCTCGCGCTGGCGGGCGACGGCGACGGCATCCGTGCGGTGGTAGAGAACCGGTAGATCATTATTGTGGAGAACCATGCTCTGCAAAGGGCTCGAAAGCTCGCTCATGCATACCCCCGTCTGCGGTTCTGGCATCACTCTTTAGGCGGAATCGCTTGTTCCCCGTGGTGCTGCGAGAATGTGCTGAAACTCTTTTCACAGCTTGTTCCCGTGCTGAGTTGCTGCGAGTGGCCATGAGGGTAAAGTCGTGCCGCCGGCATCGCAACGGTGCGTGGTATCCCCGCCGAGTACAGCATTGAGCTGAACACAACATCAAGGACGGCCCCCAATGACCCTCCACTCCTCCCCCTCATTCGCCGCTGCGAAGAAGAATCGAGTTCCGCTGGCGCAGATCGACGTGCGCGGTGACGACGCCTCTCGCAAGCTCGCCCGCGTACTGCCCGCTTCGGAGGAGCGCATCGTGCGAGCCACCACGTTCAACTCGGCGCTCTGAAGCGACTTCAGAGGGCTTCTCACCAGCCCTAGACTGGTGGAATGACAGGGCCCCGACTGGTCCCCTTCCAGCAGATCGTTGTGAAGGTCCACAGCAGGTGCGATCTTGCCTGCGATCACTGCTACATCTACGAACACGCTGATCAGAGCTGGCGTACCCGCCCGAAGGCAATCTCTGACGAAGCGATTTCCTGGACAGCTCTGCGACTGGCCGAGCATGCCAAGAGCCATGCCCTGCCCTCCGTGTCAGTGATCCTGCACGGAGGGGAGCCTCTGCTGGCGGGCCCCGCTCGTCTGCGCCGTGTCTGCGAGGAGCTCACCGCAGCCCTCGACAATGTCGCCGCGCTCGACTTGAGGATCCATACCAACGGAATTCAGCTGAGCCGTCGCCATCTCGATCTGTTCGACGAATTCGACGTCCGGGTCGGCATCTCCCTCGACGGCGACCGCAGCGCCAACGACCGCCACCGCCGCTACGCGGACGGCCGCACCAGCCATCCGCTCGTCCTGCGGGCCGTCGACCTCCTGCGTCAGGAGCGCTACCGCCACCTCTATCTGGGCCTGCTGTGCACCATCGACGTGGCCAACGACCCGGTCGCCGTGTACGACGCCCTCGCCGAGCTGGAGCCCCCACGGATCGACTTCCTGCTGCCGCACGCCACCTGGGACGACCCGCCGGTCCGGCCGGCCGCAGCGCCCACTGCCTACGCCGACTGGATCCTCGCCGTCTTCGACCGCTGGGACGCCCGCGGCAGGCCTGTGCCGGTGCGGCTGTTCGACTCCGTGTTCTCCACCCTGGCCGGCGGCCCCAGCCTCACCGAGTCCCTCGGGCTGGCCCCCTCCGACCTCGTCGTCGTCGAGACCGACGGCACCCTGGAGCAGGTGGACTCGCTGAAGAGCGCCTACGAGGGCGCGGCCGCCACCGGCTTCGACGTCCTGCGCCACTCCTTCGACGAGGTGGCCCGCCACCCCGGCGTCATGGCCCGCCAACTGGGGCTGGAGGGCGTCAGCCCCACCTGCCGCCAGTGCCCGGTCGTCCGGTCCTGCGGCGGCGGGCTCTACACCCACCGGTACGCGACCGGCTCCGGCTTCGACAACACCTCGGTGTACTGCGACGACCTCAAGGCGCTGATCCTCGGTATCGAGCGGCGCACGGCGCACGCCGCCGCCTCCCCGGCCGTCACCGACCCGGAGGCGCTGCTCATCCTCCAGCAGGACCTCACCCGCTACGCCCTCGCCGGGCTCAACGAGGAACTCGACGGCCGCGGGGGCGAACGGTGGTCGGTCGCCTGGGAGCTGGCCTCCGCGATCGACGAGACCTCACTCGGCCTGGACGAGATCTACGCCCACCCGTACACCCGCACCTGGCTCCACGCCTGCCTGGAGGCGCTGCGGGGACAGCGCCCCGGCGCCGTCCCGCTCGCTCTGCGCCTGGAGTCGTATGTGGCCGCCGCTGCCGTGCGGAGCGGGCTCGGCGTCTCCGTACGGGTCCGCTGCCCCACCGGCACGCTCTTCCTGCCCACCCTGGGCGAACTGCGGGTGTCCGACGACGGCGGGCCGTGCGAGGCGGAGGTGGGCGGCACCCCGGACCGGCTGGTCGTCCGTGTCCCGGGGCGCGGGACGTTACGCGTCCATCCGGATGAGCCCGGGGCCGGCTGGCGGCCCCTGCACCGGCCCGTACTCGACGGCTGGCCCCAGCTCGTGCTCGACGACCTCGACCCGTACCGGGACTGCTTCGGCGAGCCGGTGCGCCCCGCAGGGGACACCGGGTCGCTCGCGGCCGCCTGGGCCGTACTGCGGGAAACCGCGCCCGGACGGGCCGCCGTACTCGCGAACTCCCTCACCACCCTGACGCCCCTGCAAGGCACCGGGGCCGCTGTCGGGCGGCACGCCTACGGCGCGCTCGGCCTCGGCCTGCACGGCCCGCCCTTTGAACTGGCGGCCGCCCTGCTGCGGGGCTTCGCCCGGGCCGAACTCCGCGCCGTCGGCGAAGTCACGGACCTCCTCGCGGAGGACGGCGCCTGGCTGCACCCCGCCCCCTGGCAGGACGAACCGCTGCCCGCCTCGCGGCTGCTGGCCGGGGCGTACGAACGTGTCGTGCTCGCCCCCCTCGATCCGGCGGCCGCCGCACACGCCCTCCTCGCCCTCAAGACCCTGCGGGACGCGCCGGAACCCACCCTCAGCGGCAAGCGCCTGATCGCAGCCCTGTACGCGGAGGCGGCCGGTGGGTGAAGCGCCGGGTGACCGCGATCTTGTCGAGGCGCTGCGGACCCTGGGGGTGCGCAGCGGTATGACCCTGCTCGTCCACGCGTCGCTGCACGCCACCGGACTCGGCGCACGGTCGGTGCGCGATGCGCTGCTGGAGATCCTCGGCCCCGACGGCACGCTGGTGGTACCGGCCTTCACCGAGGAGAACTCCGACACCTCCTTCGCGTATCAGGCCCGGGTGCGCGGACTGACACCCGAGCAGGCGGCGGCCTTCCGGGCGGACATGCCGGCCTTCGACCCGGCCGCCACGCCCAGTCAGGGGATGGGCCGGCTGGCCGAGTCCGTACGGACCGCGCCGGGAGCCCGGCGCAGCGCGCATCCGCAGACGTCGTTCGCGGCGATCGGCCGGCGGGCGGCCGAACTGCTCGCGGACCACCCTCTGGACTGCCATCTCGGCGAACGCTCACCGCTCGGCGCGCTCTACCGTGCCGGGGCCCAGGTGCTGATGATCAATGTGGGCTTCGCCAAATGCACCGCGTTCCATCTTGCCGAGTACCGGGTCGCATCCGCGCTGCGGACCTACCGTTGTGTGGTGAGGGGGGCGGAGGGCGGTTCCGAATGGACCGAGTACACGGACGTGGTGCTGGACGACAGTGATTTCGAGGCGGTCGGTGCTGCCTTTTCCCGCGAGGTGGAACGAAGCGGACAACTCGGTGGAAGAACCGCAAGACTCTTCTCGATCAGGAAAGCGGTCGACCACGCGAAGGGTTGGATGACCGAAAAGCGGTGATGATTGACCGAACGGCGGGGGGATGGAGCATGGCACGCTCCGGAATGATTAATTCGCTCGCGTCTTTCACTGATGCCGGGTGTCAGGCCGGGTGTTCACGCAGGACGGGGGTCGTGTGTCGGATTCAGCGCAGCGGACGGCGGACCATCGGCCGTACTTCTTCTTGAGCTACGCGCACACACCGCGGTACGGGGCGGGAGGCCCGGACCCCGACATGTGGGTCGAGCGGCTGTTCCGCGACCTGGTCGGCCATGTGATGGCCATGACCGATCTCCCGGCCGGCTCTCCGGCCGGTTTCATGGACCGGGAGATACGTTCGGGGGAGGGCTGGTCGGAGCGGCTGGGGGAAGTGCTGGCCAGTTGCCGGGTCTTCGTCCCGCTCTTCTCCCCGCGCTACTTCGCCAGCGAGATGTGCGGCAAGGAGTGGTACGCCTTCGCCCAGCGGGCCATCTACCACCATGCGAAGAGCAACCGCCCCGCGGAGGCGATCGTCCCGGCGTTATGGGTGCCGATGCCGCCCGAGCAGTTGCCGGGCCCCGCGGAGCGGCTGCAGTTCAACCACCGCGCCTTCGGTGACCGCTATGTGACCGACGGCCTCTACGGGTTGATCAAGCTCCGGATATTCGCGGAGGAGTACGAGGCGGCAGTCTACGAACTCGCGAAACGGATCGTGAGCGTCGCCGACACCACCCGGCTCGCGCCCGGCAGCCCGGTCGAGTTCCGTCAGGCGCCCAGTGCCTTCGGCCGGCTCAGCGTCGGCCCGCGGCCCATGCACATCACCGTCGCCGCACCCACCAGCCACGACCTGCCGCCCGGCCGGTCGGCCGACTTCTACGGCAAGCAGTCCCAGGACTGGAACCCGTACCACCCGGACTCCGCACGCCCGTTGGCGTCCATCGCCCAGGACCTGGTGCGCTCTCTCAACTACCAGCCGACCGTCTCCTCGTTCGACCACGAACCCCTGACGGCCGCAGGCCGGCCGCCGACCCGCCCGGAGATCCTGCTCGTCGACCGCTGGGCCCTGGAGAACGAGGAACGGCGGCGCAAGCTCGCCGCCTTCGACGCGCAGCCGCGCCCCTGGGTCAGCGTCGTCGTCCCCTGGAACCGCGACGACCCCGACAGCAGCCGCGCGTCGGAGGCCGCGCTGATCGAGAAGCTGGAACGCACCATGCCGCACCACATGGGCCACGGCCGTGCGGCCTGCCAGGCGGCGGCCAGGGGGGTGTACACCATGGAGGCATTCGGGCAGCTGCTGCCCCAGGTGGCGGAGGCGGCCGCCCAGGAGTACCTGCGCCACGCCGACGTCTTCCCGCCGGCCCCGCCGGGCGGCGGCAGCCACGGCGAACGGCCCCGGCTGCGCGGCCCGATGGCCGAGTACGGCACCACCCAGTACATCCCGAACGTGCGTGACATCGCCCCTGATGCGGAGGACACGGATGACAGCCAGTCGTGACGGGCGCATCGTCACCTTCTACTCGTACAAAGGAGGTACCGGGCGCACCATGGCCATGGCCAACGTGGCATGGATACTCGCCGCGAACGGCAAGCGGGTTCTGGCGGTCGACTGGGACCTGGAAGCGCCCGGCCTGCACCGCTTCTTCCACCCCTTCCTCGACCCGTCCACACTCGGGGCCACCACCGGCGTCATCGACCTGATCACCGAGTTCGCCTGGGCCGCGACCAATCCCGAGCCGCGCCGCCCCGACTGGCACCGGGACTACGCGCGCATACAGCCGCACGCCGTCTCCCTCACCCCGGAGAACCTCGGCTGGGAATTCCCCCGGGGCGGCACGCTCGACTTCGTCTCCGCGGGCAAGCAGAACCGCGAGTACTCGGCCACCGTCTCCACCTTCGACTGGGACAACTTCTACGACCGCCTCGGCGGCGGGCACTTCTTCGACGCACTGCGCGACGACATGAAGGCCAACTACGACTACGTCCTCATCGACAGCCGCACCGGTCTCAGCGACATCGCCGACATCTGCACCGTCCATCTGCCCGACGTCCTCGTCGACTGCTTCACGCTCAGCGACCAGTCGATCGACGGCGCCGCGTCGGTCGCCCGGCAGATCGACGAACGGTACGGCGGCCGGGGCATCAAGATCCTCCCCGTGCCGATGCGCATCGACGAGGGCGAGAAGGAGAAGGCCGACGCCGGACGGGCCCTCGCACGCCTGAAGTTCGACCGGTTCCCCAGCGGCCTCACCGCGGAGGAGGGCGCCGCCTACTGGGGCGCGGTGGAGATCCCCTACCGGCCGTACTACGCCTACGAGGAGACGCTCGCGACCTTCGGCGACGAGGCCGGGCTCACCAGCTCGCTGCTCTCCGCCTTCGAACGGCTCGCCGCCGTCGTCACCGACGGGCAGATCGCCTCGATGCCGCCGGTCAACGAGGACGTCCGGCTGCGCATCAGGGACGCCTTCACCCGCCGCCGCCCGGCGCTGCCCGCCGACCTCTTCCTCAGCTACGTCGCCGAGAACCGCATGTGGGCAGACTGGGTCGAGTACGTACTCAGCCGGGCCGGCTTCCGGGTCGTGCCGCGTGACGTGTCCGCCGAAGGCGACCCGGTGGAGATCGACGCGGCCGCCGCTTCGAACGCGGCACGCACGGTGGTGCTGCTGTCCAGCGCGTACCTCAAGTCCGCACGCGCCGTCGAAGTCTTCCAGCGCGCCGCCGCCGAGGACCCCGGCGGTGGCCGACGGCATCTGCTGCCGGTCCGCGTCGGCGACGTCCGGCTGACCACCCCGTACATCGACCGCAACCCCGTCGACCTGTTCCGGCTCGACGAGACGCACGCCACCGGTGCGCTGCTGCGCGCCCTCGACCGCCCGGTGCAGCTCCCGGAGCCCTCCTCGCCCGGCCCCCGGTTCCCCGGAACGGTGCCGAAGATCTGGAACGCGCCGCCCCGCAACCCCGGGTTCACCGGCCGCTCCGTGGTCCTGGAGCGGATGCGGGACCAGCTCGGCGGCGGCATGTCCGTGGCCGCGGTGCTGCCGCAGCCGCAGACCCTCTACGGTCTCGGCGGCGTCGGCAAGACCCAGGTGGCCCTCGAATACGTCCACCGCTTCATGGCCGACTACGACCTGGTCTGGTGGATCTCCGCAGAGCAGCCCGACGACGTGATCGCCGGACTCGCCGAACTGGCCGTCCGCCTCGGCGCGCAGGGCGGTGAGGACATGGCCGCCGCCTCCCAGGAGGCCATGGACCTGCTGCGGCGCGGAGTGCCGTCGAAACGCTGGCTGCTGGTCTTCGACAACGCGGACGACCCCGAGCAGCTGAAGCGGTACTTCCCCGCCGGCGGACCCGGGCACGTGCTGGTCACCTCGAGGAACCAGAGCTGGTCGCAGTACGGCGACGCGCTGCCCGTCGACGTCTTCCTGCGCGATGAGTCCATCGAGCACATCCAGCGGCGCGCCCGCGGACTGAGCGTGGAGGACGCCGACCAGGTCGCCACCGCCGTGGGAGACCTGCCCCTCGCCGTCGAACAGGCCGCGGCCTGGATCGCGGAGACCGCCACACCGGTCAGCGCCTACCTGGAACAGCTGCGCGAGCAGGCCGCGAGCGTCCTCGCGCTCAACCAGCCCGTCGGATACCCGGAGCCGGTCGCCGCCACCTGGAACGTGTCCATCCAGCGGCTCAAGGAACGCTCGCCCGCGGCCGTCAGGCTGCTCCAGCTGTGCGCCTTCTTCGCTCCCGAGCCGATCTCCGCGAACCTCCTCTACAGCAAGGAGATGATCGACGCCCTCAAGCCGTACGACGCCTCCCTCCAGGAGAAGCTGGTCCTCGGCAGAGTCATCAGGGAGATCGGCAGGTTCGCCCTCGCCAAGGTCGACCAGGTCTCCAACTCCATCCAGGTGCACCGGCTGGTGCAGGCCGTCATCCGGGCGCAGCTCAGCGAGCAGGAGCAGATGGACGCGCGGCACGCCGTCCACCGCATCCTCGCCGGCGCCAGGCCCGACGACGACGAGCCGATAGACAACCCCGACACCTGGCCGCGGTTCAACACCATCTGGCCGCACCTCGGCCCCTCGGAGGCCAGATACTGCAAGGAGCCGGAGACGCGCCGGCTGCTGATCGACCGGGTGCGCTACCTGTGGAAGCGCGGTGACTGGAAGACCGCCTACGCCCTCGCCAGCGACCTGCGCGAGGAATGGAAGGACAGGCTGGGCAACAACGACCTGCAGTATCTGTACCTGCGCTTCCACCTCTCCAACATCCTCCGCTCCCAAGGCCGTTACATGGAGGCCAGGAACCTCGACGAGGTGACCCTGGAGCGGCAGCGCGCGGTGCTCGGCCCCACGCATCCGCACACGTACATGACCACCAGCGGTCTGGCGATGGACCTCGGCACGCTCGGCGAGTACGGGAGGGCCATGGAGCTGGCGACCGAGGCACACGAGGGGTTCAGCCAGATCTTCCACGAATCCCACCCGCGCACTCTGGCCGCGGCCAACAACCTGGCGCTGAACCTGCGCATGGTCGGGCAGTACGCCCGGGCCCGCGAGATCGACCAGGAGGTCTTCGACCGGCGCAGCGAGGTGCTCGGCCCGGAGCACCCGTACACGCTGAACTCCGCGATGAACCTCGCCCGCGACCTCAGGGAGGTCGGACGGTACGAGGACTCCGTGGCGGTTCTCAGCCGTACCTACGACGTCTACAAGGAGCAGCTGGGCCGGACGTTCCCGGGCACCCTGGCCGCGGCCAAGAGCCTCGCGGTGTCGCTGCGCAGGGCCGGCCGGCTGGAGGACGCCCGGCGGCTGACGACGGCGACCCGCAACCGATACCGCGCCAAGTACACGTCCGCCAATCCGGATTCGCTGGCCTGCGACCTGAACATGGCGGCCGATCTTTTCGCGGCGGGGGAGCCGGTGGCGGCCCGGGACCTGGCTCAGGAGGTCGTCGACCAGTACCGGCAGGTGCCGGGCGAACGGCACCCGTACTCATTGGCCGCGATCAACAACCTCGGGATCTACGAGTGGGGCTGCGGGATGCCCGAGTCCGCGGAGCGGCTGCTGCGGGAGGTCGTCGCCACGATGCGGGAGGTGCTGGGCGAGAACCATCCGCACGCCCTGTACGGCACGATCAACCTCGCCAACGCCCTCGCCGACCTGGGACTCTGCGACGAGGCACTGGAGATCGAGCAGCGGACCGTGACCCGGCTGCGCGACGGGCTCGGCGCACACCACCCCGAGGTGCTCGCCATCGCCTCCAACATGTCCGTCACGCTCGGCCTGCTCGGGCGCAAGGACGAGGCGGCGCAGACGCGGGCCGAGGTGGTGGAGCAGCTGCAGCGGCTGCTGGGCGAGGAGCACGCGCTGACCCGGATCGCGAAGGACGAACGCCGCGTCTACCGCGACCTGGAGCCGCTGGCGGTGTGAGCCGCGAGCGGCCTCGGTGCGGTCGAGCGCCCGGATGTTCGCGAATTGGGCCCGAGTGTTCTCAACGTGCCCGGGCGTGCTCTCGACCGGCTCCGTCGCCTTCCGACGGCTCAGGCGTCCTCGAGCAGCCAGGTGAGGACGCGGGGCAGCGCGTGGAAGGCGTCGAAGTGCGCGGCGGCCGGCTCCAGGACAGCCGTCGCGCCCGGGATGCGCTGGGCGAGCCAGCGGGAGTGGCCCACCGGGGAGAAGACGTCCTTCTCCCCGTGCCACAGCATCACCGGTCCCCGGATGTCCGCCGGGTCGAAGCCCCACGGGCTGCAGAACGCGAGCGCGTCGTCGATCCACCCGTACGCCGAAGTGCGCAGCGCCTCCTGGTAGTTGCGCAGCAGCATGGACCTCAGACCGGCGTCGGACACCACCATGCGGTCGGATTCGGTGAGCTCCCTGCGCAGATCGTTGAGCAGCCGCACCGGGTCCTGTCTGATCTCGGCTGAGCGCACGGTGAACCGTTCCACGAGACCGGCCGGGTCGGTCAGGGCGCTGGTGTACTCGGTGACGTTCGACGTGGCCATGCCCTCGAACCAGTCGAGACCGTCCGCGTCCCTGGGTGCGAGGGTCACCAGCGCGGCGGTACGGGTGACCCGGTCGGGCATCAGCGCCGCGCACGCGAGCGCGTGCGGAGCGCCGCCGGAACGGCCCACGACGGCGAAGCGCTCCAGCCCCAACTCGTCGGCGATCGCCCGTACGTCCTGGGTGACATCGGCGATGCTGCGGCCCGCGAGGCGGTCGGAACCGCCGTACCCAGGCCGGTCGTAGGCGATGAGCTGGGTGCCGCGCTGATAGAGCACCATGCCGCGCGGCGCGGGGCCGAGTCTGCTGCCCGGTGTGCCGTGCAGCAGGAAGACCGGTTTGCCGCGTGGATCGCCCAGTCGCTCCACCATCAGATGCCGTCCGTCCGACACGCGCACCCGACGTCGCACCCGAACGCCCCCTTCGCCGGACACGCCCTCGGGCATGGCCGTGTAGCTGCCTGAAGTACCTCACGTACAGCCTGGCGTACGTGTCCTGTGCAGACATCATGAGCTTCCCCGTCCGTCGGGTGATTACCCATCAGGAGACGGGCCCGCTGTGTGAATCCCGTCCCGGTACGACCGGGCCCGCACCACCGCGCAGGCCAGCGTGACCACCACACCCCCCACCGCCCACGCCGCGAGCACCAGCGTCGGCCCGCCCACCCCGTTCCCCCGGAAGTACGCGATCGAGCGCGCCGCGTACGTGCCCGCACCCGGTGGCAGCGCCGGGCCGATCGCCTGCCAGAACGGCGGCAGCAGCGGGTACGGATACGCGCCGCCCGCGCTCGGATTGCCGAGGACCACCACCAGCAGGATCGCCAGCCCGATGCCGATGACGCCCGCCAGCCCCTGCAGCGCCAGCGTCACCGCGCCGACCGCGAAGACGACCAGCGTGCCGAGCCCCCACAGGGCCCAGACGCTGCCGGGCAGTGCGCCCAGCACGGGGCCCGCGATGACCGTGCCGAGCAGTCCCGCGGCGATCGAGTACAGCAGCAGTGCGCCGAGCCGGATGACGGCGCGGTTCGTGTTGGCCGGCCGGGCGCCCGCACTGATCGCCAGGATCGCCGCGCACAGATAGCCGCCCACGCACCAGCCGACCACCAGATAGAACGAGGAGAGCCCCCGCGCGTCGCCCGCGGCGCCGGGGACGACGTCGACCACCCGTACCTCACGGCCCTGCGACTGTTCGGCCTTGGAGACGACCTCGGTGAGCGCCTGCGCGAGTGCCCCGCCCGCACCGCCCGCGACCAGCAGCCGGTCGGTGGTGCCCCGCGGATCGATGACGAGCGCCCCGTCGACCTCCCGTTCCATGATCTGCCGCCGGGCCGCCGCCTCGTCGGCGACGGTGCGCGGTTCGAGGGGGGCGCCCGGCAGCCGGTCGAGCCGGTAGAGGGCCTCGTCGGCGGCCTGGGTGTCGGGTGACGTGACGGCCAGCGGGATCCTGTCCGGCTCCGGCTGGTGGAAAGCGCCGATGTACGACGTGATGAAGCCGAGCTGGAGCGCCAGCACCCCGAGGACCAGGGCCGCGGCCCGCAGGCTCACCGCGTCCGTCACCTCGCCGAGGAAACCCCTGCGTCGTCCGTCGTATGTCTGTGCCATGGCCCAACGCTCGACCGCGTCCGTGTCCGGCGCAGGTGGTACGGGCCGAATGGGTCACGGCCCGTACCCCATGGCCGTGCCGTCCGTGATTCCGCTGTCGCGACCGGCCCTGCCGGCCGTCCCGCCACGGCCGCGGCCCCCCGTCCGGGCCGGGGGGCCGGGTGGCGAGAATGTGTCGTACGTATGTTCGAAACTGGTCTATGGTGGAGGTGGGGGAGGTGAGAACGACTGATCCAGGAGGTGCGGATGTCAGGCTTCACGCATCTGCACACCGTTTCCGGGTTCTCCCTGAGATACGGGGCCTCCCACCCGGAGCGGCTGGCCGCGTCCGCCGCCGAGCGCGGCATGGACGCCCTCGCGCTGACCGACCGGGACACCTTCGCCGGGGCGGTCCGCTTCGCCTCGGCCTGTGCCAAGGAGGGCGTGCGGCCGCTGTTCGGGGCCGACCTCGCCGTGGGGGAGAGGGAGCGGCAGGACGGGCCTGCCGAGCGGCGCCGTACACCGGTGCGCGGTGGAGCGTTCGTCGACGAGTCCGCGCCCCGGAACGTCTTCCTCGCCCGGGACCGCGACGGCTGGACCGCGCTGTGCCGGATGATCACCGCTGCCCACGCGAGTGACCCGCGCAGCCCGCTGCTGCCCTGGGACGACAACCACGGCGACGGGCTGACCGTGCTGCTCGGCCCGTCCTCCGAGGTGGGCGGCGCCCTGGCCGCCGGCCGCCCGGACCGTGCCGCCAAACTGCTCGCCCCCTGGCGGGACCGGTACGGCGACCGGCTGCGTCTGGAAGTCGTGCACCACGGCCGCACCGGCACCGGAGCAGGTTCGCTGCGGCACGCCGCCCGCACCCTCGGCCTCGCCGCCGAGCAGGGCGTACGGGCGGTGCTGACCAACGCCGTCCGGTACGCCGACCCCGGCCGGGGCCCGGTCGCCGACGTCCTCGACGCGGCCCGCCGCCTGGTACCGATCGACCCGCGCAAAGGTCTCGACAGCGGCGAGCGCTGGCTCAAGGACCCGGCCGCGATGGCCCGTCTCGCGGAGCGGGTCGCCGAGGCCGCGGGCTTCCGGCGGGACACCGCGCACCGACTGCTGGCCATGACGGAGGAGACGGCCGCCGAGTGCCTGGTCGATCCCGACGACGACCTCGGGATCGGCAGCGTCCACTTCCCGGAGCCGGCCCTCGTCGGCGCCGAGTACCGCACGGCGCAGCGGGTACTGGCCTCCCGGGCGGCCGCCGGGATGGTGCTGCGCGGCTACGACGGCCGGCGCGAGTACTGGGAGCGGATGCACCACGAGCTGGACATCATCGCCCACCACGGCTTCGCCTCCTACTTCCTGACGGTCGCCCAAGTGGTGGACGACGTGAAGGGCATGGGCATCCGGGTCGCGGCGCGCGGCTCCGGGGCCGGTTCCCTGGTCAACCACCTTCTCGGCATCGCGCACGCCGACCCGGTCGAGCACGGCCTGCTGATGGAGCGCTTCCTGTCCAAGCGGCGCCGGGTGCTGCCCGACATCGACATCGACGTGGAGTCCGCCCGCCGGCTCGAGGTCTACCGGTCGATCATCGGCCGCTTCGGCGAGGAGCGGGTCGCGACCGTCGCCATGCCCGAGACCTACCGGGTGCGCCATGCGGTACGGGACGTGGGTGCGGCCCTGTCCATGGACCCGGCCGAGATCGACAGGATCGCCAAGTCCTTCCCGCACATCCGGGCCCGTGACGCCCGCGCGGCCCTGGAGGAGCTGCCGGAACTGCGCGGCGTGGCGGGAGAGGAGCACGGCAGGCTCTGGGAGCTGGTCGAGGCGCTGGACGCGCTGCCCCGCGGGGTCGCCATGCACCCGTGCGGCGTGCTGCTGTCCGACGCCTCGCTGCTCACCCGTACACCGGTGGTGCCCACCAGCGGCGAGGGATTCCCCATGTCGCAGTTCGACAAGGACGACGTGGAGGAGCTGGGGCTGCTCAAGCTCGACGTCCTCGGGGTGCGGATGCAGTCGGCGATGGCGCACGCGGTCGCCGAGGTGCGCAGGGCGAGCGGCGAGGAGGTCGACCTCGACGCCGTCCCGCCGGGCGACCCGGACACCTACCGGCTCATCAAGTCGGCCCAGACGCTGGGCTGCTTCCAGATCGAGTCGCCCGGCCAGCGCGATCTGGTGGGGCGGCTGCAGCCGGAGACCTTCGGCGACCTGGTCGTCGACATCTCGCTGTTCCGGCCGGGCCCGGTCGCGGCCGACATGGTGCGGCCGTTCATCGAGGCCAGGCACGGCCGCGCGCCCGCCCGTTATCCGCATCCCCACCTGGAAGGGCCGCTGAACCAGACGTACGGGGTGGTCGTCTTCCATGAGCAGATCATCGAGATCCTGGACATCATGACCGGTTGCGGCCGGGCCGAGGCCGACCGGGTGCGGCGCGGCCTGTCCGACCCGGAGTCGCAGGGCAGGATCAAGGTCTGGTTCGCGCAGAGCGCCGGGGCGAAGGGATACGCGCCCGAGGTGATCGGCCGCACCTGGCAGATCGTCGAGGCATTCGGTTCGTACGGCTTCTGCAAGGCGCACGCGGTCGCGTTCGCCGTGCCGACGTACCAGTCGGCCTGGCTCAAGGCGCACCACCCGGCGGCCTTCTATGCCGGGCTGCTCACCCACGACCCCGGCATGTACCCGAAGCGGCTGCTGCTCGCGGACGCACGGCGGCGCGGGGTGCCGGTGCTGCCGCTGGACGTGAACCGGTCCGCGGTCGCCCATCGAATCGAACTGGTGTCTGATCAGATGGGTGAGTCGGATTCCGGCAAGTGGGGACTGCGGCTCGCGCTCTCGGACGTACACGGCATCAGCGAGGCGGAGGCCACCCGTATCGAAGCCGGGCAGCCGTACTCCTCGCTGCTGGACTTCTGGCAGCGGGCCTGCCCCTCGCGACCGGTCGCCGAGCGGCTCGCCCAGGTCGGCGCGCTCGACGCCTTCGGCGCCAACCGCCGCGACCTGCTGCTGCACCTCGCCGAACTGCACCGCTCCCGGCGCGGCGCCGCGTCCTACGACGGCGGGCTCCCCCTCGCCCAGGGGCAGCGGACCGCCCCCGTCGGGCTGCCCGACCTGGGTGACGCGGAACGCCTCAGCGCCGAGCTGGGTGTGCTCGGCATGGACGCCTCCCGTCACCTGATGGCCGATCACCATGCCTTCCTGGCCGAGCTGGGCGTGCTCTCCGCGCAGCGGCTCCGCGGTGCGCCGCACGGGGCGACGGTGCTCGTCGCGGGCGCCAAGGCGGCCACCCAGACACCGCCGATCCGTTCCGGCAGGAGGGTCATCTTCACCACGCTCGACGACGGCACCGGCCTGGTCGACCTCGCCTTCTTCGACGACAGCCACGCCGCCTGCGCCCACACCGTCTTCCACTCCTGGCTGCTGCTGGTGCGCGGAGTGGTGCAGCGGCGCGGACCGCGCAGCCTCAGTGTGGTCGGCTCGGCCGCCTGGAACCTGGCGGAGCTGGTGGAACTCCGGCGCACCGGCGGCCTCGACGCGGTCGCCGCCCGGCTGGCGGCGCCGGTGCGGCAGGACGGCGAGAGCTCCGACAGCGGCCGCCGTATCCAGCTGCCGACCGGATACGAGCTCAACCCGTGGGCCGACCTCCGGCCCGCCGGAGAAGGCGCCGCGAGCGGAAGGAAGCTGTGGCACCAGAGCCCGGGGAGCGCCGGATGATCCTCTGCGCACGTTTCCTGCTCGCGCCGCCCGCACGTGGAACGGGAGGCGGCGAGGCGGCGCTGCCCGCGCTCGGGGCAGGAGGCGGCGAGGCGGCGCTGCCCGCGCTGCTCACCCTGGCCGAGGGCATCAGCCCCGTCGTGCAGGCCCTGCCGCCGGACGGGGCGCTCCTCGACGTCCGGGGCGCGCAGCGGTACTTCGGACGGGACGCGGTCGAACTCGCCGCGCTGCTGCGGGTGCGGGCGCTCGCCCACTGCGGCGTGGACTGCGTGATCGGCGCCGGCCCCGTACCCATGCTCGCCAGGATGGCGGCACGGGAGGCCGCACCCGGTACGACCCTGGTGGTGACGGAGGAGGAGTGCGCGGCCTTCCTGGCCGGCAAGCCGGTCGGCGTGCTCGACGGGGTGGGTCCGGTGACCGCCCGCACCCTGTGCGCGTACGGGCTCGACTCCGTCGGCCGGCTCGCCGGCGTGCCGCTCGCCGTGGTCCAGCGGATCCTGGGCACCCGGGCCGGGCGCGAGGTGTGGGAGCTGGCGCGCGGCATCGACCGTACGGCGGTCGTCCCGAACGCCCTCTCGCGCTCCATGGCCGCCGAACGCACCTTTGGAATCGACGAGTTGGACCAGGTGGAGCACCGGCGGGCGCTGCTCTCGCTCGCCGAGGAGCTGGGGTCACGGATGCGGGGCGAGCGCCAGGTGTGCCGGTCCCTGACGCTCACCGTGCGCTACGCCGACCGGTCCACGACCACCCGTACCCGCACCCTGCGTGAGCCGACCGCCCACTCGGCGGCACTCGCCGACGTCGCGTACGCGCTTCACGAGGCGCTCGGGCTCCAGCGGGCCAGGGTGCGGGGTCTGTCGCTGCGGGCCGAGGACATGACGGCTGCCGAACGGGCCGCGCGGCAGCTGACGTTCGACCCTGCCGACGAGCGGGCGCGCAGGCTCGAGGAAGTGGCGGACCGGGCTCGGGCGAAGTTCGGCCCACGGGCCGTCGTGCCGGGGTCGCTGGCGGCCTGAGGCGGATCCGGGCCTTTCCGGGCCGGTTCCGAACGGACTCGGGACGGCCCTGACCTGCGCTACATGTCGTTTCGTAAGTCTGAAGAAAAGTCAGTTTTTACCGACGCGTAACTTCCCAGTGATGGTTACCCACTCGTAAGTTGTCGTGAGCACAGCAAATCCAGCCATCGAACTCCCTTGAGCCGCAAGGAGATCGCCCGATGCTGCCTTGGAAACGTGCGCTCAGACCGCTGTCAGCCCTCATGCTCGCAGTGGCCGTCGCTCTGACCCCTGCCGCCACCGCCACCGCCGCGTCCACCACCGCCGCCCCCAGCAGTGGCTGGAACAACTACGACTGCAAACCCTCCGCCGCCCATCCCCGCCCCGTCGTCCTCGTCCACGGAACCCTCGGGAACTCGGTCGACAACTGGCTCGTCCTCGCCCCCTACCTGGCGAAGCGCGGATACTGTGTCTTCTCCCTCGACTACGGGCAGCTTCCGAACGTGCCCTTCTTCCACGGCCTCGGCCCCATCGACAAGTCGGCGGAACAGCTCTCCGGGTACGTCGACCGGGTCCTCGCCGCCACCGGTGCCTCCAAGGCCGACATCGTCGGCCACTCCCAGGGCGGCATGATGCCGCGCTACTACCTCAAGTTCCTGGGCGGAGCGGCCAAGGTGAACGCCCTGGTGGGCATCGCGCCCAGCAACCACGGCACCACCCTGAACGGTCTCACCCGGCTGCTGCCGTACTTCCCCGGCGCGGCGGATCTGCTCGGCACGCACACCCCGGCCCTCGCCGACCAGGTCGCCGGATCCGACTTCCTCACCAAGCTCAACGCGGGCGGCGACACCGTGCCCGGAGTGAAGTACACGGTCATCGCCACCCGTTACGACGAGGTGGTCACCCCCTGGCGGACGCAGTACCTCAGCGGGCCGAACGTCCGCAACGTCCTGCTCCAGGATCTCTGCCCCGTCGACTTCTCGGAGCACGTCGCCATCGGCGTCTTCGACCTGATCGCCTACCACGAGGTCGTCAACGCCCTCGACCCGGCACACGCCAAACCCACCACCTGCGCCTCCGTCTTCGGCTGACCGCGGGCACGCACCGGGCCGGTCTCCGCTCCCGTGAGCGGAGACCGGCCTTCGCGTCGGCCTCACTCAGCGGCCGTGCCGCCCACCTGCCGGTGCCACCCCGCGGCGGCCGAGACCGAACAGCGCCGCGCCGCCGACCGCCAGGGCGGCCGCGCCGCCGACCGCCATGTAGGTGGTGCTGCTGTCCCCGCCCGTCTCCGCGAGGTTCTCACCGGACGTCTCCGGGGCCTGCGGGACGGCCGCGGGCTCCTCGGCGCCCTTCACTTCGGGCGCGTTCCGGTCGGCGTCCTGGTCGGCCTCCGTGCCCGTACCCGCCTGCTCGCCGTGGTCATGACCGCCGTCACCGCTGTCACCGCCGTGACCGCCGTGGTCGACCGTCGACTTGTCCGCGCCGTCCTCGATGTCCTTGTCCGAGGGGGCACTCGCCTCCGGGGCCGCCCCGCCGCCCCCGTTGTCCTTGCCGAAGACCACGTCGGAGCAGGTGTAGAACGCCTCGGGGGAGTCGGAGCGCTGCCAGACCGAGTAGACCAGGTGCCGGCCGGACTTGTTCGGCACGATGCCGTCGAAGACGTACGCCCCGTTCTCCAGCTTCGGGTCCGTGACCTTGGCGAACGGCTTCTCCTCCAGGTCCGACCACTTGAGCGGCCGGGTCGGGTCGTAACCGTCCTTGGTGAGGTACAGCTCGAACGAGCCCTTGTGCGGTGCGGTCGCCTTGTAGCGGAAGGTGTGGTTCCCGGACGCCATCGGGGACGACGGCCAGTCGGCGCGGGGCAGGTCCAGCCCCTTGTACTTGTCACGGCCGGCACTGCACAGCTTGCCGTCGGGGATCAACTGCCGGTGGTTCCCGGCAGCATTGGCGATGTTCACCTCGTTCCAGTCGTACAGCGGCTGCGTCCCGCCCGCCGCGACGAGCGCCTTGCACGCCGCCGAGTCCGGGCTCTTCGGCCCCTCGGCGAAGCACGCCGAGATCCGGCTGACCGGGTCCGTCATCGAACCGTGCGCGGACGCCGGTACGGCGCCCAGACCGGCGAGCGCGAGCGGCGCGAGACCGAGGGCGGCGACCGTGGTGACCTTGCGGCGAGCGGTCATGGGGACGTTCTCCTTCAAGCGGCTATGGGGGACACGGGGATCCGGCTCGAACGGGCGGCGCAGCCCCCCGCGGACTTCGGCACCGACTGCCCGAACCGGTCCCGGGCTTACGCAAGCTAGCCGCTCACCACCCCGAAATCCCCTGCTGGGGACGGGTGACGGGCATCCTTATGGTCCCTTTAAGGCAACGCTAAGAAGGGGCTGAGGAAGAGCGGTCGTCGATGCCGGGGCACGGGCTCGACAAGCCGGGCCGGCCGCGTCGGGAAAGCGCGAGGAGCGGTCTGTGTCCGGGCGGAACGTACCGAAGAGGGCAACCGGCAGGCGTGGGAAGCCGGTGACGGCGTCGGTGAAGAGGGCGCCGCCGGCAAGGAGGCCGGGGCGCGACGGACGAACGCCCGGCGGGAGATGGCCGGTGGCCGGACGCGGCCCGATGCCGGATGCGTGCGGTCCCGGTGGGATCCACCCGGGCCTGTCGGCTGCCCACCGGGAAGCCCACGGCGGCAGGGTCCGTCCGGTGCGGGCGCCTTGGGAGCCGGACCGTGCCGTGCTCAGCGCCCGGCACCATCCACCTCGGCGGTGCGCGTCTTTCGGCGGTGGGCGGTGGGCGGTGGGCGGGAACATCGGGCCACGCTCGGGCGCTGATCCCGGGTATGACCTCACCTTCACCGCACACGGCTGCCCAAGGACCCGGCAGGGGCCACCGGATCAGCGTCGAAACCGCCGACGAGCATGTCCGGGCCGTACGGGGCGGGCGGGTGCTCGCCGAGAGCCGGCGGCCGCTGGTGCTGCGCGAGACCGGCTGCCCGGTCCGGTACTACCTGCCGGCCGACGACGTACGCACCGACCTCCTGACCCCCTCCGCCACCCGTACCCACTGTCCGTTCAAGGGCGATGCCTCCTACTGGTCGCTGCCCGGCGCTGACGATCTGGTGTGGGCCTATCCCGATCCGAAGCCCGACGTGGCCGCCATCGCCGGCCACTACTGCTTCTACGAGACCGAAGTGGTGTCCTCGTAGGGGAACCGGGCGAGCGGGGCCTCGCGCCGGAAGAAGGTCTTGGCACGGACGAGCGCCCGCTCGTCCTGCCGCACCTGACCGGGACGGGAGCCGTTGCCGAGCAGCAGCCCGCCGAAGCTCATCCCCAGATAGGCCGCCGTGTGGTTGAGCGTGGCCGCCAGCCCGTCGGCGACGCTGTCGTCCTCGTCCGCCATGACGGTGACGCCCCACAGGGTCCGGCCCGACATCCGCTGCTTGAAGTCCGATTCGGGCACCGTCAGCCAGCCCGACCAGTAGTCGAGGTGGCGCTTGGTCTGCGCGGAGAGCGTGTACCAGTACAGGGGCGAGGCGAGAACGATGTCGGTGGCCTCCACAGTGGCCTGCCGAAGCGTCTCCTCGTTCTCCACGGCCGGCCGGTCGCCGGTCTCGTGGCGCCCGTCCTGGAAATCCGGCAACGGGAGCCGGTTCAGATCCACCCAGCGCCGCGGGACACCGGCCGGCAACTGCTCGGCGGCGGCACGATCTCGGTGTTGCCGGCAGGGCGGGAACTGCCGAGGACGAAGAGGAACGAACGGTCTGTGTCATGTGCCGTGTCGGTGGTCCCGCTGTCGGTGGTCACCGTGTCGGTGGTCATGTCTGCTCCGGTCTCGGGCCCTGGAGGACGGCGCGGAGAGGTGACACCGGCCGTCGCCCAGGTGATCACTGGGTTCGCCGCTTCCAACCTCCTTACCCCCAGGGGTACTCCCGGTGCCCGGACCACCCGTGCGGCACGTCGCACGGGGGCGGGCGCGCGGCCGTATGCGGCCGCCTGGTGCCCGCCGTACGGTGGGACCGCACGGGTTCCACGGACGTCGGGAGATGGCGTGACCGGGGAGATCTCGTTCTTCGGGCTGGGCGTCGCCGACGCCGGGCAGGCCCGCACCTTCCACCGCGGTCTGTTCGGCTGGACCTTCGACGCCGGGACGACCGAGGGCGGCGGCTACTCGATTCGGACGCCGAACATCCCCGGAGGAGACGCGGGACCGAGTCCGTGTCTCTTCTTCAAGGTCGACGACATGCGGGCCGCCGTCGCCCGGGTGCGTGAGCTCGGCGGCAGCGTCGACGACGCCGACGTGGGAGGTGACGAGGAGACGGTCGCCCGCTTCGGACGCTTCCGGCTCTGCCACGACGACCAGGGCTCCCCGTTCGGGTTCCACCAGCCGCCTTCCTGACCCGGGCGGCCCGTCAGCCGATGCGGCGGTAGCGGCGCTCCGGGCGGCCCGTGCCGCCGTAGCGCAGGGTCACCTCGGCGCGGCCCGTCTCCGCGAAGTACTCCAGGTAGCGCCGCGCGCTCACCCGTGACAGCGAGCCCGCCTCCGCGCACTCGGAGGCCGACAGGTCACCCGGATGTTCGCGCAGGATGCGCTCGACCAGCTCCGCCGTGTGGGGCGCGAGGCCCTTGGGGAGTTCGCGGGAGCCCGGCGGGCGGGGACCGAAGATCTGGTCGACATCCTCCTGGCGTGCCTCGTCGAGCCGGTCGAGGCGAGAGCGCAGCGACGCCACGTGCCGGAGCTGCTCGTGCAGCGCGGCTTGGTTGAAGGGCTTGATCAGATAGTGCAGCGCGCCCGCGCGCAGCGCGGAACGGACGACGGAGGCGTCGCGGGCGGCCGTGATGAACAGGACGTCCACCGGCGGGCGGTCCCGGTCGACGGACTCCGCCGCCCGCAGCTCACGCAGCACGGCGATCCCGTCCATGTCGGGCAGATACACGTCGAGCAGCACGAGATCGGGCCGCTGCCGCTCGGCGGCGCGCAGCGCCTGTGCGCCGCTGTGGGCCACCCCGACGACCGTGAAGCCCTCCGCCTGGGACACATAGCGGCTGTGCAGCTTCGCGACCATGAAGTCGTCGTCCACCACCAGCACCTTCGTCACGCCGACACGCTAGGCCGCGACCGCAAGGACCACAACGTCCGTTGATTCCGGAAGAGAGACAGCTTCTTAACGCGCAGGCAACATGTGGGCCACTTCACACTTCTGCGACGAGAGGCGATCAGTTGCGCATGCGCACCCCCATTGCCCTGCTCGGGGCCGCGCTGCTGGTGCTCGTGGGGCCGCCGCTGCTCACCACGGGCAGCGGCGCCGAAACCGGGACGCAGATCCCCGGTCTGCGGTTCATGGTCCCCAACACACCTGGCGGCGGCTACGACATCACCGCCCGCACGGCCGCGAAGAACGCCGAGGACGCAGGGCTCACCCACAACATCGAGGTCTTCAATCTGCCCGGCGCCGGCGGCACCGTCGGTCTGGCCCGGCTCGTCGGCGAGCACGGCAACGGCAGGCTGGCCATGTCCATGGGCCTCGGCGTCGTCGGAGCCGTACACACCAACAAGTCGCCCAAGACGCTCGCCGACACCACCCCGATCGCCCGGCTCACCGAGGAGCAGGACATCGTGGTCGTGTCCAAGGACTCCCCGTACCGGACCATCGACCAGCTGATCGCGGCCTGGAAGAAGAACCCCGGCAAGCTGCCCGTCGGCGGCGGCTCCTCGCCCGGCGGGCCCGACCATCTGGCGCCCATGCTCATGGCGCAGGCGGCGGGCATCGCCCCCAAGTCCGTCAACTACATCCCCTTCGACGGCGGCGGCGAACTGCTCGCCTCCATCCTCGGCAACAAGGTCGCCTTCGGTGTCTCGGGCGTCGGCGAGTACCTCGACCAGATCAAATCGGGCGAGCTGCGGCTGCTGGCCGTGACCGGACCGAAGCGCGTACCCGGTCTGGACGCGCCCACCCTGCGCGAGGCCGGCCTGGACACCGAGTTCACCAACTGGCGCGGCATCGTCGCACCGCCCGGCCTGTCCGCCGCCGAGCGCGACAAGCTCGTCGGTCTCGTCACCAAGCTGCACGACTCGCAGGAATGGCGGGACTCCATGAAGAAGAACCGCTGGGACGACGCCTTCCTCACCGGAGACAGGTTCGGCGATTTCCTCACGGAACAGGACGCAAAAGTGGACCAGGTGCTGAAGGAGCTGGGCCTGTGAGCACGACAGAGACCACCGGCGGCCGGCGCTCCTGGCTGCGTGAACACTCCGAGCTCGGTGTCGGCCTGCTGCTCCTCGTCATCGGCCTCCTCGTCCTCACCGACGCGCTCACCATGGACGTCGACATCACCCAGCGCGGGCCCGTCGGTCCCCGGACCGTCCCGATCGCCGTCGGCACCGGCCTGCTCGTCGTCGCCGTGCTCCTGGCGGTCGACGTGCTGCGAGGCGGCCGGGGCGAGGCCGAGGGCGGCGAGGACATCGACCTGTCCGAGCCGAGCGACTGGCGTACGGTCCTGCTGCTCGCCGGGGTGTTCCTGGCGGGCGCGGTTCTGATCGGGCCGCTCGGCTTCCCGCTCTCCGGCGCGCTGCTCTTCTGGGGCTCCGCGTATGCGCTCGGCAGCCGGCGCATCGACCGCGACCCGCTGATCGCCGCCGTCCTCTCCCTCGTCACCTACTTCGTCTTCAACAACCTGCTCGGCGTCCCGCTCCCCGGTGGCCCGCTGATGGGAGTGCTCTGATGGATTCCCTCACCTCCCTTCTCGACGGCTTCGGCACGGCGCTCACCCCGATCAACCTGCTCTGGGCGGCGACAGGCGTCCTGCTCGGCACGGCCATCGGCGTCCTGCCCGGCATCGGCCCGGCCATGGCGGTCGCGCTGCTGCTGCCGGTGACGTACGGCCTGGAGCCGACCGGGGCGTTCATCATGTTCGCCGGGATCTACTACGGGGCCATGTTCGGCGGCTCCACCACCTCCATCCTGCTCAACACCCCCGGCGAGAGCGCGGCGGTGGTCGCCGCGATCGAGGGCAATCCGATGGCCAAGGCGGGCCGCGGTGCGCAGGCGCTGGCAGCCGCGGCGGGCGGTCACTTCGCGGGCGGCGTGATCGGCACGATCCTGCTGGTCGTGCTCGCCCCGACGGTGGCCGAGCTGGCCGTCGACATCGGCGCCCCCGACTACTTCGCGATCATGGTGCTGGCCTTCATCGCCGTCACCTCCGTGCTCGGCTCCTCACGGATCAGGGGCCTCGCCTCGTTGCTGATCGGGCTCACCCTCGGACTGGTCGGCCTCGACCGGATGACCGGCCAGCAGCGGCTGACCTTCGGGTCGCTCCAACTCGCGGACGGCATCGACGTCGTCATCGTCGCGGTCGGACTCTTCGCCATCGGCGAGGCCCTGTGGGTCGCCGCCCATCTGCGGCGCAACAGCGGCGACGCGATACCCGTCGGCCGGCCGTGGCTGGCGAAGTCCGACGTCAGGCGCACCTGGAAGCCGTGGCTGCGCGGGCCGGTCATCGGCTTCCCGTTCGGCGCGATCCCGGCGGGCGGCGCGGAGATCCCCACCTTCCTGTCGTACGTCACGGAGAAGCGGCTCTCCAAGCACAAGGACGAGTTCGGCAAGGGTGCCATCGAGGGCGTGGCCGGGCCGGAGTCCGCGGCCTCCGCGTCCGCCGCCGGCACCCTCGTCTCGATGCTCACGCTCGGACTGCCCACGACCGCCGTCGCGGCGGTCATGCTGGCAGCCTTCCAGCAGTACGGAATCCAGCCAGGACCGCTGCTCTTCGAACGCGAACCCGACCTGGTGTGGGGCCTGATCGCCTCCCTGTTCGTCGGCATGGTGCTGCTGCTCGCGCTGAACCTGCCGCTCGCGCCGCTGTGGGCGAAGCTGCTGCGCATCCCCCGGCCGTACCTCTACGCCGGAATCCTGTTCTTCGCGGCGGTCGGCGCGTACGCGGTGGGCGGCGAGGCGATCGACCTGGTGATCCTGCTGATCATCGGTCTGATCGGTTTCGGTATGCGGCGCTACGGGCTCCCCGTGCTGCCCGCCGTCATCGGTGTCATCCTCGGCCCGGCGGCCGAGCAGCAGCTGCGGCGTGCGCTCCAGATCAGCGACGGCAGTGCCGCCGGGCTCGTCAACACGCCCTTCTCGGTGACCGTGTACGCGGTGATCGTGGTGCTGCTGGCCTGGCCGTGGCTGAGAAGGCTTGTCGTACGGCGCCGGGCGGCCTGATCCGGCGCGACGAGGTGAGGGGCGGGCCGCCGCGGTGGTCCGCCCCTCAGCGTGTCATTGGTCCAGCAACCGCGTGAAGCGCCCGCTCCGGGCGCGCCGTTCCAGCTCGTCCAGGGCGCGGACCGCTTCCACGGCGGCCTCGGGGTCGCGGACGGCGAGGCCGCTCTCCTCGAACTCGTCCTCGTCCAGCCGCAGGATCTCCGTGCCGTCCGCCGACACCCACAGGTCGAGGTCCAGGTCCTCGACGCTCAGTTCGTCGCCGCCCTCGGCCAGTACGGCGGGGCGGGTGATGTCGCAGTACCAGCCCTTGAGTGTGCCGTCACTCGTGCGGACCTCCTTGACCGAGTACCAGTGGTCCCGCCAGTAGTGCTCGGTGAACACATCGCCCGGTTCGAAGCGTACGAACCCGAAGTCCCGTACGCCAGAGCCCGCCCAGGGCGCGCGGACGACGAGACGCGTACCGTCGTCGCCGAGCAGCTCGGCCCGGTAGCGGATCTTCGTCGCGCCCGCCTTGACGAGCCGTACGTCAACCGAGCGCGCGGACATGGCGGACCTCCGTCGCGCAGATCTCGTACCCGAACCACCTGTTGATCGCCAGCATCGGACCGTTGCCGGCGTCGTTGCTCGTGAAGGCGTCCGTGTAGCCCGCCGCGCGGGCCCGGTGCAGCGAGTCGGTCTTGGCCAGCTTCGCCAGGCCCTTGCCGCGGTGGGCCCGCAGGGTGCCCGTCATCCCGGACAGATAGCGGGTACCGCCGTCCGTGAGCGCGGCCGTGCAGGCCGCGACCTTGCCGTCGACCACGACGACCGTGGACAGACGCCGGTCGAGCAGCGGGTCGTTCCAGGTGTGGGCGATCCAGTCCTCGTAGTCGTCGAAATCGGTGCTGATGTCACTCGGCTCGTCCGACGTCGCCTCCGCGTCCGCCTCGAACATCGGCCGCGGGTCGGACTCGAAGTCCGCGGCGGTACGCAGCTCGGCGCCCGGTGGCAGGGTGGGGAGCCCGGGGAGCGGGCCGTTCGCCAGATCGAGGCGCTGGAAGTGCGCGGAACGGGTGGGCCGGTAGCCGCGCTTCTCGGCGAACGCGATGCTCTCCGCGCCGTCCAGCACCCACGCGTACACGTTCGTCGCGCCCGCCGCGGCGAGATGCTCCTCGGCGACCCGCAGCAGCAGGCCCCCCGCGCCGTGACCCCGGTGCTCCGGATGGACATGCGGGGTGACGAAGGACTGGCCGGGCTCGGATGAGTCGTACGCGATCCCGGCATGTGCCGTGCCGATCAGCTCCCCCTCTCGCTCAGCCACCAACAGCCGGTACTTCTTGGCGGGGTTGGCGGTCTCGAACCCGAAGAGGAGGGACGCGGGTGTCGTCACCTCGAAGGGCATGCACGCACGCCGGACCCGGGTCACGGTCTCGGCGTCCTCGGGGCGGAAGTCACGGACGATCACAGTCATGGCCAGGCACGCTACGCGCGGGGGAGGCGGCGTCGCCTCCGAATTTCCGCCCCCTGGTGGAGAATCACCCCGTGACCTTGAACATCAACATCGATGCCGAAGCGTCCGGCGCACCGTACGAGCAACTCCGTGCGCAGATCTCCGAGCAGGCACGCTCGGGGGCGCTGCCGGTCGGACACCGGCTGCCGACCGTCCGCGGTCTCGCGGAGCGACTGGGCCTCGCGGCGAACACCGTGGCCAAGGCGTACCGGGCGCTCGAGGCCGACGGCGTGATCGAGACGAGGGGCCGCAACGGCACGTTCGTGGCGGCGGCGGGTGACGCGGCGGCGCGCGAGGCGGCGGAGGCGGCGGCGGTGTACGCGGCGCGGGTACGGCGGCTGGGGCTGTCGCGGGAGGCGGCGGTGGGGGTGGTGGAGGACGCGGTACGAGCGGTTTACGGGGGCGGGGGCGAGGTCTGACGGGGGCGCCTGCAGCAGGCTGTTCCTCTACTCGTCCCATCTCCCACTCGTCCCTTCCCGTAACCGGGCCGCGCCCGGACCCGTTCACCGCGCTCCGCGCGGTGTATCCGGGGGCTCCGCCCCCGCACCCCCGTCCCTCGAACGCCGGTGGGGCTGCATGTGCAGTCCCGCGGCGTTCGAGGACACCGCGCGGAGCGCGGTACCGGGGACGGGTGCTTGCCTCGGCTTCGGGAAGGGGCGGGCGGAAGTACGGCTCCGCGCAGCGGACGCCCACGTCTCGGCGTCAGAGGTACAGGCCCGCGTCCGCGTCGCCGCCCGGTTGGGCCGGGACGGAGGCTGCCGGGGTGCCCCGGCGCAGCGCGTAGAGCTCCGCCAGCGTCGCGCCCTCGCGACCCACGCCCTGTTCCGTGCCGAGCCACGACACCGCCTCCGGCCGGGTCAGCGGGCCGACCTCGATGCGGGCGAGGCAGCGGCCCGGGCGGACGACCGCCGGGTGGAGGCGTTCCAGGTCCTCGTTGGTGGTGACACCCACCAGGACGTTGCGTCCCTGGCCCAGCAAACCGTCCGTGAGGTTGAGAAGGCGGGACAGCGCCTGGCCTGCCGTGTGCTTCGCCTCGCCGCGGATCAGTTCGTCGCAGTCCTCCAGCAGGAGCAGCCGCCAGCGGCCCTTGGACGTGCCCTCGTCCTCGCCGATCGCGATGTCCATCAGATAGCCGACGTCGTTGAACAGGCGCTCCGGGTCGAGGACGCAGTCCACCTGGCACCAGTCGCGCCATGAGCGCGCCAGGGTGCGCAGGGCGGACGTCTTGCCCGTGCCGGGCGGGCCGTGGAGGAGCAGCAGCCGGCCCGCGATGTCGTCGGGCGTGACCTTCATCAGCCGGTCCATCGCGTCGGCGACCGGCGCCGTGTAGTTGGGCCGGACCTCTTCCCAGGTGCCGGCCGCGATCTGCCGTGTCGTGCGGTGCGGGCCGCGGCGTGGTGAGACGTACCAGAAGCCCATGGTCACGTTCGAGGGTTCCGGTTCGGGTTCGTCCGCCGCACCGTCGGTCGCCCCTTTGAGGATCCTCTCTGCGACGTCGGAGGTGACCGCCGTGACGGTGACGTCCGCGCCGCGGTTCCAGCGGGAGATCAGCAGCGTCCATCCGTCGCCCTCGGCGAGTGTGGCGCTGCGGTCGTCGTCGCGCGCCGAACGCAGCACGGACGCTCCGGGCGGCAGCATGGTCGCACCGGGCCTGACGCGGTCGATCGAGGAGCTGTGCGAGTACGGCTGCTCGCCCGTCGCGAAGCGGCCGAGGAACAGCGCGTCGATGACGTCGGAGGGCGAGTCGCTGTCGTCGACGTTGAGCCGGATCGGCAGTGCGTCCTTGGGGTTGGCAGACATGCCGCCCATGATCCGGTACGCCACCGGCCGTCGCATCGCCTTTTGCCGGTGCGGCGGCCGTCCGTGCTGCCGCAGTCCGTGCTGCCGCGGTTCGTGCCGCCGCCGTACGTGCGGCGGCGTGGGTGAGTGGCGCCGGGCGAGTGCGGCGGCCGTTCCTGCCCGTCCCGCTCGGTCGTGCGCCAGGGGCGGCGGGCGAGTGCGGCGGCCCGGCGGGTCCGGCGCACCACGGCGTAGCCCTCGGTGCGGGACCGGATCCTTGGCGAAGTCGGCGACGACGGCGACGACGGCGAGGGCGTGCCCCTCGAGTAGCCGTTCGAACTCGGCCGGCCCCGTGCCGTGCCGCGCCGTCAGCCGCCGCAGCGCGTTCGGGCCCTGGTGCCGCGTCACGTGCGCCGTGCCGGCGGCGAGTGCCTGTGCGAAGCCGGTTGTACGGACGGCCTCGCGCACCCGGTGGTCCGAGTGCCGTACGCGTAGGCGAACGAGACAGGTGCCGCTCCCGGCTCCTGGAGCCCCGCGCCTCCATCCTTTTGACAGCTGATCAGGCTCTTGCCCCGGTAACGGCCCAGGCGCCCCACTGACTCGTCGGTAACAATTCTTGGCATGGACACTTCCAGATAACTTCGTCCGGTGCTACGAAAGTTGAGGCAGAAACCCTGCTAAAGGGAGGTTCCATGAAACTGTCCCGAGCCGCGGCACTCTCATCCTCACTCCTCCTCGGCGCCGTCCTCGCTCTCACCGGAGCGGGCACGGCGCAGGCCGACGCCACCGCCCAGTCCATGGACTACGTGGCCCTCGGCGACTCCTACTCCTCAGGCGTGGGAGCAGGCAGCTACGACAGCGCGAGCGGTAGCTGCAAGCGCAGCACCCGGGCCTATCCGAAGCTCTGGGCCAACGCCAATTCACCCTCGTCGTTCGCGTTCACCGCTTGCTCAGGCGCTCGTACGAGTGACGTGACGACGACTCAACTCGGTCCTCTCAACTCCGCCACCGACCTCGTCTCCATCACCGTCGGCGGCAACGACGCCGGCTTCGCCGACGTCATGACCACCTGCGTGCTCCAGTCGGAGGCCATCTGCCTCAACCGGATCGAACAGGCGAAGGGGTACGTCGACACGACGCTGCCCGGCAAGCTCGACGAGGTGTACTCGGCGATCAGCGCCAAGGCTCCCGCCGCCAGGGTCGTCGTCCTCGGCTATCCCCGCTTCTACAAGCTGAACGGCAACTGTCTCGCCGGCCTCAGCGAGAACGAGCGGCGGGCCATCAACGACGCCGCGGACTATCTCAACACGGCGACCGCCAAGCGTGCGGCCGACCACGGCTACACCTTCGCGAGCGTCGTCGGGACGTTCACCGGCCATGAGATCTGCTCCGGCTCTTCCTGGCTGCACAGCGTCAACTGGCTCAACATCGGAGAGTCGTACCACCCGACCGCGGCGGGCCAGTCCGGCGGCTACCTGCCCGTGTTCGACTCCAACGCCTGAGCGCAGCCGTGACCGGCCCGCCGCCGCGGGCCGGTCACGGTCCTCCACTCATACGCCGCCCGCCACCACCCAGACCAGGGCCACGACGCAGAGCAGCAGCAGCGCCACCCCCGCCACCAGGACCGTCGTCGCCCGCTTCGAGGCGTCGGACTGCGGGTCCGCCCCCGAGGTCATGGGCGTGTCCGGACGGGAGGCGGCCTCGGGCGGGGACACGGTGTCCGGCTCGACCACCGTGTCCGGCCGGCTCCGCGGTGCGGACGCGACGGCAGACGTGTCCGTGCGTAGCCCGCCGCCACCGCCCGCGCTCGCGAGCCGCAGCTGGTGCTCGGCCTCCGCCGCGTCGAGACGGTCCGCCGGGTTGCGGTGCAGCAGACCGCTGATCACCGAAGCGAGGGCTTCGGCCCCGGCCGGTACCTCCTGCTCCCGACCGGGCTCCGGGGGCGCGCCGGGCCCGGGTCCGGCGCCGAACGCGGAGCGCCCCTCCAGTGCGGCGTGCAACAGCGCACCCAGCGACCACAGATCCGATTCCGGGCCCGGGTCACGGCCCGCGACCGTCTCCGGTGCACCGAACTCGGGGGAGTCGTGATCCGTCACCGTACCGAAGTCGGTGACCATCACCCGGCCGTCGTTGGCCATCAGTACGTTCGACGGGTTCACGTCCCGGTGCAGCACGCCTGCGGCGTGCGCGGCACGCAGCGCGGCCAGCACCTCCGCCCCGACGTGGGCGGCGCGGCGCGGCGGTAGCGGTCCCTCGGCGTCGAGGACGTCCGCGAGAGTGAGCCCGCGTACCAGTTCGCTCACGATCCACGGCCGGCCGTCATCGGTGACCACGTCGTGGACGGCGACCGCGTTGCGGTGCGAGACGCGGCCGGCGGCACGGGCGGCGTTCTCCAGGTGTGCGTACAGCCGGCGGACGTCACCGGCCGGGAGCGCCGCCGGTGCCCTGACCTCCCTGACCGCCACCTCGCGCCCCAGGACCTCGTCGCGGGCCCGCCACAGGATGCCGCCGTCGTCCTCGTCCAGCGGGCTCAGCAGGCGGTAGCGGCCCGCGATCGGCCGTTCGGTTCCCGGCGTTGCCGGTACGTCGCTCATGGCGGGCCCCCTGTCCGCAACCAGTGCCGCAGCACGGTGGAAACCGTTCCAAGCTAGCTCAACTCCTCTCGCATGTAGCGACGTTGATTGGCCATCAGTACGATGGCGGCCGGAAACCACATACACGCTGTCCAACTCGCCCTGGAAACAGTCGCATTCGGAGAGTAACGGTCAACCCGCGTACGGGCGCGGTGAATCATGCAGGCGGGATACACGGGTGTCCCGGCGGGGCGATAGGGTTAACCTGCCCGGGCCGGGTGCCTCGTACGGGTGGGGAGTGACATGGATCAGATAACAGTGCGCAGCAGGGCGCGAGTGCCTGCCATCACCTGCGGGAGCGGTGCGACCAGCTCGCGTCTCGACCGCCACCTCTCGGTGCTCGGCGGCCCTGCCGTCCCGCAGCGCGAGGCGGCCGAGGCGACGCTCCTGATGCGTGAACTGACCGCGCGTGATGTGACGCACAGCCGCAGGAGCAGGAGCGCGCGCGTGTCGCTCCTCGCGCCGCTGCGCCGGCTGCGCCGCTCACTGTTCGGCAGCCGCGGCTGACCCGGCGCCCGGCCCCGCCACCCACGGCTCCCCGGCCCGCCACCCATGGCCACCCGGCGTCGGGACGACACGCCTGCCCCGCTCAGGCGACCACACCGTCCCGGCGCAGTACCTCCGCAGCTTGATCCGTCATCCCCAGGGCCCGCAGCAGAGCGTCGGTGTGCTCGCCCAGGCCGGGCACATCCCTCATCCGAGCCGGTTCCCCGCCCGGCAGGGTGATCGGGGGCAGCATCGCTCGGAGCGGTCCGGCCGGTGACCCGACCTCGCGCCACCGGTCCCGCGCCTCGAGCTGTGGATGGGTCGCCACGTCGGTCATGCTGTTGAGTCGCGCGCAGGCGATGCCCGCCGCCTCGAGCCGGGCGACCGCCTCCCCTGTCCCCAGCCCCGCCAGCGCCTTGGCCACCGCCGCGTCCGTCCGCTCCCGGTTCGCCGTGCGGGCCGTGTTGGTGGCGAACGCGGGGTCCGTCCCCAACTCCGGGCGCTCCAGGACCTGTTCGGTGAGCCGCCGCCACTCCCGGTCGTTCTGCACCGACAGCAGCACCTGACCGCCGTCCGCGGTGGCGTAGGCGTCGTACGGTGCGATGACGGCGTGCGCGAGGCCGGTGCGCGCCGGGGGTTCGCCCCCATGCATCGCGTGGTGCAGCGGATGACCCATCCACTCGGCCAGCGACTCCAGCATGGAGATCTCCACCGGCCCGCCGCGCCCGGTGGTGCCCCGCCGCAAAAGGGCCGCCAGCACGCCGGAGAAGGCGTACATCGCGGCGGCGATGTCGGCCGCCGGGACGCCGGCCTTCACCGGCTCCGCGGGCGTGCCCGTCACGGAGACGAGTCCGGCCTCGCACTGCACGAGCATGTCGTACGCACGCTTGTGCGCGTACGGGCCCGTCGATCCGTAGCCGGAGATGTCGACGGCGACCAGCCGCGGGTGCTTGGCGCACAGGGCCGCGGCGTCCAGCCCGAGCCGGGAGGCCGCGCCCTGCGCGAGATTCTGGACGAACACGTCGGCGCCGGCGACGAGTCGGTGCACGATGTCGAGGCCCCGCGGGTCCTTCAGGTCCACCGCGATGGACTCCTTGCCGCGGTTGCACCACACGAAGTGCGAGGCCAGTCCGCGGGCGGCGGTGTCGTAGCCGCGGGCGAAGTCCCCGCCGTCGGGACGCTCCACCTTGATCACGCGGGCACCGAGGTCGGCCAGCTGGCGGGTGGCGAACGGGGCGGAGACCGCCTGCTCGACGGCGACGACGGTGATGCCGTCCAGGGGGAGTGGCTGTGGCTCATGGCTCATGCAGCCGTGCATATCGTGTACGCAGCACCTTTGTCACCACCCCGGTGGTGCGCGGGCTCAGGGCCGCGTTCACCGGCGCACCATGAGCGGCACAGGGCGGGGAGGATTCAAAGCAGCGCGAACTGTCCCTCCGGGCCTTCCTCCGCGTGGTCCAGGACCGACGCCGGGCGGCGCGACCTGACCGGTGGCGGCAGGACGCCCGCCGAGCGCAGCGCAGCGGCCGGGAGCCGGTCGCCGGCCCTGGCCAACGCCGCTCGCTCCGGCTCGAGTTCCGCGAGCAGTGCCAGCACGGTGACCAGTTCCAGTAGCTCCGACGTCCAGGACTGCGGCCAGCCCGCCGGTCGCACCGCGTCCAGAGTCCCCGGCTCCGCCGGGGCTGTGCGCTCCTCGAACCAGAGTTCCAGCACCCGCGCCCCGCCCACCTCGAAGTCCCAGGCCCCCGCGGGCACGGGCGAGACACGGCCGGTGTCGCCGATGACGAGGGTCTCGTCCTCCGGGACGTGGCCGATCGACGCCGGGCTCGCGGGCAGCGCCGCCCGGACGTAGGGGCGCCGGCCGCCCGGCAGCCGCGGGCGTTCGCCGCCCCGTGCGCCGCGCAGCATGACGCGGATCAGCTCGCGCCCCAGGGCGACCCCGCGGGCCCAGGCGTCCGCGTCCGCGACCAGCGGCACCGCGTACCCCGCCGGGGTGTGTTCCACCGCGGCCACCACCCACGCGGCGAAATCCCCCGCGCCGACCTCATGCCCGTACGTCTCGGCCAGCAGTTCGGCGAGGCCGGGCGCGAGGTTGGGCTCGCGGCCGCCCGGCCGGCGGTACAGCGGCCGGATCCGGCCCGGGCGGCCCGCGGGCGTACGGCCGACCGGCAGCAGCCCGGACACCACCACGGCCGTGCCCGCCTCGACGACGAACAACTGGTGGTCGTCCCGTACCCGCCACAGCTCGGGCCGTGCCACGTCGATCAGCCGGTGGTCCGGTATCAGCCACTGCTCGTCGAACGCGCCGTGCAGGACCCGCACCGGCTCCGGGCAGGGCCCGTTCTCGCGGGCCAGCCGCCCCGTGCCGGCCGGCTGGTTCGGCAGCTGGGCCACCGCGCTGTGCAGTCCACGCAGCCGGGTCGGGCGGAACAGCGCATCGCGCCCGTCACTCTCGGCCCGTGTCAGGGCGTCCCAACGGGCCCGCAGGGAAGCGGCGTCCGGGGCCATCACCCAGCTCCTGCCGAGCCGCAATGGTGCCACGGACCAGGGCATGAGGTCGTCGAGCAGTGGCACGTCCTCGGTGAGAGCAGTCACCGTCCGCATGCTAATGGCCGTCGGCAGGCTGACGGCAGGCCGTCCAGTGCCGCGACCGGCGATGCCTGCCCGTCGGGAGCGTTGTGCGGTGCGTGCGATCGCGAGGCGGCCGGACGTCCTTGTGGCGGAGCCACCAGGGCTTCTGGCCGACGCGGCGAGCCTGCGTGCCGGGTGGCGCGACAGGGTGAGGCTTGCCGGGAGGGCCTCAGTCCGCGGCGTCCAGGGTGACGGAGAAGGAGAACCGGTCCCCGCGGTAGCGGATGCGGGCCACGTCCACGACCCGGCCGGAGTCGTCGTACGTCACGCCGGTGTAGTGGAGGATCGGGCTCAGCAGTGGCACCCGCAGCAGCTCGGCGGTCCGCGGGTCCGCGAGCCTGGCCTCCACGGTGTCCGTGATGCGGCTGATCCGGACGCCGAGCGAGTCCCTCAGGACCTTGGTCATCGGCCAGCGTTCCAGGTCCGTGATGTCCAGGTCGGCGGCGATGTCAGGGTGCACGGCGTTCTCCGCCCAGTTGGTGGGCTCCCCGGTGTCGCCGTCGCAGCGCAGCCGCCGGTACATCACGATCTCCGCGGCGTCCGGGAAGTGCTCCGTGATCTCCCCGGGCACGGGCTCGGGGCCGTGGTCGAGGATGGTGGTGCGCTCGCCGGACTGCTGGGCGACGATCGCGTCGATGGAGCCGAGGAGCCGGCGGGGCGCGCCCCGCCGTGCTCCCGGCTCGATGAAGGTGCCGCGCCGCCGGTGCCGGCTGATCAGGCCCTCCTCCTCCAGCTCCTTGAGCGCTTGGCGCATGGTCAGGACGCTCACACCGTAGTGCTGGGCCAGCTGTTCCTCGGTGGGCAACCGCAGCGAGGTCTCGGGGGGCCGGCCGAGTATCGAGGCGCGCAGCGACTGCGAAACCTGGTACCAGAGCGGCAGCTTGCGGTTCAGGACCAGCGAGTCAGGGGCGAAGGAGGTCACGGCATCTCCGTACACGGCATCTCTCCACTACGGCCTGAAGTGGCGCTCCAGACCCTGCCATACGTCGTCGTACCCCTTCTGCAGGTGGTCGGCGTTCGCCGCCTGCCCGGTCGCGGTCACCGGCCAGCGCGTCTCGAACATGAAGGCCAGCCCGTCGTCGATCTTCTGGGGCTTGAGCTCGGCGGCGCTCGCCCGGTCGAACGTCTCCCGGTCGGGGCCGTGCGCCGACATCATGTTGTGCAGCGAGCCGCCGCCCGGCACGAACCCTTCGGCCTTGGCGTCGTACGCGCCTTCGATGAGGCCCATGTACTCGCTCATCACGTTGCGGTGGAAATACGGCGGACGGAAGGTGTCCTCGCCGACGAGCCAGCGCGGTGCGAAGACGACGAAGTCGACACCGGCGAGGCCGGGAGTGTCGGAGGGCGAGGTCAGCACCGTGAAGATCGAGGGATCGGGGTGGTCGTACGAGATCGAGCCCAGCACATTGAAGCGGCGCAGGTCGTAGACGTACGGGACATGGCTGCCGTGCCAGGCGACCACGTCGAGCGGAGAGTGGTCGTACGTCGCCGCCCACAGGTTCCCGCAGAACTTGTTGACCACCTCCACCGGGCGCTCGACGTCCTCGTAGGCGGCGACGGGTGCCAGGAAGTCGCGTGCACTGGCCAGGCCGTTGGCGCCGATCGGGCCGAGGTCGGGGAGCTGGAAGGGCTGCCCGTAGTTCTCGCAGACGTAGCCGCGGGCGGTCGCGTCCAGGAGCTCGACACGGAAGCGGACGCCGCGGGGGATGAGGGCGACCTCGCCGGGGCGGGCGGGCAGCAGCCCGAATTCGGTCACCAGGAGCAGACCGCCGCTCTCGGGAACGATCAGCAGTTCGCCGTCGGAGTCGCTGAACACCCGGTCCGCCATCGACGTATTGGCGTGGTAGAGGTGCACGGCCATACCGGTGCGCTGGGTGACGTCGCCGTTGCCGCCGAGGGTCCACAGCCCGGCCAGCCAGTCGGTACCGGCCGCGGGCTCGGGCAGCGGGTTCCAGCGCAGCCGGTTGGGGTCGGGCACGGTCTCGGTGAAGGGGGCGCTGCGGACATGGCCGTTGTCGACGCGGACGAAGGGAGGGTGCGCGGCCGAGGGGCGGATCCGGTAGAGCCAGGAGCGGCGGTTCTGGGCGCGGGGCTCGGTGAAGGCCGAGCCGCTGAGCTGTTCCGCATAGAGGCCGTGGGGGGCGCGCTGGGGCGAGTTGCGGCCCTTCGGGAGTGCGCCGGGCTCCGCCTCCGAACCGTGCTCATTGCCGAAGCCGGGGGAGAACGACCGATCGGTCAGCCCCTCGACCATCTTCCGCGCCTGCTCGGTGCCGCTCATCGCCCGCTCCTGGTGCTGAAGGATTCACTGAATCCATTCCTATGGATAGCTGTAGGATTGCAGGTCCACCCCCCGCACGGCAACGGAGCGGCATGATGGGCGGCGTGTCCCAGGCCCTTCCCCCGCTCCCTCCCGCCGCGCATCTGCGCCGCGTGCCCGTCCAGCGGCGCAGCGCGGACCGGCTCGCCCGGATCCTGGCCGCCTGTGCGGAGCTGCTCGACGAGGAGGGCTACGAACAGCTGTCCACCCGCGCCGTCGCGGCCAGGGCCGGGGTGCCGATCGGCTCCGTCTACCGCTTCTTCGGCAACAAGCGCGCACTGGTCGACGCCCTCGCACGCCGCAACCTGGACGAATACGCCGAACGGATCGCCGCACGCCTCCCGGGGGTGCGGGCCGACGACTGGCGCGGCGCGGTGGACGTCGTGCTCGACGAGTACCTGGCCATGAAGCGCTCCGTGCCGGGGTTCGCGCTGGTCGACTTCGGCTCGCAGATCCCGGTCGGGTCCCCTGCCGCCGGGGCCAATCTCGAAGTGGCCGGGCGGCTCGCGGGCCTGCTCGCCGCGCACCTGGGCCGCGCGGCGGACGATGAGCTGCGCCGGGTGGTCCTGGTGTCGGTGGAGGCGGCCGACGCGCTGCTCCAGCTGGCTTTCCGGGTGCGGGCGTCGGGGGACGAGGGGATCGTGCGCGAGACACGCGAGCTGCTGCACGCCTACCTGGCGCGGATCCTCGACCGCCGGTGATCGGTCCACGGGCGGGGACGGCGGGGCTTCCCGGCATGCCTACCGGTCGGTATGCTCGGTGGCCCGGCACATCGCCGTTGCCGCTGCCGCCGCCCCGGGAGGGCTCATGTCCCGCACCGTACCCAGCACCCGTACGACGACATCCCCGCCCGGCGACGCCGAGGCGCCCGCGGCCTCCCCGCCCGGCGCGCGGACGCGCACCGCGCTGCGCGTCTGTCCGCTGTGCGAGGCCACCTGCGGGCTCACCCTCACCGTCGAGGGCACGCGGGTCACCCGCGCCAAGGGCGACCGTGACGACGTCTTCAGCCAGGGCTTCATCTGCCCCAAGGGCGCGTCCTTCGGCGAACTCGACGCCGACCCCGACCGGCTGCGCACCCCTCTCGTCCGGGAGAACGGCGAGCTGCGCGACGCCACCTGGGACGAGGCGTTCGGCCTGATCGCCGCCCGGATCAGGCCGCTGATCGAGGAACACGGACCGAACAGCGTCGGCGTCGTGCTCGGCAACCCCAACGTCCACACCATGGCCGGCGGCCTCTACCCGCCCGTCCTCCTGGCCGCGCTGCGCACCCGCAACGTCTTCTCCGCCTCCACCCTCGACCAGATGCCCAAGCACGTCTCCAGCGGTCTGCTCTTCGGCAGCGCCGTCGCGATCCCCGTACCGGACCTGGACCGCACGGACCATCTGCTGATGCTCGGGGCCAACCCGCTGGAGTCCAACGGCAGCCTGTGCACCGCGCCCGACTTCCCCGGCAAGCTCAAGGCGCTCCGCCGCCGCGGCGGCACCCTCACCGTCGTCGACCCGCGTCGTACGCGTACCGCCCGGCTCGCCGACCGGCACGTCGCGATCCGTCCGGGCACCGACGCGCTGCTGCTCGCCGCCCTCACCCAGGTGCTGTTCGAGGAGGGGCTCACCGACCTCGGGGCGCTCGCCGGCCATGTCGAGCAGGTCGCCGAAGTGGAGGCGGCCGTCAAGGACTTCACGCCCGAAGCCGTCGCGCCGGCCTGCGACATGGATGCGGAGGAGATCCGTACGATCGCCCGCGAGCTCGCCGCCGCACCCACCGCCGCCGTCTACGGGCGCATCGGCAGCTGCACCGTCGAACACGGCACGCTCGCCAGCTGGCTCGTCGACGTCCTCAACGTCCTGACGGGCAACCTCGACCGGCCCGGCGGCGCCCTCTTCCCGTTCTCCGCCACCGAGCGCGCCCCGCGTCCGGCCGTCCCCGGCAAGGGATTCGCGCTGGGCCGCTGGAGCAGCCGGGTGAGTGGGCACCCGGAAGCCAAGGGCGAACTGCCGATCGCCGCCCTCGCGGAGGAGATCGAGACGCCCGGTGAGGGGCGGATCCGCGCCCTGATCGCCATCGCGGCCAATCCGGTGCTCTCCGCCCCGGACGGCGACCGCCTCGACCGCGCCCTGGCCGGCCTCGACCTGATGGTCAGCATCGACCCGTACCTCAACGAGACGTCCCGCCACGCGGACGTGGTGCTGCCCCCGCCGCCGCCCGCGCAGAGCGCCCACTTCGACTTCGCCTTCAACGCGTTGGCCGTCCGCAACCAGGCCCGGTACAGCCCCGCCGCCGTGCCGCTGGAGGCCGGGCTGATGGACGAGTGCGAGATCCACGCGCGGCTGATCCTCGCCGTGTCCGGGATGCACGGCGCCGAGCCGTCCGCGGTCGACGACATGGTCGTCCAGGGGGCTCTCGCCAAGGCGGTCGCGGACCCGCACTCCCCGGTGCACGGCCAGACCGTCGAGGAGGTCGCCCGCAGTCTCACGGGACGCACCGGACCCGAGCGCCGCCTGGACATGATGCTGCGCCTCGGCCCGTACGACCTCACACTCGACACGCTGCTCGACCATCCGCACGGCGTCGACCTCGGCCCGCTGGAGCCCCGGATCCCGCAGATCCTCAGGACCCGCAGCGGACGCGTCGAGCTGCTGCCCGCACCCGTCGCCGACGATCTGCCCCGGCTGCGCGCCGCTCTCGACGCCCGCCCGGAGGGACTCGTCCTGGTCGGCCGCCGCCATCTGCGGTCCAACAACAGCTGGCTCCACAACGTGCCCGCGCTCAACGGCGGTTCCAACCGCTGCACCCTCCACGTCCACCCGGACGACGCCGCCCGGCTCGGGCTCGAGGACGGAGCCACGGCGAGTGTCACCGCGGACGGCGGACGCGTCGAGGCCCCCGTGGAGATCACCGACGCCGTACGCCCCGGTGTGGTGAGCCTGCCGCACGGCTGGGGCCACAGCCGCCCCGGCACCCGTCTGTCGGTGGCCGCCGAGCGCCCCGGAGTCAACGTGAACCAGCTGCTGGACGGCTCCCGGCTGGACCCCCTGTCCGGCACCGCCGTGCTCAACGCCATCCCGGTGGATGTGACGCCAAGTCGATGACCTGGAGTTTTGCTCGTATTGCTCACACGGCGACACCTTGTTGACAGCAGATGACGACACCTAACGTCATCCGGACCGCACCCCGGTGACCGCTTCCGCCGGTGGCCGTTCAAGGATGAACGTTAGGTGTCCCCATGCTGACAATCCTCGGCTTCGCCATGATCGCGACCTTCCTGGTCCTGATCATGACGAAGAAGATGTCGCCGATCGCGGCGCTGGTCCTGATCCCCGCACTCTTCTGCGTCGCCGTCGGGCAGGGCGCACAACTCGGGGACTACGTCATCGACGGCGTGGGCACCCTCGCGCCCACCGCCGCGATGCTGATGTTCGCCATCGTCTACTTCGGTGTGATGATCGACGTCGGTCTCTTCGACCCGATCGTGCGCGGCATCCTGCGCTTCTGCAGGGCCGATCCGCTGCGCATCGTGATCGGCACGGCGCTCCTCGCCGCCATCGTCTCGCTCGACGGCGACGGCTCCACCACCTTCATGATCACCGTCTCGGCGCTGTATCCGCTCTACAAGCGCCTGAAGATGAGCCTGGTGGTGCTGACCGGTATCGCCGCCACCGCGAACGGCGTCATGAACACCCTGCCCTGGGGCGGCCCCACCGCCCGAGCGGCCACCGCGCTCGAGCTGGACGCCGCGGACATCTTCGTGCCGATGATCCCGGCGCTCGGGGTCGGACTCCTCTTCGTGCTCCTCCTCGCCTGCGTCCTCGGCCGGCGCGAGCGCAAGCGCCTCGGGTACCTCACCCTCGACGAGGTTCTGGAGCCGGAGCCCGGGACGGTGCTCGTCAAGACCGGCGGCGCCGACGGGCGCACGGCGACCGGCGGTTCGGACGCCGGCCCCGCCACGGCCTCCTGGCCCGGCCCGGACGCCGACGCCCCGCGCGAGGTCCCCCCGGCCTCGCGGGCGGACGGCCGACTCCCGCACGACGACAACGGCTTGCAGGGTCTCGACCCGGACCGGCCCACCCTGCGCCCGAAGCTCTACTGGTTCAACGCCGGTCTCACTCTCGCCCTGCTCACCGCCATGATCACGGAACTGATGCCGATCCCGGTCCTCTTCCTGCTCGGCGCGGCCCTTGCCCTGACCGTCAACTTCCCGAACATGGCCGACCAGAAGGCCCGTGTCGCGGCGCACGCGGACAACGTCCTCAACGTCTCCGGCATGGTCTTCGCCGCCGCCGTCTTCACCGGCGTCCTCACCGGCACCGGCATGGTCGAGCACATGGCGGACTGGCTCGTCGGCGCCATCCCTGAGGGCATGGGCCCGCACATGGCGATCGTGACCGGCGTACTGAGCCTGCCGCTCACGTACTTCATGTCGAACGACGGCTTCTACTTCGGTGTCCTGCCGGTCCTCGCGGAAGCGGGCGCCGCGCACGGTGTCTCGCCCCTGGAGATCGCCCGCGCCTCGCTCGTCGGCCAGCCCCTGCACATGTCCAGCCCGCTCGTGCCCGCGGTCTACGTCCTCGTCGGCATGGCCAAGGTCGAGTTCGGCGACCACACCGGGTTCACCGTGAAGTGGGCCGCTCTCACCTGCCTGGTGGTGCTGGGAGCCGGGATCCTCTTCGGCATCATCTGACATGGGCCGGCTGCGGCTGCCGCGCCTGGCCACCGCCTCCTGCTTCGGGCGGGGGGCGGTGTGCGCCGCGCTGCCCGCGGGCGTCGCACTGATCGCCGGCGGCTGCGTGTACAACGGACCGGCCGGGCTCGCTCTTTGTCACGGCGGCGTGGTGCGGTGAGCGAGGCGAACGGGCCCCCGGCGCTGATGGATGAGGGTGTGGCCCGTACGAGCGCTCTGGCGCTCGTCGCCTCCACTGCCGTCGCGGTGCCTTGTCCCGACCTCGCTGTGGCGTGTCGAGCGCCGGACGGAGGGTGCCGGTGGCGAGCCGGGCGGCCGGGCGGCGAAGGTGGCCGTGCATCGCGCCGCTGTGGGGGCTCGCGCCGATGCCGGCGGCGCTCGGCTTCCGCCTGGACGCCGGACAGCCGCCGCCCCTGACGACGGTGGGGCAGGCGGCTACGAACCGGGCGCGTTCGGGCGCTGCCCCCTGCGCCCGGCGGAGCGCCGTCCAGGGCCACACGGCCGTGCCCGCCCCCGCCGGGCCGGCCACCGGGGCGCCGTACGTCCGCACCCTTCACGACACCGGGCGCGGTGCTCCTCGTGCCGGGCGCGGCCGTCGTGTGGAGGGTGCTAACGGGGCGCGCACCTGTCGAAGGGGTGCCGGGCGCGGCCGAGGACGGCGGCCCGCGGCGCTGCCGAGGCCAGTCGCCCGGTCGGCATACACATCGTGTCCGCTAGTGGGGGCATTTCTGACGGCTTCTCAGCGTTTTGACGCTTCTTCCTGCCGAATCCGTGACATCTAGTCAGGCGATCGCGTGATCAGTATGACAATCGCATCGGCTTGAAGGAGCCTCGCATGAGCAGGACCGCAACTCTCCGCCCCCGCCGTGTCCGCACGGGGGCCGCCGCCCTCGCCGTTCTGGCCTACGCCGGCGTGACGCTGGCGGGGGCGCCGGCGGCGTTCGCCCAGCCCGGCGACAGCGGCGACCTCAAGATCCACAAGGCCGGCGTCCCGCACTGGGACACCCGGGACGACATCAAGGGCGTCTGCAGGTTCAGCCTCAGCGCGTTCAACTTCGAGAGCGTCGAACTGCTCGAGTGGACCATCACCCCGCAGCCACCGACGGCCTCCGGGCCGACGCTGAACGACTCCATCGCGCTCATCGCGGGACGTGGCCACACCGAGGAGTACGCGCTTCCCGACGGCGACTACCTGCTCACCTGGACGATCCCGGGCCCGCCGCCCGAGACCAAGCAGAAGGTCTTCACCGTCGACTGCGACAAGTACGGTGACAAGCACGGCGCCAAGGGCCAGGAGAAGGACAAGATCCAGGACGACCAGAACAGCACGGACTGGTCCAAGAGCGGCAAGGGCTCGCCGCACGGCGCCGTGCCCGCGGGCGGCGGCGGCATGGCGGACGACGGCGGTGCGGGCGGGGACGACGGCTCCTCCGCCGGTATGAGCACCGCGCTCGTCGCCGGTGCCGCCGGACTGGCCGGACTGGTCGTCGTCCGACGGGCCCGCCGCCGCGCCCATGGCGCCGCGTAACGTCCGCCGTCGCCGCCGCCGTCGACGCGGACCCAGCCGCGCCTGTCGTCTGACCATCACGCTCAGCGTGACGGCCACCCTGGTCACCGGCGTCGTCCGGGGGTGCGAGGACCCGCCCCCGGACGCGTCGCAGGTCACCGTCGCGGCGGACAGACCGCTCGCGGTCGGCGAGCCGGTCGCCGACGGGACCGCCGCCGGCGACGGGGCCGACACGAAGGACGGCAAGGCAGGGGGCGGCAGCGCCCCCGGGGACCCCGGCGCTCCCCGCCACGTCGGCACGGCAGGTCGCGGCGGCTCGAACGTCATCGACCTGCCGCCGCTCACCACGCGCACCGCGGGTACGGCGCCCACGCCGGTCGCCGGGAAGCAGGCCGCCGCGACGCCGGCCCCCGAGCCGGCATCGGTTGCGAAGAAGGGTGCGGTGGGCCGGGGTACGGCGCCCGCCCTGCCGCGCTCGCCGGCGAAGAAGCTGTCGATCCGGGCCATCACCATCGAGTCGCCCGTCATGGGGCTCGGTCTCGACCGCCACGGCCGGCTCACGGCGCCCCCGGTCGACGACCCGCGCATCGTCGGCTGGTACCGCGACGGCCCCGCGCCCGGGGAGAGGGGCACCTCCCTGCTGGTCGGACACCGCGACACCAAGACCGGCCCCGCCATCTTCCTCAACCTCAACGCACTGAAGCCGGGCGACAGGGTCGACGTCGTACGCGCGGACCGGCGCACGGCCGTGTTCACCGTCGACAAGGTGCGCACCTACAAGAAGAAGGAGTTCCCCGACGCCGAGGTGTACGGCCACACCGGCCGGCCCGAACTGCGGCTGCTGACCTGCGGCGGCAGTTTCGACAAGAAGACGGGGTACGCCGCCAACGTCGTCGTCTTCGCGCACCTCACGGACGTGAGACAGGTCTGACCGCCGAGTGGTACGCGGGGTCGGCCGGGGCGTGTCCCGGCGGTCCCGCGGCGGTTCCCGGGCGTGGGTGCGAGGCGCGCGGGCCGGGCGCCTCGCACGGGACAGGGCCCCGGGCAGCCCGATGGCCGGTCTCGGATGGTGGACACATGTGTAACAAGCGCATCTTCCGCCGTGCGCGATCCATTCCCTGACGGCACGCGGTGGGCTAGCTTCTGGCGACGCAGCTGCCCCTTCTCCTCCCGGGCGGGACCCTATGACTCGCGCCATCGCTCTGCACAACGTCAGCAAGAGATACGGCCGTGCTCCCCGTGCCGTCGACCGCTTCTCCCTCGGTGTCGCACCGGGGGAGTTCCTCGTCCTGCTGGGCCCCTCGGGCTGCGGCAAGTCGACCGTGCTGCGGATGATCGCCGGACTGGAGGACATCACGGAGGGCGAGCTGCTGCTGGACGGCGAGTACGCCAACGACATCCCGCCACGGGAACGCGACATGGCCATGGTCTTCCAGAACTTCGCGCTCTACCCCAGCATGACCAACCGGGACAACATCGGTTTTCCGCTGAAGCTGGAGAACCCGAGGGCCGACCGCAACCCCCGGGTCGAGGCCACCGCCAGGATGCTCGGCATCGAGGACCTCCTCGACCGCTTCCCCGCACAGCTCTCCGGGGGCGAACGCCAGCGCGTGGCGATGGGCCGGGCCATCTCGAGGCGGCCCTCCGTCTTCCTGATGGACGAGCCGCTCTCCAACCTCGACGCCAAACTGCGCAACCATCTGCGGGCCGAAATAGCGCGTCTCACCGCCGAGTTGGGCGTCACGACCGTCTACGTCACCCACGACCAGGCGGAGGCGATGTCCTTGGGCGACCGGGTCGCGGTGATGCGCGGCGGAGTGCTCCAGCAGGTCGGCACCCCCCGTGACACCTACGCCCTGCCGGCGAACGTCTTCGTCGCCGCGTTCATCGGCACGCCCCGGATCAACCTGCTCCAGGCCGTCGTCCACGCGCCGCTGGACGGCAGGATGTCCATCGATCTGGGTCGCCAGCGGCTGCCGCTGCCCGAGCCCCTCAGCCCCGACCACCAGTTGCTCCGCATCCAGCAGGGACGGCAGATCATCGTGGGCCTGCGGTCGGAGGCCGTCCGGGTCGCGCCGCCCAGTCAGGCCCGCCCGGGGGAGGTCGCGCTCACCGGGATCGTCGAACACGCCGAGTACCAGGGGCACGAGACGCTGGTGCATTTCAGCACCGGCTCCCGGCCCGCCGTGGTCGCCGAGCTGGAGTCGCCGCGGCGCCCTCAGTCGGCCGTACGCCGGCGCGGAAACGTCGGCCCGGGAGTGCTGACCCGGCTGAAGGACCGCGCGATCGCACAGGTCGCGGGGCCGGTCGCGGTACTCGACCCACCGGACCCGGCCGCTGTTCACGAGCGGCGGACGGCCGACCCGAGCGACCTCGTCGTCCGCAGCGGCCCGGACCTCCGGCTGCGCGCCGGCGCACAGGTGCCGCTCCTCGTCGACCTCGCCCACCTCTACGTCTTCGACAACCAGGGCCGCCGCATCTGCCCGGCCCCCGTGGACCTGCCGGGTCTCGACGCCTGAGCCCCCGGCCGGGTGTGCCCGGCGGATCGAGACCCCGCGCCCGCCGGGACAGTGGCGGGCGGCACGCCGGGAGCCTCTGGCGCCATAAAACTAACGGCGCTAGTTTGGGGGCGGACGGTACCCCAGGCGTGGAGGAGAGCGATGAAGGCCCACGACGGTATGTACATCGGCGGCCAGTGGCGGCCGGCCGCGGCACCGGACACGATAGCGGTCGTCAATCCGGCGGACGAGCAGATCATCGCGCATGTCCCGGCCGGCACGGCGGAGGATGTCGACGCCGCCGTACGCGCCGCCCGTGCCGCCTTCCCCGTCTGGGCGGCGACGGCGCCCGCCGAGCGGGCCCGGTGCCTCGCGGCCCTCCGCGACGAGCTCGGACGGCGGACGGAGGAGATCGCGGAGACGGTCACCGCGGAACTCGGCGCCCCGCCCGCCCTGGCCCGCTCGGTCCATGCCGGCCTGCCCGTCATGGTCGCCGGGTCCTACGCGGAACTCGCCGGCTCGTACGCCTTCGAGGAGAAGATCGGCAACTCCACCGTGCTGATGGAGCCGGTCGGTGTCGTCGGCGCGATCACCCCGTGGAACTACCCCCTGCACCAGATCGTCGCCAAGGTCGCCCCCGCACTGGCGACGGGCTGCACCGTCGTGCTCAAGCCCGCGGAGGACACCCCGCTGACCGCGCAGCTCTTCGCCGAGGCCGTCGGCGCCGCGGGCGTCCCGGCGGGCGTGTTCAACCTCGTCACCGGGCTCGGGCCGGTGGCCGGCCAGGCACTCGCCGAGCACGAGGGCGTCGACCTGGTGTCCTTCACCGGCTCCACCGCCGTCGGCCGGCGGATCGGCGCGACGGCGGGCGGCGCGATCAAGCGCGTCGCGCTCGAACTCGGCGGCAAGTCCGCCAATGTGATCCTGCCGAGTGCCGACCTCGCGAAGGCGGTGAACGTCGGTGTCGCCAACGTGATGTCCAACTCCGGCCAGACGTGCAGTGCCTGGACCCGGATGCTCGTCCACCGCGACCGGTACGACGAGGCCGTGGAGCTCGCCGCGGCCGCCGTCGCCAAGTACGTCCCCGGCGAGCGGGTCGGCCCGCTCGTCAACGCCAAGCAGCAGGAGCGGGTCCGGGGCTACATCGCCAAGGGGATCGCCGAGGGCGCCCGGCTCGTCGCCGGCGGCCCCGACGCGCCGCTGGAGAGCGGCTACTACGTCAGCCCCACCGTCTTCGCCGACGTCACGGCCGACATGACCATCGCCCAGGAGGAGATCTTCGGGCCGGTCCTCTCGCTCATGAAGTACGACGACGAGGAGGATGCCCTCGCCATCGCCAACGGCACCGTCTACGGGCTCGCCGGCGCAGTGTGGGCGGGCGACGACGCAGAGGCCGTCGCCTTCGCGCGCCGGATGGACACCGGCCAGGTCGACGTCAACGGCGGCCGCTTCAACCCGCTGGCGCCGTTCGGGGGCTACAAGCAGTCCGGCGTCGGCCGCGAGCTCGGTCCGCACGGTCTGGCCGAGTACCTCCAGACCAAGTCCCTCCAGTTCTGACAGCTCTCCCGTCCCCAGCTCTGAGCGGTAAGGAAACCATCGTGGTCCGTGCAGCCGTCCTGCCCGCCGTCGGCGCTCCCCTGGAGATCGCGGAGATCTCCCTGCCGGAGCCCGGCCCGGGCCAGGTCCGCGTCAGGCTCGCCGCCGCCGGGGTGTGCCACTCCGACCTGTCCCTGTCCAACGGCACCATGCGGGTGCCCGTCCCCGCCGTACTCGGCCACGAGGGCGCCGGTACGGTCGTCTCCGTCGGCGACGGTGTCACCCATGTCGCGCCCGGCGACAAGGTCGTCCTCAACTGGGCGCCCTCCTGCGGCAGCTGCCACGCCTGCGGGATCGGCGAGGTGTGGCTGTGCGCCGACGCGCTGACCGGTGCGGGCCGGGTGCACGCGGCGGCGGCGGACGGCACCGACCTGCATCCCGGCCTGAACGTCGCGGCGTTCGCCGACGAGACGGTCGTCGCCGCGAACTGCGTCCTGCCCGTCCCCGACGGCGTTCCCCTCACCGACGCCGCCCTGCTCGGCTGCGCCGTCCTCACCGGCTACGGCGCCGTCCACAACGCCGCGCGGGTGCGCGAGGGCGAGTCCGTCGTGGTCTTCGGCGCCGGAGGGGTCGGGCTCGCCACCCTCCAGTCGGCCCGCATCGCGGGCGCGGGCCCCGTGATCGCCGTCGACGTCTCCCCCGAGAAGGAGGAACTCGCCCGACGGGCCGGTGCCACCGAGTACGTCGTCGCCTCCGACACCACGGCGAGGGAGATCCGGGCACTGACCGGCAAGCGGGGCGCGGACGTGGCCGTCGAGTGCGTCGGCCGCGCAGCGACGATCCGCGCCGCGTGGGACTCCACCCGCCGCGGCGGCCGCACGGTGGTCGTCGGCATCGGCGGCAAGGACCAGCAGGTCACGTTCCACGCGCTGGAACTCTTCCACTGGGGCCGCACCCTGTCGGGCTGTGTCTACGGCAACTCCGACCCGGCCGCCGATCTCCCGGTCCTCGCGGACCACATCCGCGCGGGCAGGCTGGACGTGAGTGCGCTCGTCACGGAACGGATCGCCCTGGAGGGCATCCCGGCCGCGTTCGAGAACATGCTGGCGGGCAAGGGCGGGCGGGCGCTGGTGGTGTTCTGACCCTGCGGTGACCTGCGGGGCCGGGCTCGTCCTGCCCGGCGCCGCAGGCCACCATGGAGACGCCCCGCACCGGGCGTCCCTCGGCTGTCGGGCCGCCGCCGTCCTCGGTGGCGGCCCGGCGCCGTTCCTCATGGTCCTGCCGTCGGAGGCGACCGGGATCTCGATGGCGTTGTCGGCCCGCACCATCGGGCCGGCAGTGGTCGCCCCCGTCCCGATCAGGATCCTGGCGTCCCGGGCCGCGAAGGCGTCCGCGGAGGGCTGACGGCCTCCCCGCTCCCCGTGTTGCCCTTGCTGTGCTCCCCGCTCCCGGCCGCGCCCACCGACCGCGGCCGGGAGCGGGCCCGGGAGCGCGAGACGGCGACACCGGCCAGGCACAGCGCGCCGCCCGCCAGGGTCAGCGGCCCCGGGACCTCGTCCAGGGCCAGCCACGACATCAGCACCACCAGCGCGGGCACGGCGTACGTGGTCGCGCCCATGCGGCCGGCCGTCGTACGGGCCAGCGCGTACGCCCAGGTCGTGAAGGCCAGCGCGGTCGGGAAGACGCCCAGGTAGACCATGTTGAGCGTCGCGGACACGGATGCGTTCGCGGCCTGGCCGACGAGCTGCCCCGCGAACGGCAGACACGCCACCGTGCCCACCAGGCACCCGAACGTCGTCACCTGGAGGGCGCTGCCGTGCGCCAGCGCCGGCTTCTGCGCCACCACGCCGCCCGCGTACCCCACCGCGGCCACCAGGCACAGCAGGACCCCCAGCGCAGAGGCCCCGCCGTCCCCGGACATCGACCAGCCGACCACCACCGCCCCGGCGAACGAGACGGCCATGCCCGCCACCAGCCGGGGCGGCAGGACCTCGCCGAGCAGCCGGGCGCCGAGCAGGGCGATGAGGACCGGGCCGATGTTCACCACCATCGCCGCCGTACCCGCGTCGACCTGCTGCTCGCCCCAGTTGAGGACCACCATGTAGACGCCGAACCAGAGCAGTCCGGACACGGCGATCCCGGGCCACGCGGCGCGCGGCGGCAGGCCCTCGCGACGGATCAGCAACACGCAGGCGAGAGCGAGCGATCCCGCGAGCAGCCGGCCGAGGGCGAGCGCGCCGGGGGAGTACGCCTCGCCGGCGCTGCGGATGGACACGAAGGCCGAGGCCCACAGCACGACGGTCACGCCGGCGGCCACCAGCGCGGGCCACTCGGGGTGGCGGTTTCGCTTCGTCATGGCAGGACCGTACGGCGCGGACCGGTCGGCACTCACCGCAATATCGCCGGGTCGATGCCGAGCAGCGTGTGCAGCGCCTGCTCGCCGTCCGGGGTCACCTTCACCGCCCGTTCGGATCCGATGCGTACGCACCACCCGCTGTCCAGCGCGTGCCGGCACAGCCGTGCGCCCGCCAGGCCGGCGAGGTGCGGCCGGCGTTCGGTCCAGTCGAGGCAGCCACGGGCCAGCGGCCGCCGCCCCGCCCCGTCGAGCGGGACGCCCAGCTCGGCGAACCAGCCCGTGCCCGCCTCGGTGAGCGCGAAGCCGGTGTCCTGGCGCAGCAGGCCGCGGGTGGTCATGGCCCGGGTGACGGTGATGCCGAGCCGCCCGGCCAGATGGTCGTAGCAGGTGCGGCCGCGGGCCATCGCGGCGGCCGCGGTCGACTCGCGCAGCGACCGCGGCGGCCGGGCCGGTCCCGGCGGTCCGGCGTACGCGGCCACCTCCTCGACCAGCTGCGCCACCCGCTCGTCGGCGAGCCGCACATACCGGTGCCTGCCCTGCCGTTCCTGTGAGAGAAGTCCGCCCGACACCAGTTTGCCGAGGTGTTCGCTCGCGGTGGACGCGGCGACCCCGGCGTGCCGCGCGAGTTCCCCGGCGGTCCAGGCGCGCCCGTCGAGCAGCGCGAGTGCGAAGCCCGCCCGGGTCTCGTCGGCGAGCAGCGCCGCGAAGGCGGCGAGATCACGGGAGGAGGTCATGCCTCCCAGGATGCGTCAGCCACCCTTCGGCGCGTGCCGAAGGGTGCCGTGCGGGGCGGCGTTCTGCCCGACCGCCTCGTACTGCAGTGCCAGCCCGTCGAGCAGGGCCCGCAGGCCGGTCTCGAACGCGCCCTCGTCGACCCGCTCCTGCCGCTGCGCGAGCAGGTGGGCCTGGCCCAGGTGCGGGTAGTCGGCCGGGTCGTAGGCCGTGGCGTCGTCGACGAAGCCGCGGGCGAAGGAGCCGAGGGCGGAGCCGGTGATGAAGTAGCGCATCAGCGCGCCGATGCGGGTGGCGTGGGCGGGGGGCCAGCCGGCGCGGACCATCGCGCCGAACACGGCGTCGGCGACCTTCAGGCCGGCCGGGCGGCGGCCCGGGCCGCGGGCGAGCACCGGGACGGTGTTGGGGTGGGCGCTCAGAGCGGCGCGGTAGGAGACGGCCCAGTCGTGCAGGGCGGTGCGCCAGTCGCGGCCGTCGTCCTCGTCGAACATCGACAGGTCGACACGGGCGCTGACCGCGTCGGCGACGGCGTCGAGGATCTCGTCCTTGTTGCGGAAGTGGTTGTAGAGCGACGGGCCGCTGACGCCCAGTTCGGCGGCGAGCCGGCGGGTGGAGACGGCGTCGAGTCCCTCGGCGTCCACGAGCGCGCTCGCCGTCGCGACGATGCGGTCTCTGCTGAGGAGGGGCTTGCGCGGTCGGGCCATGCGGCACATAGTAGGCCCGGGAAAAAGAAACTAGCAGTGATAGTTAAAGGTGGGTGCCTCGCATGGACCTGGAGCTCGGTGAGGAGCGGACCGCCGTCCGCCGGCTGGCGAGGGACTTCGTCGACCGCGAGATCACCCCGCACGTCGTCGAGTGGGACCGTGCCGAGAACGTCGACCGGGCCATCGTGAAGAAACTGGGCGACCTCGGCTTCCTCGGGCTCACCGTCGAAGAGGAGTACGGCGGCTCCGGCGGCGACCACCTCTCGTACTGCCTCGTCACGGAGGAGCTCGGCCGTGGCGACTCCTCGGTGCGCGGTATCGTCTCGGTCTCGCTGGGCCTGGTCACCAAGACGATCGCGTCGTACGGCACCGAGGAGCAGAAGCGTCACTGGCTGCCGCGGCTCACCGCGGGCGACGCGCTCGGCTGCTTCGGTCTCACCGAGCCCGGCACCGGGTCGGACGCGGGCAGCCTCGCCACCAGGGCCGTCCGTGACGGCGCCGACTGGGTGATCAACGGCTCCAAGATGTTCATCACCAACGGCACCTGGGCCGACGTGGTGCTCCTGTTCGCCCGGACCGGCGACGCTCCCGGCCGCAAGGGCGTCTCCGCCTTCCTCGTCCCCACCGACAGCCCCGGCCTCGGCCGCCGCACGATCCACGGCAAGCTCGGGTTGCGCGGCCAGGCCACCGCCGAGTTGGTGCTCGAAGACGTCCGGGTCCCGGGCTCGGCCCTGCTCGGCCCCGAGGGCAAGGGCTTCTTTATCGCCATGTCCGCCCTCGCCAAGGGCCGGATGTCCGTCGCGGCAGGGTGCGTCGGCATCGCGCAGGCGGCCCTGGAGGCCGCCGTCGGCTACGCGAGGGAGCGCGAGCAGTTCGGCAGGTCCATCGCGCACTACCAGCTGGTCCAGGAGCTGATCAGCGACATCGCCGTCGACGTGGACGCGGCCCGGCTGCTGACCTGGAGCGTCGCCGATCTGATCGACCGGGAAGAGGAGTTCGCCACCGCCGCGTCCAAGGCGAAGCTGTTCGCCTCGGAGGCGGCCGTGCGCGCCGCCAACAACGCCCTCCAGGTCTTCGGCGGCTACGGCTACATCGACGAGTATCCCGTCGGCAAGCTGCTGCGCGACGCCCGTGTGATGACCCTCTACGAGGGCACCAGCCAGATCCAGAAGCTGATCATCGGACGCGCGCTGACCGGGGTTTCCGCGTTCTGAGGGCGGTCGCGCGCCGTGTTCCGAGGCCGGTCGTGTGCCCCACCCGTCCGGCCCGGAGCCGCCCTCGGGCGCCTCGCATGCCATGGACAAGCTCTAAGCGCTTGCTCACCTTCGGGGTATGGTGTTCGTCCTGTGCCACGGAAGGGGCGAACGAGCGATGAGTGCGGCGGACGAGACGGCGGACGGGGCGCCCGGCGAGGTGCAGTCCTGGGACGAGGTGACTCCGGACGCGGCGAGGAAACTGCTCGTCGCCGCCGTCGAGGCTTTCGCCGAGCGCGGTTACCACGCCACCACCACCCGGGACATCGCCGGCCGCGCCGGCATGAGCCCGGCCGCGCTCTACATCCACTACAAGACGAAGGAAGAGCTGCTCCACCGGATCAGCCGGATCGGGCACGACAAGGCCCTCGAGATCCTGGGCGCCGCGTACGACGGCGCCGGCACGCCCACCGAGCGGCTCGCCGACGCCGTACGCTCGTTCGTCCGCTGGCACGCCGGCCGGCACACCACCGCCCGTGTCGTGCAGTACGAGCTCGACGCGCTCAGCGAAGCGCACCGCACCGAGATCTTCGGACTGCGCAGGCAGAGTGACGCCGTGGTGCGCCGCATCCTCAGTGAAGGGGTCGAGACGGGCGAGTTCGACGTGCCCGACGTGCCCGGCACCACGGTCGCGGTGCTGTCGCTCTGCATCGACGTGGCGCGCTGGTTCAACACCCAGGGCCGCCGGACGCCCGACGAGGTCGGCGCACTCTACGCCGACCTCGTCCTGCGGATGGTGGGCGCTCAGAAGAAGTAGCGGGACAGCGACTCCGCCACGCACACCGGCTTGTCGCCGCCCTCGCGTTCGATCGTGACGAGGGCGGTCACCTGCACGCCGCCTCCCACCTCGTCGACGCCCCGCAGCACGGCCGTCGCGCGCAGCCGCGAGCCCACGGGCACGGGGGCGGGGAAACGGACCTTGTCGGTGCCGTAGTTGATGCCCATCTTCATGCCCTCGACCCGCAGGACCTGCGGCACCAGCGCGGGCAGCAGCGACAGCGTCAGATAGCCGTGGGCGATCGTCGTGCCGAAGGGGCCGCTCGCGGCGCGCTCGGGGTCCACATGGATCCACTGGTGGTCACCGGTGGCGTCGGCGAAGAGGTCGATCCGCTTCTGGTCGACCTCCAGCCAGTCGCTGTGTCCCAGCTGCTCGCCGACCCCGGCGCGCAGCTCCTCGGGGGAGGTGAAGATCCTCGGCTCTGCCATGTCCCTGGCCCCTGCCTCTCGACGACTGATGTCTAAGCGCTTGCTCAGCATGGTTGGGCAGGCGCCGTTCTGTCAACGACGGACCAGTAGGCTTCGCGGGGTGCCGCAGATTCCAGAGAAGATCCACGAGCTCACGGTCGGCCAGCTCTCCGCGCGCAGCGGCGCCGCCGTGTCCGCCCTGCACTTCTACGAGTCCAAGGGCCTGATCACCAGCCGCCGCACCAGCGGCAACCAGCGCCGCTACAGCAGGGACACGCTCCGCCGGGTCGCCTTCGTTCGCGCCGCCCAGCGGGTCGGCATCCCCCTCGCCACCATCAGGAAGGCCCTCGCGGAACTGCCGGAGGAGCGGACGCCCGACCGCGACGACTGGGCCCGGCTCTCCGAGGCGTGGCGCGGGGAGCTGGACGAGCGGATCAAGCAGCTCGGCCGGCTCAGGGACCATCTGACCGACTGCATCGGCTGCGGCTGCCTCTCCCTGGAGAACTGCGTCCTGTCCAACCCGGACGACGTCTTCGGCGAGCAGCGCACCGGCTCGCGACTGCTGCCGGAGCGGCCGGGCTCCAAGAGCGAAGGCGCCTGACGCACGACGGCACCGGAACAGGACGAGGCGGGTCCGCACCCCCGTGGCGGGCCCGCCTCCGTGGTCGCGTCCCACCGGACCCCGCCCGGTGACGATCGGGCTCCTCGCACTGTGTACCGCCCTTGCGGTTCGGATACGCCGCAGCGTCGACACCCCAGGGCTTCTCGGCGGTGGTTCGCATCGCCGCCAACTGTGGCGCCACCGAATCCCGTCGGCCCATCGGACGTCGATCCCGCCGACGTGGCGCCCTTCGGCCGGCGGGAGCCGCGAGCGGACCACCCGACGAGACGTGGCACCCACGGCCTCTTCACCACTGACGCGGCGGTGGGGCGCGTACGCAGGGTCTTCGCCGAGGTGACCGGCCCCGCTGAGAAGGGTTGCGGCCGGTGCCGTCTGCCGGAGGGGACGGCGCTGTCGCGGACAGCGGGCGTGGCACTGCCCGACGACGTGCCGGGTGGTGCGACCACTCCCGGGACGAACCCTCGCGGACTTTGGGCATGGCTTGCCGAGCACGCGCCGCGGCGGCTGCGTGCCGGCGGCGCCGCCCCGATGCCCGTGTTCAGGGCCGGACTGCCGTCCCTGCCGTACGAGAAGCGCCGGACCGATCACATGTGGGCCGCGGCGTCGGGTACTTGAGGCCGGCCGACGGGTTCCGGGCGCCTGGCCCGGAACCCGCGGGCGTCATGCCACCGGCGCGAGTTCGCGCCGCCCCGCGTGCTTCGCCGCGGCTGTGGCCTGCGGCGTCAGCACGGGCTGCGGGACGACGATCCCGCAGCCGGTGCAGACCGGGCCGGTCCACGGTTCGTGCTCCAGGTCCCGGCGCCACACGATGTGCGTCCCACCGCACACCGGGCACGCGTCCCCCGGCTCCGCCTCCAGCGCGGCGATCAGCCGGCGCAGCACCTCGCCGAGGGGCGCGGACGGGTGCTCGGCCGGTGTGTCGCAGCGGGCCACCCCGTTGCCGCCCCAGGTCCTGCGGTGCCAGTCGTCGATGTGACCGGGCCGCCGCAAGCCGTTGTGCTTCTCCCGTTTGCGGCGGTCCGCGAAGTTGTCCTCGTAGGCGAGCCAGACGGCCCGCGCCTCTTCCAGTTCCTCGAGCGCGGCCACCAGCCGCGCCGGATCCGGGGCCCTGTCCTCCGGGTCGATACGGTGCCTGCCGCACAGGTGGTCCCATGTGGCACGGTGCCCGTAAGGGGCGAACCGTTCCAGGCATTTGCGCAGTGAGTAGCGCCGTAGCGCCAGATCACACCGTGGGTCGCGCACCTGTCTCGCGAGACTCCGGAAACCGGCCATCGCCCTGCCACCTCCGTCGCTGGTACATCGGCGTTGAAGAATGGACGTAGGAGTGCCCGTTTCGGCTCCATCGAAAAGAAGAAGGTGCCGCTTCGACCGGATCACGACCCCGGCCGGGGGCCCCCGATCCGGCCCGCGGTCAGCACCACCCGGGCGAGTTCTTCATGGCAGATGTCGCCGTGCGCGCCCGTCGGCGGCCATCCGCGGCGCACCACGGCACAGGCGTCGACATTGACGCAGCCCGACGGCGGCAGTCCGTCGCGCAGCGCCTCTGCCAGCGTCAGCCGTGGCGTGCCCGCGACGGCCCGGATCCCGCCATGGCCCATAGCCCACCAACGCCGGTCGGCCGCGGCGGCCGGGTCGCCGGCGAGGCTCGACGCCAGCGGGTAGAACACTCCGAGGGCGGTGTCGTACCGCGAATGGCATGCCACCACCGGCCCGCTCACCCGGTGCTGGAGCGCGCCGAGCGCACCGCAGCGGTGCGGGGCGTGCGGGAGCCCGGTGGCGAACGCGTAGTGCGAGAACGCCGCCTGGAGCAGTGTCACCGACTTCACGTTGTGGGCCCCCTCGGGCAACCCGCGCAGCGCGAACGCGACCAGTCGCCCGCCGTGGCCATGGCCGACGAGATGCACCCGCAGGTGGGGCGCGGACCGCGACAGCCGGCCCAGCAGCGGGCCGAGACCCAGTTCGCCGATGGCGCCGGCGCGCCGCTTCATCGCGTAGTACGTCGCCTGGCGCAGCAGTTCCTTCGCGCCGCGCCAGGCCGCGGGCCGGCCGCCGTCGGGCGCCGTCGGGTCGAGGGCCGCCGCGAGCCGGCCGCAGAGCGTGAGCGTGTCCTCGTACAGGACGGCCGGCGGGCTCTGCTCGTCCCGCGGCAGATCCTCCGCGAAGGCCGCCTCCAACCCGCCGGGCGGGGCCGCGGTCAGCTGCCGGGCCAGCATCCCGAACTCGGCGAACGCCCCCCGGGAGTCAGGTCGTTCAGTGAGGAGCCACGCCAGCCGGTCCACCGTCGCCCCGTGGCCGGGGAACAGGCAGGAGAGCAGGTCCCGCGTCGTCTTGCCCAGTCCCGGGTCCGTCGCCGGTGCTTCCCCGCCCCGCGGCTCCGCGCCGGGGAACGGCTCGTCGGGGAACCGCATCGACGGCCACAGCACCCCGGCGTACCCGACGCGTACGCCCGGCGCGGCCGCCAGGAGTCCGGGGAAGGGCGCGAAGAACGCCAGATGCAGTCGGCGGGCGATGGCGGAGGAGTTGTTCCAGCCGTGGGCGAACACCACGAGATCCGTGAGCTCCGGACCGGCGGGTACGTCGTACGGCCCGCCGTCCGGATCACCGTCCGCGTCGAAGCAGATCTCCCGGTACGGCCGAACACCCGTCCCCGCCATGGCCCGCCCTCCCCTTGCGTTCACTGTCCCAGCATCCTGCGCAAGGGGGGATACAGCCATACCCCGCGAGAGTCGGAGACGGCCGGCCGCGACGACGCGGATGCGGAGGGACCGGCAGTCGTACGAGCCGACCAGCCGCAGCGCCTCCCGTTCGGCCGGCCGGCCGCCACCGGCGCCCCTCGGCGGCCGGGCACGTACCGGCCACGCGCGGGAGGCCCGTCGAGCGGTACGCGGAAGGCCCCTCGGGCGGCGGGCCACGCGGGAAGCGGTGGGGTCAGTAGCGCAGGTACCGCTTCCGTACGGCCCGGAAGGCCGTCAACTCCTCCTGCCACGCGCCCACCACCTCGTCGGTGTCCGCGCCCGCGTCGATCAGGGTGCGCACCTTGGCGGAGCCCGTCAGCTTGTCGATCCAGTTGTCGGAGCGCCAGGCGAAGCCGCTCCAGCTGCGCTTCGCGGTCACCAGGAGGGCGATGCCCGTCCGCACCGGGTCGTAGGACCTGCGGTCGTGGACGTGGAGCTGGACGCCGCCGACCGTCTTCCCCTGGAACTTCGAGAAGGTGGGCGTGAAGTACGCCTCGCGGAGACGGACGCCCGGCAGGTCGAGCGCGTTCGCGGCCCGGGCCCAGGCCGGGCCGATCCCCTCCGCGCCCAGCAGTTCGAACGGGCGCGTGGTGCCGCGGCCCTCGGAGAGGTTCGTCCCCTCGAACAGGCAGGTGCCCGAGTAGACCAGCGCGGTCTCCGGTGTGGGCATGTTGGGGCTCGGCGGGACCCAGGGCAGGCCCGTCTCGTCGAAGAAGTCGTGCCGCCGCCAGCCCTTCATCGTCACGATCCCGAGTTCGACGGGCCGGGTGAGGAACTCGCCGTTGAACAGCAGCGCCAGCTCGCCGACCGTCATGCCGTGCGCCTGCGAGACGGGCTCACGGCCCACGAAGGTCGCGAACGCCTTGTCGAGCACCGGCCCGAGCGCCGCCCGGCCGGTCACCGGGTTCGGCCGGTCGAGGACGACGAGGCGCTTGCCGGCGAGCGCCGCCGACTGCATGCAGTCGAAGAGTGTCCAGATGTACGTGTAGAAGCGGGCGCCCGCGTCCTGGATGTCGAAGACGACGGTGTCCACGCCGGAGGCCGTGAAGATGTCGGCGAGCGGCTGCCCGCTCTTGAGGTACGTGTCGTAGACGGGCAGCCCGGTCGCAGGGTCGTCGTAGCGGCCCTCGGATCCGCCTGCCTGCGCGGTGCCGCGGAAGCCGTGCTCGGGACCGAAGACGGCGACGAGGTCCACGCGGTCGTCGGCGTGCATCACGTCCACGATGTGGCGCACGTCCCGGGCGATGCCCGTCGGGTTGGTGACGACTCCGACCCGCTGCCCGGACAGCGCCGCGTACCCGTCGGCGGCCAGGCGTTCGAAACCGGTGCGGACCCGGGCGCGGCCCGTGTGGGCCGCGGCGGACGCGGGGACGGCGGCCAGGGCGCCCGCCGCGCCGCCCGCCACCAGCAAACCCCGTCTGGACAGGCTCATAGAGGTACCTCCGTGAACGCCGTGTGTCATGACCACTGCACGCTAGCGCTCATGTCGGCCCCGGGGAACGACCCCGGCACCCGGTGGTGCCGCCCTCTTCCGTCCCGACATACCGACTGGTTAGTCTGCCCGCAGGCCGGTTGACGGTGGCCGGTGGACGAGAGAGCCGGGAAGAGGCGGAGCCGATGAGTACGGTGCAGGGCGCCGGAGTCGTGGTCACGGGCGCGGGCGGCGGCATCGGGGCCGCGCTGGCCCGCCGGTTCGCCGCGGAGGGCGCCCGGGTCGTCGTCAACGACATCGACGCCGGCAAGGCCGGGGCCGTCGCCGACGAGATCGGCGCGACCGCCGTACCGGGCGACGCCTCCAGGATCGTGGACGAGGCACGCGAAGCCCTCGGCGGCGTCGTCGACGTCTACTGCGCCAACGCCGGACTCGCCTCCGGCGGGGACGCCTTCGCCGACGAGGACGTATGGGCCGCCGCCTGGGACGTCAACGTCATGGCGCACGTACGCGCGAGCCGGGCCCTGCTGCCCGACTGGCTCGAGCGCGGCAGCGGACGCTTCGTCTCCACCGTCTCCGCCGCCGGCCTGCTCACGATGATCGGCGCGGCCCCCTACAGCGTCACCAAGCACGGCGCCCTCGCCTACGCCGAGTGGCTCTCCCTCACCTACCGGCACCGCGGCCTCAAGGTCCACGCCATCTGCCCCCAGGGCGTACGCACCGACATGCTGACCGCCGCCGGCACGGCCGGTGAACTGGTCCTCGCGCCGACCGCCATCGAACCGGAGGACGTGGCCGACTCCCTTTTCGAAGCCATGGCCGAGGACCGCTTCCTGGTCCTTCCGCACCCCGAGGTCGCCGAGTACTACGCGGCCCGCGCGACACACAACGACCGGTGGCTCGTCGGCATGAACCGCATCCAGCAGAAGTGGGAGGGAACCGGCCGGTGAACTCGATCCCACCGTTAGGCCCTGCCTCCCGCACCTCGCCGACGCCCTGCGGGCGCCGATCGACCCGGCCGACGCCCGTGGTGCACGCCTTCCGCGCCGCCGCCGCGCCCCCCGGGCCCATGCGACCCGCCCGTCCGGCACTCGCCCGTCGCCGGCGTCCCGGGGTGCCTGCCGCGGTGAGAGCGTGAAGGCGTTCGTCAGCCCGCGTCCCGGGGTGTGCGCCGTTGCCGCCGAGCACCGCGCGTACCGCGCCGAGCGGCCGGCCGCCCACAAGTACCCGCGCGAAGTCGAGGTGCTGCCGGAGATGCCGAAGACGACAAGTGGGAAGATCCTCGGGCGAGAACTGCGTTCCCCGGCGTAACACGCAGCGGAAACGGCACGGAGATGCGGAAAGAAGGGCGGGTGGCGGCAATGGCCAGGACGACGGACGGGGGCGGCACCCCCGTGCCGCAGAGGCTGCTGGCCGCTGCCACCCGGCTCTTCGCCGAACGCGGCTACGACCGCACGTCGGTGCAGGAGATCGTGGAGGCGGCCGGTGTCACCAAGGGGGCGCTGTACCACTACTTCGGCTCCAAGGAGGACCTCCTCCACGAGGTCTACGCCCGCGTGCTGCGCCTCCAGCAGCAGCGGCTCGACGCCTACGCGGACGCCGACGAGCCGGTGGAGGCCCGGCTGCGCGGCGCGGCGGCGGACGTCGTCGTCACCACCATCGAGAACCTCGACGACGCCCACATCTTCTTCCGCTCCATGCACCATCTGAGCCCCGAGAAGCTCAAGCAGGTACGCGCCGAACGCCGCAGGTACCACGAGCGCTTCCGCGCGCTGGTGGAGGAGGGGCAGGAGAGCGGCGTCTTCTCCTCCGCCACCCCGGCCGACCTCGTCGTCGACTACCACTTCGGTTCGGTCCACCACCTGTCGACGTGGTTCCGCCCCGAGGGCCCCCTGACCAAGCAGCAGGTCGCCGACCACCTGGCCGACCTGCTCCTGCGGTCGCTGCGGCCGTAGCCGGCCCCGGCGCGATCGGCTTCGCGCTGGCGGCGGGCACCGGGAACGGCGCGCGGATGCTG